>JABAAH010000170.1:0-476 GCA_014238855.1 Planctomycetota bacterium
CTGATCTCCCAAAGGGATACCAGATCAGCCAATTTGATCTGCCATTTTCATACGAAGGGCATCTTGAGGTCTGCGACCCAAAAGGAGCCTTCGAGCCAAGAACCGTTCGCATCACGCGAGTGCATCTTGAAGAAGATGCTGGTAAAAGTATGCATGATGAAACTGCCGGCACTGCTGATAGTCGTATCGACCTGAACCGAACGGGCACACCGCTTTGCGAAATTGTCACAGAACCAGACCTCCGAAGTGCAGAAGAAGCGAGGGCCTGGCTCAACGAACTGAAACTGCTGCTGGTCTATCTCGGCGTAAGCGACTGCAACATGCAAGAGGGCAGCCTTCGTGTGGATGCTAACGTCAATCTTCATATCCCACAGGAAGATGGACGTCTTGCCAAAACCCCTATCGTTGAAATCAAAAATATGAACTCATTCCGTTCTGTGGAACGGGCTTTGGTATACGAAACGGAGCGGCAGTGG
>JABAAH010000170.1:486-857 GCA_014238855.1 Planctomycetota bacterium
ACCAAAGCTGAGATCGGCAGCATGCCAAAACAAACACGTGGATGGGACGATTCTGCAGGAGTCACGCGGGGACAGCGACATAAGGAAGAGTCGAGTGACTATCGATATTTCCCAGAGCCAGATCTCGTTCCAGTCACCGTAACTGAAGAACAGGTTACAACCATTCGTTCATCAATGGGCGAGCCACCAGCAGTCTTACGAAAAACGCTTGCAGACCGATGGAAGATACCTGCCAACGACGCAGGTGTTCTGGTCAATCAAGGCCCTGAACTTGTTCGATATTTCGAAGATCTGGCCACACGCGTTGGTGAAGGAAAAGTAGCAAGCAACTGGATGCAACAGGATGTCCTCAGGACGCTCAATGAGCGAGG
>JABAAH010000171.1 GCA_014238855.1 Planctomycetota bacterium
CACCCTTTCCTTGCACTGTCCGCCCCCTGAGGTGCCTATGCGTGAACTGCCTGCCTGCCCATACGACAACTCAGAAATTCCGAGGTGAGCGTAAACTCTTCCTCTCCGTCGATTGAGATCAACAGTGGAAGGGAATGGTAACAAGTGGGCCACGATGTGCTGAGCACTCACCACGTACTAGCTAACCAACGTCCACCCTGCTGCAACTGGATCAAAACCAGTAGGAAGGATTGTTGCCGAATTATATTTCGCGGCACCAGTCACACCCGTTAAGGTCGCACCAGTCAGGTTTGCTCCTGTTAGATCCGCACCGTTCAGGTTCGCACCGGTCAGATCCGCACCGGTCAGGGTCGCGCTAGCTAGATCCGCACCTGGACCAACCAGATATCCATTTATAAGTTTCCAGTCGGTAGGCAATACAGGCAGAGGATCGCCTGTGGTGTAGGCCGTAGTTGTTATGCCACCGGATCTAACACCGGTCAGGGTCGCACCGGTCAGGGTCGCACCGGTCAGATCCGCATTGGTTAGATCCGCATTGGTCAGGTTCGCATTGGTCAGGTTCGCATTAGGCGCGTCTGTTAAAGTCGCTCCGATCAGGGTCGCACCGGTCAGGTTCGCGTTGGTCAGGGTTGCTTCGAACAGGGACGCACCGGTCAGGTCTGCATTAGTCAGGACCGCATCAGTCAGGTTTACCCCTCTAAGCTGTGCATATGCCAGGGTTGCATTGGTCAGGATCGCACCGTTCAGCACTGCATCGGGCAGGATCGCGCTAGTTAGATCCGCACCGTTCAGGTCCGCACCGGTCAGGGTCGCGCTAGCTAGATCCGCACCTGGACCAATCAGATATCCAT
>JABAAH010000172.1 GCA_014238855.1 Planctomycetota bacterium
CCTGAAACGCCATAACGAGAAGATCTGCAAGTAACCGCAGATGATCCCGATAGCTGTCAGGAATACCATCCGGCTTTGTCATTTTTTTTGTACTGGTTGATTCATCCTGTGATGTTCTTTGGACCCGCTGCTCAAGTTCTCGAACGCTTGTGAGGTATTCGTCAAGTTTTCGCTTATCTGCCTGTCCAACCACCTGTTGCAACCGTTTTGCATCATCGAGTGCAAAATCCAGAATACTCCGACTAAACTTCAGCCGATTTGCTCGCATCTGTTTTGATTCACCGGCACGTGTTCCTTCAAACAATCGTTCAAAAATAAGTCGTGGATCTTTTTCTTTCGGAACAGGTTGATTTTCACTCTTCCAAGAAATTGTTGAGGAGTACGCGCAACTATATCCAGAATCACAACTCCCACTTGTTTTGCCACCTTCAGCACCTATCTCGAGTGATGCAAATCGCGTGCGTCTTCCCGCAGCAGCGGCAGCAATCTGATCAACCGATACACCGGCTTTAATATCAACACCATTTGTCTTTCTCGCCTGGGCGCCCGTTAAGAAGGTTGCCATGGCTCTGGCATGATCACCACCTCCATCACCATTCGCATTGGCATGATATTGGGCGAGACCACTGAGAATACTGAAGTCGTTTTGTAACTCACGAAGTGGTTCAAGAGTTGGGGGTAGTTTATATCCATTACCCTCTTCCTGTGGCGTCCAATTCGTCATATGGATGCCGTTGGGTGCATACACAAATGCCATCCGCAGTGGTTCTTTTTGTCGACGATACCCTGTTGCAGCCTGAACAGATACTGGAGCCATCGCCTCGAGAAGCGGGAG
>JABAAH010000173.1 GCA_014238855.1 Planctomycetota bacterium
AAATTTAACGTAACTGGTGAAATAGAATGGCAGAAAGAGCTACCGTTTTCTCAAGGGAGTAAAATTTTAGCGAGCCAAAAACAAGGCACTATTACTATCTGTGGTACCGCATGGCGAGATTTTTTGAACAGTGAACACCAAGATGCCTTCCTTGTTCAGTTTTCATCTCAAGGTAAAAAACTGTTTCAGCATTTTTATGGAGGTGCTGCAATGGATCAGTGCTTTGACTTTGACACGTTATCAGACGGTTTTGTTCTTGCAGGGCATACAGTTGGTCGAGAAAGTGAAAACTGGGACGTATGGCTTGTAAGAACAGACAGTGAAGGCAAGATGCTGTGGCAGCAGACATACGATCAGCTGTCTGGTGGAACAAGTAAAAAGATATTTGACGAGTGTTACGGGGTGCAGCAGACTTCTGACGGTGGTTTTGTACTTGCTTGCGGATCAGGTATTGAGCCGGATAATGTTGCTGATGAAGAGTCATCTGATACGATTTGGGCTGCATGTTTGCTTAAGACAGATGGTCTTGGATTACCATGCTGGACATATGTATTTCACCAACCTGAAAGTGGCCATAATGCATGTGAGTGGGTTATTCCCTTTGGCGACAAAGAATACCTTATGCTCCTTGATAGTGATCACTTGGGCGATGCTGAACCCTCGAACGTTGGGTTCATACATATACACGATAAATAATGGAACAGTTGTTTACACAGAGTTGTCTTACTGAAGGCATTACATCTTTTTCCTAGAAGTATGAGACATAGAAGAGAGATTTTTCTGCACGACCCTGTGAACCTCTACGACCACCAGGCCGCTGCGC
>JABAAH010000174.1 GCA_014238855.1 Planctomycetota bacterium
TGAGTTCCTGCCCCTTTCCGTCATACCCAAAGGCTGCTGTTTTGAGAACAGCCGGTAATCCAATGATTCCTGCCGCATCGTGCAAATCTTTCTCTGATCGTACGACAGCATGACGGCCGCAGGGAATACCTCGATCTACCAAAAATGCTTTCTCACGCTCACGGTTCTGTGTCGTGAAGAGCACCTCTGGACGAGGACGGACCGGAACCTCTGCCTTGAGAGCCTCTCCAGCTGCGGCCGGTATATTTTCAAACTCGAAGGTTACAACTGAGAGATCTTTAGCTGATTTAGCAAGAAATGATACGTCTGTATAACTCCCAACATGAAGTCGGTCAGCATGACGAGCAGCCGGACAATTCTCGGTATCAGTAATCACAGCAACTCGATACCCCATACTGCGAGCAGCCATCGCAAACATTGCCCCTAGCTGGCCACCACCTAGAACCCCGAGAAGGGCTCCTGGCATGATCGGATATGCCTGGTCAGCGTCATCATCCATACGAACACCCCACATTTTGTGTCAGCGAATTACGTGCCAGAGGAAAGATTATCGGCAAGCACTCGTTCTGTCTGCGACTTCCGATACGCACAAAGACGATCTCGCAACGCCTCGTCACGTAACGACAGAATGGACACTGCAAGAAGTGCTGCATTTTCTGCACCTGCGCTACCGATTGCAAGGGTTCCGACAGGGATGCCCGCTGGCATCTGAACAATCGACAACAACGAATCAACACCCCGAAGAACCGCTGACTCGACAGGTACACCAAGTACTGGGAGGTGCGTCTGAGCTGCGACCATGCCCGGAAGATGTGCTG
>JABAAH010000175.1 GCA_014238855.1 Planctomycetota bacterium
CGACTGAAGTGGAAAGCCAGCTGTGATGGGCCACCGTTTTCAGGTGATACATGCGGGTCACTAAAAGTTTTTAATGAGTTGGACAATCGCCTGATTTGAGAATGGTAATGGTCCAACCAACGGCACTTCGAAGCCAGCGAGGAGATACCAATCACGACCAACTCCTGTTCGCATTCCCGGTGTAATACTGAAGTAGGTTGCATTCCCTCCATTGATTTGAGTGTGCACGTTGGTTGAGACTGTTCCACACAGATGTTTAAAGACAGAGGCTTTGTCGTCAGTCAGATAAAAGCCATTCGCAACCCGGGCATCAAAAGAACTAAAGGCACTTGGTGAAAGGTTGAAACCTGTCCAGGGATTCACTTCAAGCAGCGGCGCAGAGCCAGTTGTGAGATTTGTAGGAACTGTGACACCAACTCCTCCTCGCAGAATCCATTTGCCTGTGGGGTTGAGCCAGAACTCAATATCTGGTGAAAGACTCGTAACCCCGTTGCCCGTGAGCACGCTTCCAGTTGGGCAACGAATGTAGCAGTTAGCGGTGAATGAGTATTCTTTGTCTTCTGCAAGTAGAAACCTCGGGGCCACCGTAAGATCACCCGTCCCACGGAATGTTTCAGATGTCAAACTAAGAGCATCAGGCGCAATGACCGAAACAGGAAGGAACCAGCCAATCTCGAAGCGTCGATTGAGTGGTGTAAAAAGGAACACACTTCCGTTGGCTGTGTCAGCAACCTCGGGGGTAC
>JABAAH010000176.1:0-607 GCA_014238855.1 Planctomycetota bacterium
ACTAGCACAGGTATATATAACTAGGGATTATCTTTTGATTGATGTTGAAATATTTAATCTCAGGTAGAAACAGTGTATATTCAATGCAACTGCCATAGGTAGATAATCTTATAATTGGGGATTATTATTTGAGTGATGTTGAAATTAGAAGCGTAGTGATTTTCACTGGAAAGTATGAACCAAATTCTTGGTTTATTGTCGATTCCACTCAGTCAGGGGATATCTCGACTTACCAAGTTTAATGGTCGTGAACTTCTTAACCACCGTCAATCTGCAAGGACAAGGCACCCTAGATGCATACTTCCACAAGTCAGGATTGAACCCGCGTGACAGCATAGGCGTCCAGCTTGTAGATATTAGTAGTACAACCACTATATCGATTAGGCCACGGACGACCCTAGCAATTTGCACGAATGAACACGTTTTCGCTGGTTGCCATGGTATCTTATCAACACTTTAAAGGTATAAAACCTGGATCATTTCTATACTATCTATATATTCAACAATCTGGAATCTATATGAAATGTCTGCTATATTATACACACAAGTTTTAGGAAATGGTCGGTTTGTAAAAGTCTCGCAAGCACCTAATACGGAAACGGTTGTG
>JABAAH010000176.1:617-741 GCA_014238855.1 Planctomycetota bacterium
TATATTTCGACAAAGGTCCTATTTACTGTGAATGACATCAGCAATTTGCACGAATGAACACGTTTTCGCTGGTTGCCATGGTATCTTATCAACACTTTAAAGGTATAAAACCTGGATCATTTCT
>JABAAH010000177.1 GCA_014238855.1 Planctomycetota bacterium
CAGGCCCTCATTCTAAACTCCGCCACTCGAATGCGTGGTTTCTCTCAGGCCATTCCATCGCAACAGCTTCTCCAATTAATAAAAGGCTTTTCATCCATGCGATACCGTTTATGCAGCCTCTTCACCACCAGCCTGTTTCTTGCATCACTCCTTGTTGCCACAAACGCCCGCCAAACCAAGGCTGACACCACGCCTCAGAAACGCTCATCACAAAACCAAACAAAAACAACAAAACGGAGTCAGCGTCCAAAAAACCCAGCAATGACACCCGTTGAGGACGTCAAAGGACTCCCTCGCGTTTTGCTGGTCGGTGATTCGATTTCGATCGGCTACACAGTTCCTGCTCGTGATGCCCTTCGTGGCAAGGCGAATGTCCACCGGCCGCTGACAAACTGTGGACCAACCACTCGAGGCCTAGAAGGCTTGTCGCAATGGCTCGGTGATACAGGCTGGGATGTCATCCAC
This sequence comes from Planctomycetota bacterium, assembly GCA_014238855.1. GTDB lineage: Bacteria > Planctomycetota > Planctomycetia > Pirellulales > UBA1268 > UBA1268. The sequence goes on from JABAAH010000177.1 coordinate 466, forward strand.
TTCAACTGGGGGCTCCATGACCTGAAATATCTTGGCCCAGACGGTGAAAACCTTACAGATCCGAAAGACCCCAACAACCATCAGCAGGTGCCACCTGCTGAATACAAAAAGAACCTTCAGGAGCTTGTCTCACAACTTGAAAAGACAGGTGCCATTCTCATATGGCGAAATACGACGCCCGTACCCGCCGGCTCAAAGGGCCGAGTGGAAGGGGATGCTGCCGCCTACAACGACATAGCCAA
>JABAAH010000178.1 GCA_014238855.1 Planctomycetota bacterium
CTCTTGCCATTGATTCCGATGAAGTCCTTCGCGCGAGTGCAAAAACTGGTATCGGGGTCGAGGAACTGTTAGCTGCCATCATTGATCGGATACCGCCGCCACAGGGTGATCCTGACAAAGTGTTACAGGCATTGATTTTTGACAGTCACTATGACAGCTATCGCGGTGTCATTACGTACGTACGAATCATTGATGGCACTGTGACGAAAGGACAGAAGATTCGATTCCTGAAAACAGGAGTCACGCATGAGGTCATTGATCTTGGCCAGTTTGTCCCGCAGCGTCGATCATGCAAGCAGCTTGCTGCCGGCCAGGTAGGGTATCTGGTGTGTAATATCAAAGATGTCGAGCATGTTCATGTCGGCGACACACTTACCGTCCCAGGTAAGGACGGAGCCGTGGCCGTTGCAGGCTACAAACCACCGCAGCGGATGGTCTATTGTGGACTCTACCCATCTGAGGGTGAAAACTTTGAGGAGTTGCGGGAGTCCCTTGAACGACTGGCTATCAACGATCCTTCGTTTGAGTTTCAGCCTGAGAGTAGTGAGGCGCTTGGGTTCGGTTTTCGCTGTGGTTTCCTTGGCCTTTTGCATATGGAAATCATTCAGCAGCGACTCGAGCAAGAAGCAGACCTTGATCTCATTCAGACTGCACCCAACGTGACGTATCAGCTTCTTTTAAAGAATGGTGAGACGCTTGAAAT
>JABAAH010000179.1 GCA_014238855.1 Planctomycetota bacterium
ATCACTGATGTTTATCGAAAATTTGATGGGACCATTTGTGGTGTTCTGATCAACCAAAATACTTGCAGTAGCTGTGGTACCATTAATGTTCGTGTTGATCGATTGATTCAGTACGGTGACAGCTATACTACCTATGGGCTCTTTCGTAGTCAACGTGATGGTCACATTGTCGTTTACCTTTGCAAAAGATGGCTTTGCATTGTTGCTGTATATGGTCAAGTTTACCAGAGATGGATCAATTGTATCTATTACGACGTTTTTCTCAGTAATATTATCCTGTGTTACGCTGAGTATGTTTCCAGCTTTATCATATGCGGTAATGTTAAACTCTAAAGGTCCATTTGAAGAGTTTTGCAGAACCAGGATGGTTGCGTGTGCAATGTCATTTACTACGCTCATGTTCATGGTATTGTTTAGAATGCCAATGGTCGCACTTTGAAGGGATTCTGTCACATGTAATGTCATGTTTACAAAGTTTCCTATTCTTGCGAGTGACATGTTACTATGGTCACTATATACGGTGAGGTTTACTAGTTGTGGATTTGTTTGATCTATTGTGATGTTTGGAGAGTCTAGTTGTGTCTGGTTTACTGTTAGGCTGTTTCCTGCAAGATCAAAGGCTGTAATGTTGAATGATACCACTCCTTCTGCACTGTTTTCATCCACAGTCACGTTTGCACTAGCTGTTGTGCCATTTAC
>JABAAH010000017.1:0-2231 GCA_014238855.1 Planctomycetota bacterium
TTCAATTCCCTTTTATTAAAGACGCTTTAAAGGATATCTTGTCGACTTAAAATAGTTCGCGGGCACCTGGAAATAGTTCGCGGGCACCTGGGAGTCTTAATTCGTCTACTAACTGGAGGACTTCACGACTCGCCAAAGAAACTGCCCACCAGTGGCAAAAACTGAACCAACAAGGCCAAAAAGAATTGAACCGAAGCTAGGGCCCTCCCAAAACAAAGACTCTGTTACAGCTGCTAGCACTCCAATACTTAAGCCAGAAACCAACGACACCACGACGAGCCGGCCAATTGCTATAGGCGTAGCTGACTGATGCCTCTCTGAATCTCTGCCGGGCTGCTCCAAGATAACATTGTCATTCTCCACTGAAAGAAGATCTTCTTCGGAAATTTTCCATTCGTCGTGAGAATTTGTCTCTGGTGAAAGGCTCACCCAGTTTGCAATTGTCTGTTGCGGATTCTGAGGCATCCAATTAGCAAGAGCATCTATTACTTCTTCCATCGACTGGTATCTGTCGGCCGGTTCTTTTAAAAGCATCCCATAGATCACATCACAAAACCCCGTACTACTGTGCTTTGAATTGTCTTGGATTTCTTGTTTTCTAATTGGATTAGGATCAAGGTGCCGCCGAGCTTTATCCGCACGATCTCCACCCGGATATGGTGGCTTTCCAGTCACGATGTAGTAAAGAGTACATCCGAGGCTATAGACATCAGCCAATGCATCGACGTTACCTGCACTTTTTTTATCTAGTTGCTCCGGGGCAATATAGTCAATTGTGCCCACTACCCCATTGAATGAAATAGCCTCTCCTTCTAGTTCGGATCGAGCAAGACCAAGATCAAGTAGTTTCACAGATCCGTTAAAGCTAACAAAAATATTTCCTGGCTTGACGTCACGATGCACAATCTTATTTTCGTGCGCGTAACCCAGCGCCAGTGCAGCCTGCGAGATAATAGCTGCGGCTACGTCATCAGTGAGCCGTCCGTACTTCTTAACAAGCTGATTCAAATTAAGACCATCAATAAACTCTGTCACCATGTAAAAAACGTTGCCGTCAAAGCCAGCATCAATAGCTCGGACGAGATTTTCATGGTCAAGCCGACCAAGCATGCGAATCTCTCGTCGGAAAGCTTCTTCAGACTGTTCTGTCACCTTTTTCCGTGGCAGTACCTTAATCGCAACTTTTCGCCCCATGAGCTCATGCTCAGCAAGAAACACGAGCCCCATGCCCCCTCTTCCGATCTGTGAAAGGATTCGGTAGTGACCTAACTGAAACTTCTTTCGCCCCATGAGGAGTTGAGACGCCTGAAAAGGTGTCAACTGTCCCTGATCTACCAAGAAATCTGCTACCTCTTTTGCGATGGCAGTGTCATCCCCGGGCTTATTTTCGTGTGAAGAATAAGCATTCTTTACCGCCCCATCAAGCGTTGCTGGTAGTACACCAAGACCACTTGCCAGCAATGTTTCACGAAACAAATCGAGTTCTGTCAACACACTTTTTATGATGTCTTTGGCTTTGGCCTCACTGAGATGCTCTTTTTTGACAAGCGCATTTACCGTTGCTCGAACAACTGCAATTTCATCCGCAACAGCTATCTCAGGTGACTTTCGGACTCCCGACTCTACACCATTTAGCGTGGATTTGAGCATTCCTGAATCAAGTACCGCCTGACGAAATCGCTGAATCAGGGCAGGGTTTTGGTGCATAATTGAAAAATAAACAACTGTATGGAGGGGCTATATGGAGGGGCTATTTCACTTCTAAAAATAAACTATCTGATCGCTGAATAACTCTATCAGATCGCTCACTGGCCTTGAAGGTTTTTTGTGCGTAAAAAAACATGAAAAAACACACAAATCTCACACAACCAAAACCTCATGAATTGGCAGTGATATTACCTCTAGACCTCATTGCGAGAAGCTTTGTTACAAAAAAAGAACGTTGTACTGTAATTTCCAAGGCCTCGGTATCTCTGCTTCAACCGTGGTGCACACCCCGGTCCTCGGATGCTCGAATGTAAGTTTCTGGGCATGCAGTGCTATGTTTACATTGCCCTCGGACTTCAGGGGTAGTCGACTTCCGTACATGCGATCGCCAACAATCGGGCACCCACGTGAAGCAAGTTGAATACGCAATTGATGTCGTCGCCCCGTCCTCGGTTGGAGTTCAACAAGCGAAACTTCTCCTGCCCTTTTGGTGACCCGTGCAACAGTTTCAGCGGGCAGGCTAT
>JABAAH010000017.1:2330-52780 GCA_014238855.1 Planctomycetota bacterium
TCGATCCTTCGTTTGCTTTCCTCTGAATGTCCTCTCGTTCATCCCGACCCTCCAAAACAGCACGACGAAGAGCATCGTCCCAGCGAACACGATCCCGCCACGTCACCCACGTACCAAGAGATGATGGAAACCTCTTTTCAACAATTGCGACGTATTCTTTTTGAACAGTCCGTTCACGAAATTGCTTGGCTAAACAAGCGGCTGCAGTTTTATTCTTTCCAAAAATAACAACTCCGGATACTGGCTTGTCCAATCTACTTACAACACCAATAAAACACCCGTCACCAAACCTATTCATCAGTTCGACATACAGACTGCTGTCACCTCGTGGACTGTTCGCTGTTGCCAGTCCAGCAGGCTTGTCAAGAACGACGATATCTGGATCATCAAAGAGAACTTTCATGCAATTTCTCTCAATTCATACTCCATAATTTTATTATTTTAACATGATGCTACCGTCACCACTGAAGTTGATACTAGCAAGCCAGTCCCACCGTCGCCGAGAGCTAGCCATTTCAGCAGGCTGGGACGTTACTATTACCCCACCACCTGAGTATGCCGAAGCGTCGGCGCCGCCACTCCAGCCAGGTGAAACGGTACCGACCTTTGTAACTCGATTAGCTCATGCAAAGGCTGCGGCGGTATCAAAACAACTTTCTCCATTAGAAACACGTGCAATTCTTGCCTGTGATACTGTTGGTGAAATAGAAGGGGTAATATTTGGCAAGCCCACAGATGCACATGATGCTCGAAGAATGATTGAAGCTCTTTCAGGCAAAAAGCATCAAGTTTTTACTGGTGTGAGCATCTGGTTCCCAGAACCTGCAGAGAAGAATTGGGCTGACACAAGTCTACGTCAACATATTGTGACAGAGGGGTGTGCGATGAGTGAGGTCTTCATGGAATTACTTCAAAAAAAAGAAATCGATGACTATCTTGCAACAAACGATTGGCGTGGAAAAGCCGGTGCGTGCGGTTTTCAAGATGGCCACTTACCTCTCCGATTAATAACCGGCTCTGCCGATACTGTCGTAGGATTACCTGTCGAATTCATCGAACAACTCGTCATTGAACATCTTGGATCGCAATAGAAAATAAAAAACCCCTCGGGATCTAGAAGAAACCGAGGGGTTCGTAAAAAATTTCCGGCGATACCTACTCTCGCACTTTTGGCACTACCATCGGCTCTGAAAGCTTAACTACCGTGTTCGGGATGGGAACGGGTGTGACCTTTCAAATATGTTCACCGGAAAATCCTGTGTCACCACTTTCGTGGTGATAATGTTGTGATAATTGGCACTCTCATGCTTTCGCAAGAGAGCAAACTGCCACCATTTCAGGCAGCGTACCGTCAAAAAATTCACGAATCATTTTATCGCGACTAAACTGACGGCGTTAGAGCAAGCACTCGATACGAGTGGTCAAGCAATCGTCCGTTAGTACCGGTTAGCTGAGTGCATTACTGCACGTACACATCCGGCCTATTAACCTGATCGTCTTTCAGGGGACTTTCGGGTTAAAAACCCTACGAAACCTGATCTTGAGGCGGGCTTCACGCTTATATGCTTTCAGCGTTTATCCTTTCCGTTCTTAGCTATCCAGCCATGCCGCTAGCGCGACAACTGGTACACCAGAGGAACGTCCTTCCAAATCCTCTCGTACTAAAGAAGAATCCTCGCAAGTTTCGTACGCCCACAGCAGATAGGGACCGACCTGTCTCACGACGGTCTGAACCCAGCTCACGTACCACTTTCATTGGCGAACAGCCAAACCCTTGGGAGCTTCTCCACCCCCAGGATGTGATGAGCCGACATCGAGGTGCCAAACCGCTTCGCCGCTATGGACGCTCGGAAGCGATAAGCCTGTTATCCCCGGAGTACCTTTTATCTGATGAGCGATGGCCCTTCCATTCAGAACCACCGGATCACTAAGTCCTACTTTCGTATCTGCTCGACTTATGAGTCTCGCAGTCAAGCACCCTTCTACCTTTGCGCTCAATGCCTGATTGCCAACCAGGCTGAGGGTACCTTTGAACTCCTCCGTTACTCTTTGGGAGGAGACCGCCCCAGTCAAACTGCCCAACTGAAACTGTCCGCTGCCCGGATTCACGGGAATCAGCGTTAGAACTCAAACGAATCCAGGGTGGTATTTCAACGTTGGCTCCACAATGACTAGCGTCACTGCTTCAAAGCCTCCCACCTATCCTACACAGAACACGTCCAAGACCAATATCAGCCTACAGTAAAGGTTCACGGGGTCTTTCCGTCATACTGCGGGTACGTGGCATCTTCACCACGGCTACAATTTCACCGGGTCACTGGTTGAGACAGTGCATCAGTCGTTACGCCTTTCATGCAGGTCGGAACTTACCCGACAAGGAACTTCGCTACCTTAGGACCGTCATAGTTACGGCCGCCGTTTACTGGGGCTTCGAGTTGCGAGCTTCGCCTTGCGGCTAACCCTCTTCCTTAACCTACCAGCACCGGGCAGGCGTCAGACTCTATACATCCTCTTGCGAGTTAGCAGAGTCCTGTGTTTTTGATAAACAGTCGCTGATGCCGATTTACTGTGACCCTCCTCAGCGTTAACCAAAGAGGGCACCCCTTATCGCGAACTTACGGGGCCATTTTGCAGAGTTCCTTAACCAGTGTTCTCCCGAGCGCCTAGGACTTCTCGTCCCGCCTACCTGTGTCAGTTTTAGTACGGTCACATGCCATCAACCCTAGAAGCTTTTCTTGGACGTCCTTCTGGTGACTATCGAAACATAAACGTCTTTGTCCCATGCTTCAGGATGTCGCTGCGGATTTGCCTACAGCTACCCTACACACAGGCGAGGGACATTTCTATCCGTCCCCTCACCTTTCAGACGCCGTCCCTCCATCAGTCCGGCATGTGGCGCAGGAATGTTGACCTGCTATCCATCGTCTACGCCTTTCGGCCTCGACTAAGGAACCGGCTAACCCTGGGCGGATTTACCTTCCCCAGGAAACCTTAGGCTTTCGGCGAGCAGGATTCTCACCTGCTTTATCGTTACTCATTCCGGCATAATCACCTGTACGCCCCACCATCGCTCCTTACGGTGCGACTTGTATCTGACGTACAGCGCTCTCCTACCGATCCACAAGTGGATCCCACTGCTTCGGTGTAAAACTTACTCCCGTTCATTATCGGCGCAAAATTGCTCGACCAGTAAGCTGTTACGCACTTTTTAAATGATGGCTGCTTCTAAGCCAACATCCTGGCTGTCATAGCAAAATCACTTCCTTAGTGACTGAGTTTTACTTGGGGACCTTAGCAGATGGTCTGGGTTGTTTCCCTCTCGACCGCGAAGCTTATCCCTCGCGGACTGACTCCCGGGGTACGGATAATGGTATTCGGAGTTTGGTTCGGTGAGGTACCCGGGAAGGGCCCCCATCCAATTCAGTCTCTCTACCCCCACTATCTATTGCCCGAGGCTAGCCCTAAAGCTATTTCGGAGAGAACGAGCTATCTCTGCGCTTGATTAGACTTTCACTCCTCCCCACAAGTCATCCCCTCGGTTTTCAACCCAAGTGGGTTCGGTCCTCCACGCGGTTTTACCCGCGATTCAACCTGCTCATGGGTAGTTCGTGCAGTTTCGCGTCTACCACCAGCGACCAATAGTCGCCCTATTCAGACTCGGTTTCCCTATGGCTTCGGCCCGAAAGGCCTTAACCGAGCCGCTGACGGTAACTCGCCGGATCATTATGCAAAAGGCACGCCGTCACGCATTGCCAAAAAGGCCATAGCGCTCCGACCGCTTGTAGGCGCATGGTTTCAGGTTCACATTCCTCCCCTAACAGGGGTTCTTCTCATCTTTCGATCGCTCTACTTGTTTACTATCGGTCATTAGGGAGTATTTAGCCTTACGGGATGGTCCCCGTAGATTCAGTCGAGGTTTCACGTGCCTCAACCTACTCAGGGTACCCTCCAGAGACAACCAGCTTTCGCGTACGGGTCTGTCACCCTCTATGGACGACCTTTCCAAGTCGTTCTGCTAGCCAATTGTTTGTTAACTCCGGTGGAGGGCCCTACAACCCCGCAGTGGAAACCACCACGGTTTGGGCTATTTCCCTTTCGCTCGCCGCTACTCAGGAAATCGATTTTTCTTTCTATTCCTACGGATACTTAGATGTTTCAGTTCTCCGCGTTAGCCACTGCAACCTATGTATTCAGTTACAGTCAGTTCGGGAATCCCGGGATCATCACCTGTTTGACGGTTACCCCAGGCTTTTCGCAGCCTTCCGCGCCCTTCAAAGCCTCCTAATGCCAAGACATCCCCCATGCGCCCTTGGTAGCTTGACCACCCGAATCGAATGCTCGCAATGCGAACTTCTTCGGGAATCACGCAACCAGATAAACCAATACAACAAAGTTGACTGGCTTATCCTTTGTAACGTTATTGTCTCGCTCTAAAAAATTCTGTGGAATCCAAAATGAATCCCACGAAATTGTTTGCCTTGGGAGAACGCGAAAAATACATGATGAATCAAAGATTCATCAAAACTCTTCGACATTCTATCAAGATGCCAATTACCACAACCAAATTGTCAATGAACTGTGCAGTTTTATGTGCAAGAAGTTTGCAAAAAGCAGACGAAACACATTAATTGCCACGACACTCCGGGTTTGAAGCCTCATCAGTGCCGTTTTTGCCAAAAAAGTTTATTTGCTGACGTTTCCGTTTAAGCAACTAAAAATTTTTCCAGACCCGGAAAAGTAGTCGGCAACGGCGTCCGGGTCAAGCGGCGACAAAAAACCCCTTTGTTTTTGAGAAATTCATGGCGGAATCGTCCGCCTGCATTCATTTTTGATGGCTTCTTATCGTTAAAGGCAATGACATTATCGACGCCCGTTCAATCCCATTGGTTGCGTTACCAGTTTTACTAGCATCTCTGGGATAAATCAGGCACATCAAAGTCATAAAACTGCGGACGCACCTACGGCTATTGAGTACCATGTGCATGCTTTGCCTCGTGAATGCGAACACCCGAAAAGTTTCACCAAGGATGACTCGAAATGACTGCAAGAAAATCTGCCGAAAACACACCAAACTTGGGCTCCGACGCCAAAATCATTTCGCTCCTGACTCGCCCACTACCAAGCACCCGTTTTCCGGATGAAACAGCCGACGCTGACACCGTCTACCAAATCCTGAGTCAAGAATTACTGCTCGACGGCAACAGCAAACAGAATCTCGCAACATTTTGTCAGACATGGGAATGCCCTGAAGTCCATAAACTTATGGACTTGGCGATCGATAAAAACTTGATTGACAAAGATGAATATCCTCAGACAGCCGAAATAGAGCAACGATGCGTCAATCTCCTAGCAGACCTTTGGAACGCCCCTGGCAAACCTGTTGGATGTTCTGCAATTGGATCGAGTGAAGCTTCTATGCTCGGAGGAATGGCTGCGAAATGGCGATGGAAATCTCGTCAAGAAGCTGCTGGCAAGCCAACCGACCGGCCGAACATGGTCTGTGGCAGTGTTCAGATATGCTGGAAAAAATTTGCTCGCTACTGGGACATTGAACTGCGCGAAATTGAAATGTCACCCAGCGAACTCTGCATGACACCGAAGGCTATGCTTGAGCAAGTTGATGAAAATACAATCTTTGTTGTCCCCACAATGGGCGTGACATACCACGGTCTGTATGAAGACGTAGCCGGCATAAGTCGTGCCTTGGACGACTTTCAAAATCGTACTGGAATCGATATTCCCATTCATGTTGATGGAGCCAGCGGAGGTTTTTTAGCACCATTTACCGCACCAAACCACGAACCCTGGGATTTCCGTCTTGAACGCGTGAAGTCAATTAATGCATCTGGGCATAAGTTTGGCCTGGCACCTCTCGGGATCGGCTGGGTGTTGTTTAGAGAACCCGCCGACCTTCCAGATGAGCTGATTTTTCATGTCAGTTATTTGGGCGGTGACATGCCTACGTTTCAGATCAATTTCTCACGTCCAGCAGGCCAAGTGATCGCTCAATACTTTGACTTTATCCGTTTCGGCAAAGCAGGCTACACAGCCATCCATGGCAGTTCTCACGAAATCGCAGAGTACTGCGCACAACAGATTGCAACTGTCGATGGCTTCGAAATCATTCACGACGGCTCACCAGCTAAGGGAATCCCGGCTGTGGTATGGACGCAGGCGGAAAACACAAAGCATGGCTTTACACTCTACGACCTGGCAGATCGACTTCGCATGCGAGGCTGGCAGGTGCCCGCCTACCCGTTTACTGGCGATCTTGCGCACAAAGCATTTCAACGTATTCTTGTAAAACGTGGTTTCACAAGAGAAATGGCCGATCTTTTACTTATTGACATCAAACAAGCCATCAATTTCCTGACTTCGCATCCACGAGATACAGGCCCTTCTTTGGTTCAGGCAAGTTCCTACAATCATCTCTGATTATGATGGGAGTCCATGCTCCTGAATTGAACCGGGTTGCCATTCCCACAGGTCTTCCCTGCCTGAAGTTGTTACTCCCTTGGGTATGCGCAACTGATATGCACCACCGAAACGCACTTCTTATGAATCTTCGAGTGACATGGAGTGATTGATTAATGCATTCACAAGAGAAATAAGCGTATCAGCTTTGAAGGGCATCAACAGGACCTTTCGTAGGTCATCTGTTTGAGCCCCATCAATAAACCACTGCTTCCGTTTTCTGCTTCCAATCATAAGAACAGGGACTCGTGCTAAATACCTGTCTTTTGAAAAAGAATTGAATAGTTTTATCGCAGGCTCTTGCATTATCTGCGCACTCACAAGGAGCAGATCCGGCCGAGGCCATGTTTTAAATCGCATCAAGGCCCGCTCAGGATCTTGAGTGATGAGAGCTCGATACCCACGATCAATAAAAAATCGTTGAAGAGATTCCTGACTCTTGCCAGCGACCTCCACGATCATGACCGTGCGTTTCGACACTTTTTGCTGGCCAGGACGAGATGCGACCATTTCCCCATTCCCTCGCGAATGACATCACAGGGAATCCATGTTCCCACACGAGAAAAAAAGAGGCGCCGGTCGGAGTCGAACCGACGATGGCGGATTTGCAATCCGCTGCCTTAGCCACTTGGCTACGGCGCCACAGTATGTAACGCTATTGAAAAGTTGACGATGAGGTCAAGACTGCCGGATAAATTGATTGTTCGCTTCATGGTATTGAATCGTATCGGAGCGAATGTGTCGATCATCTCCAGCCTTGGGATTGGTTATCGGCAGGCCTCGAAAACTTCTTGACGATGTTTTCACCGTGAAATGAAGGGGCGGTGTAGTTTCATGTCGTTTGTCTCGGTATGATTTGCTTGAATAGCAGAATGACCGGTTTCTACCAATAGCACGAACGTTTTCGTTCGCTGCGTGGCTTACTTCCTCCTGAAAGGCTCTATGAACAAATCTACTTGCGACATTGGCCTCATCGGCCTGGCGGTGATGGGAGAAAACCTTGCGCTCAATATCGCGAGCAGAGGGTTTCATATCGCGGTCTATAACCGAACACAAAGCGTCACAGATGCGTTCGTTGCGGACCGTGGCAACCAAGAACAGATTATTGGATGCCATTCCATCGAAGACCTTGTGGCTGCGGTTGAGCCACCCCGTAAAATCATGCTGATGGTGAAGGCCGGTCCAGCCGTTGATCACATTATTGAAACGCTGATTCCCCTGCTGAATTCTGGTGATGTCATTATCGATGGAGGGAACACTCAATACAGTGATACTGAACGGAGAACAAAACAGGTCGAAGAGGCTGGCCTGCTTTACGTAGGCACTGGGGTTTCTGGCGGCGAAGAAGGCGCATTGAAAGGCCCTAGTCTCATGCCGGGCGGCTCAGCGGAAGCCTGGCCATTGATAAAGCCAATCTTTCAATCCATTTCGGCTCATGTCGGAACAAACCATGATGTACCGTGCTGCGAATGGGTTGGCCCGCGAGGCGCTGGCCATTATGTAAAAATGGTGCACAACGGAATTGAATATGGCGACATGCAACTTATTTGTGAGGCTTACTGGTTATTAAAGCATGCTGCTGGCCTGGACAACAATTCGTTAGCAAATGTTTTTGACGAGTGGAACCGTGGCGAACTTGATAGTTATCTTATTGAAATTACACGGGATATCTTTACTGCACACGACCCTGATGGGAAGGCGGGAAGCTTTCTTGTTGACCACATTCTCGATCGAGCTGGCGCAAAGGGCACTGGCAAATGGATGAGTCAACTTGCGCTAGACCTTGGGGTACCAAGTACGCTTGTTACAGAAGCTGTCTATGCTCGCTGTCTCTCTGCCGAAAAAGATGCTCGGGTCCGTGCTAGCAATATTTTGAGTGGACCAAAACTGGCGATAATTGAAAATTCATCTGCGTTTACTGAACAGGTGCGTCAAGCTCTCTACGCATCAAAAATAGCCAGCTATGCCCAAGGATTTGCACAATTAGCAGCCGCAGCCAAAGAACACGACTGGGAACTCAACTATCAGTCAATTGCGATGCTTTGGCGGGGCGGATGCATAATCCGAGCGCAATTTCTTGATCGAATAGCTGCGGCGTATGGTGAAAATGCGTCGCTGGAAAACCTTATGCTTGCCCCCTACTTCACGAGTGCTCTTGCCGAGAGTCAAACAGCCTGGCGAACTGTTGTCGCAACGGCAGCGGCACACGGCATACCAACACCAGCGTTCATGACGGCACTCGCTTATTACGATGGCTACCGTAGCGCTCACCTGCCAGCAAATCTGCTCCAGGCTCAGCGAGATTACTTTGGTGCCCACACCTATCAACGGACCGACCGGGAAGGGTCTTTTCATAGTGAATGGCTCGATCTTCGTAGACCGCTGTCTTAATTTTCTATCACCCTCCCCTCGCCTTCCTCTCACAAGAAATTAACCATGAAACACGACTACCTCCATGAACTTTTTGGGCTTTCTGGTCAAACAGCAGTTGTTGTCGGTGGTACTGGCGTGCTCGGAGGTGCTCTGGCAGACGGGCTTGCTGCGGCAGGTGCATCGGTTGTCGTTGCAGGTCGCAATGCAGAGCGTGGCGAAATTCGAGTTGCCGCTATTCGTGAAGCTGGTGGAAACGGTCAGTTTATCGCTGTGAACGCTGTTGAAAGAAAAAGTATCGAAGACCTTCTATCGACCACTGTCCAAAAATATGGCAGTGCCGACATTCTGGTGAATTGTGCCGGTGTCAATTCGTCAATTCCCTACGACGAAATCCCTGATGACGATTGGGACCGTGTTCTGAATACAAACCTTAAGAGCACGCACCTCGGCTGCCAGATTTTTGGCAGGCATATGGCTACACGTGGAGGTGGTGCGATTCTCAATATAGGTAGCGTTTCAGCTGACAAACCACTTTCAAAGGTGTTTGCTTACTCTGCTTCAAAGGCTGCAGTTGTAAACTACACGCAGAATGTGGCGAGAGAGTTGGCCATGAAAGACGTCCGTGTCAACGTATTGTGTCCTGGTTTTTTCCCGGCAGAACAAAACAGAAAAATTCTATCCCCGGAAAGGATTTCACAAATCATGGGGCAAACCCCAATGGATCGCTTTGGCAACCCTCACGAACTCGTCGGAGCCGCTGTCCTGCTTTGTAGTAAAAATGCCGGCAGTTTCATCACTGGTACAAGCATTTATGTAGATGGTGGATTTACCGGAATGCGAATCTAGAACAAACCTTTCCGTTCGATTCCAAACTCATTCTTCTGGCAAAATAAAGTCGACGCAACACATTCACTGAGTTTTTTAAAGCACAACATTCGCTCACCTCAACACCAAAAACTGATGCCGCACACCTTTGTTATTTTCGGCGCATCCGGCGATCTTACGAGTCGTAAATTGGTGCCTGCGCTGTACAACTTGATGCGGGCTGGACTGCTGCCAGAAAACACAAAAATCATTGGCTTTTCACGGACAGTAATGTCAGACGCTCAATGGAGAATGAGCCTTCGTGAGTCAACAGAACAACACGCCGGCGGCGAGCCGTTCTCTCACGAAGCATGGAATGACTTTGAGTCAATCATCCATTATCAACCCGGAGACATTGAAAACACTGAAGACTTCAAGTGTCTTCAGCGCAGACTTCATGAGATCGAGGCCGGAGAATGTGTTCCGCGAGTCTACTATCTGGCGACCGCACCTCGTTTTTACACTCCAGCAGTTGCCACCCTTGGCGACCTGAACATGGCTTCGGAAGAAAACGGACCTCGTCGCATTGTCATCGAAAAGCCTTTCGGAACAGACTTTGAGACCGCTCACTTGTTGAACAATCACATTCATTCTGTTTTCAATGAATCTCAGGTATATCGTATCGATCACTATCTCGGTAAAGAATCGGTCCAGAACATTCTTGCCCTGCGATTTGCGAACACAATCTTTGAGCCTATTTGGAACCGTCGTTATATCGATCATGTCCAGATAACAGTCGCAGAAGAATTGCCTGTGGGCCGAAGGGGCAATTATTACGACTCAGCCGGCGTGCTTCGTGACATGTTCCAAAATCACTTACTACAACTGTTGATGGTCACTGCCATGGAAGCGCCGGTTCGGTTCAACGCAGATGCCGTCCGGAATGAAAAAGTAAAAGTACTCGATGCAATCCGGCCGCTTACTACCTCGCAGGTAGCTGACGCTAGCGTGCGTGGTCAATATTCGGGCTACCTTGAAGAGCCTGGCGTACGCCCGAGCAGCAACACTGCAACTTTTGGAGCAATCCGGCTCGAAGTTGACAACTGGAGGTGGCAAGGCGTCCCCTTCTATCTTCGAAGCGGAAAGGCAATGAGTTGCCGAACAACACAAATCGTGATTGGCTTTCGGCAACCACCACTTGAACTCTTTGCCTTTGACAATCCTCAATCACAACGAGAGGCCAATCGACTCGTTATTCAGATTCAGCCAGCAGAGGGTATACAACTGCACTTTCATACCAAGGTGCCTGGGGATGGAATGCGATTACGGCTCACCGATCTCGAATTCAGTTACTCTCGTGAATTCTCTGGAAGGCTTCCAGAGGCTTATGAACCGCTTCTCCTCGACTGCATGACGGGCGACGCCAGCCTTTTTGCTCGCTCTGATGAAGTGGAAAAGGCATGGGGAATCATTGATCCCTTCGTACAATCGTGGAGCAGTGACACGACGCCTTCCATGCCGAATTATCCGCAAGGAAACTGGGGACCCGATGCTAGCGACCTATGGATGCGTGCGCAAGGGCGAAGTTGGTTTGATCTGTGCCCTGTTCTGAGATGAATGCAATGCTCCTTAGCCCACCAGACAATCGACCTCGGCGGAAACAATTACAGATCGGTTCATTGTCTCTCGATTCTCAAATTGTCCAAGCCGCACTTTCAGGCTACAGCGATCTACCCATGCGGGTGATGGCACGACGATTTGGTGCTTCTTATACGCTCTGTGAAGTTATGCTTGACCAATTCCTTACGCGTGTTGGTAATAGCCAAAGAAACCTTGCGAGGCTCGCAATCGCCGACGAAGAGCATCCTGTTGGCGGGCAACTTATGGGCGCAAATCCTGATGATTTCGCACCAGCCTCGCGTCGACTTGTGGAAGCAGGATTCGACTGTATTGATATCAACTTCGGGTGCCCCGTAAAAAAAGTTCTTGGACGCTGCCGCGGTGGTTACCTCCTGAGCACACCAGACACCGCGCTTGAAATAGTTTCAAGGGTCCGAGAGGCCGTTCCTGCCAAACTCCCAGTGACCCTGAAAATGCGACGAGGAATAGACGATTCACAAGACAGTGAGGACAAGTTCTTCACTATCTTTGATGGTGCTTTTTCCCGGGGTGTTTCAGCAATTACTGTTCATGGCCGAAGCGTTGTGCAGCGTTACAACGGCCCAAGTGACTGGGATTTCTTGGCAACCGTCAAGCGTCACGCAGGCAACCGCATTGTCCTTGGTTCCGGTGATCTCTTCTCGGCACAAGCATGCTTGCGGATGCTGGCCCATACCGGTGTTGATGGCGTCACGATAGCCCGCGGGGCTATCGGGAACCCTTGGATATTTAAACACACGCAGGACTTGCTTAACGGCTCTCCAGAAGAAAACATACAGCCACCACGAATTTTCTCTCAACGAGACGTCCTTGCAGAACACTTCCGACTGGCAGTAAAGCTCAATGGCGAACAACTCGCCGGCCGCACAATGCGAAAATTTGCAATCAAGTATGCAAAGCTTCACCCAGATTCACTCGACGTACGAAATGCATTTATCGCTGCAAAAAACTCCCACGAGTGGCAGGGTGTCTTATCAAAGTACTACTGCAAGGACGGCCCTGGCAAAGATCCTTCAAATGAAATTGACGAAACAATAGAAGAATAGCGAACGGATTGTTTCGCGGAACATAAGGGCTCAATAAACACAACAGGTGGTAAAATCCAACATGTGATGATGGACTCTGTTGAAATGGATCATTCACTCTGACCGATTCCTGAACGGATTTCCCGCTGGACAGTATCGTCTTGTTCATTTCCAAGTTGAGCCTGCAAAGCATCGATAATGAGGGTTGCGATCGTTGGTATTCGCTGCCGCCATTGCCCGAGTGCCCACGCTGCTGCACCACGCAGAACGGGTTCCTCGTCCTGCAAGGCCTTGCAGAGTGAGTGTAGACCAGCAGATATATCGCAGCTTGCCGAAGGATGATTTCCAAGAGCTATTGCAGCTGAGCGTAATAATCCAACCCGCTTGGCTCGAAGAATAGGAGAACCATGGAATTTTTCTCGGAACGCACTTTTATCAAGACTCAATAGCTCAACCAGTGATGGCATCTCCTCATTTTCCATTGATTGAAGTTCTGGATCTTCGGTTCCGGGGGCATACCGGTTCCATGGGCACACCTCCTGGCATAAATCACAGCCAAATATCCAGTTACCAAAATGGGGGCGGTAAGACTCCGCGATAGGACCATGGTCCTCAATAGTCAGTGCACTAATGCAACGATTTGCATCGAGAACTCGGGGTTCCGGAAGAGCATCTGTAGGACAAATATCGAGACATGCTGTGCATGTTCCACAATGGTCAACCTTAACCGGATAATCAACAGGAAATGACACCGTCGTAAGGAGACCTGAAAGAAAAAAATAACTTCCTGCACGTTGGTCAATCAACATGGTGTTCTTTCCGAACCAACCAAGCCCCGCACGTGCAGCAAATTCTCGTTCTGCCAATGGTGCAGAATCAACAACACCGCGGGTTTTACAACCAGGCATCGCTTCCTCAAGCCAACCACCTAGCTGGTTGAGCCGCGATCGCAAGACATCGTGGTAGTCACGCCCAATGGCATATCGAGCAATCTGCCCACGGCCTGGATTTTCACTTGAATCAACCCTCCGTGCATCGTAGTCCGTCGCCAGCATGATAACGCTCTGCACACCGGGAAGTAAATTATCTGGACTCCTTCGAAGTGACAGATGTCGTCGCATCCAGCCCTCCATGACACCCGCAAAACCTCGGTCAAGCCATTTCGAAAAATGATGAAGCCGCGGCGGTGGTTCCGCTGTCGTGACACCGAGACGAGAAAAGCCCAGACGCAGCGACTCTTGTCGAAGCCTTTCAAGCACACGCTTCCCCTCATCAGGTCGTTCTGCAGACTGTTCCTGAAAAGCTGGGGGCATTACGGGCTCTGGCTGTTTTGTTGGTCTGTGCTTGTGGACACAGCGTAGTTTTTAACACACCGTTTGGCAGCTTTCCTGCAGAACTGCTATGGCTTCACGCGGCGTAGAGAGTATTGTTCCACATTAGCACTGTCGTATACACATTTCCACGTAGGTAGCTTCGAACCTTCCCCATCCGGTCGTAGCCACTCCTAGGGCTTTCAACTGCCATGAAACAATATCGTAAAAAATTCGGACAGCAAAAAAACCATCTTCTCACTACCCAACTCGCTGCCCAAGCTGAGCAAGACAACCCTCCACAAGTTACAAAGAGGGTCCCTACGGTTCATCGTGCCTACGTCGCATTAGCAACAGTAGCGTTAGCAGCGGTACTCCTTCTTTCACTCGCTGGATGCCAAACCCCGACGCAACCAACTTACAACGGGGCAATGGTCCCGCCACCACCAACCGGTGCGATCGGGCAGCCAGCTCCATATGGTCCAGTTGGTGCGCCTCAAGTCTCGTATGCTCAAACGCCAATGCCCGGCCCTGCCTCAACATGGCAAGGCGCAACTCCACCGCCAACGGGCTATCCGCCACCTGCCGCTCCAGGACAACCGGGAACTCAGCCTCCTCCGGCAGCCGCAGGATCAACATGGAATTGGTCACAGAGTCAGCCACCCGCAGGAGCTCCACCAGCCGCCGGCCAGCCACCGATAACCCCATACAATGGCGCAACTGCACCTCCTCCCACAGCACAGCAGCCTCCTCCAACATATAACGCCAATCCTGCCTACGGAACGCCTCCACCTGCCGGATACCAACAACCAGCTCCAGGACAACCAGCTCCAGGACAACCGCAACAGTGGACAGGACAATACCCTCAAGGTGCTCCTCAAGCACCGCAGCAGCAAACAACCAATGGCAGTTGGTGGCCCTTCTCCGACCCCAATGTAGCGCCACCTGCTCGTGCAACTCCAGCATCCGTGCCGAGATACTAATCGCCTGAAATGCCAGGTGTGCTTCTTTTAAATGCCGTCTCGATCTTTTGTCTTCAGGGATACGTAAGGCCACGCGTGCTCAAGCACCCTTCTTTTGCGGCCTGCATCGAGGGCAACTGCCTGAACTGTAATCCGGTATCGAAAACGTGGTCACAATCATCTCCGCTCCATTCCGACGCGATGTTAAGCTATTTGCAACTTAGGTTTTGAAACTCGAATTGAGGCGCGAAGTAGCCTGATGTTCTGGAACTGGCAACCAATACTCCCGCAGCGACTCCGATCGTCCATCAATGCGACAACGTACAGCACGGTTGATCGTATCGAAAGCCTTGAAGAAAGCATGAAGGCTCTTGATGACACCCGATTACGTCGGCTTGGAAGATCCCTCTCCTACCGAGCAAGAGCGGGCGAACCAACCGATGAACTGCTGATTGAAACCTTTGCTGCGACTCGTGAAGCCGGCCGCCGCACCCTTGGCATGCGACACTATGACGTTCAACTTCTCGCTGGAATAGCATTGGTACATGGCTCCATTGTTGAAATGCAGACCGGCGAAGGAAAAACACTCGTCGCTACGCTTCCACTCATGCTGTATGCACTTTCCGGACGCGGTGCTCACCTTGCAACAGTCAATGATTACCTCGCAAAACGTGATGCTGAGTGGATGCAGCCAATTTTCAAAGCACTTGGCTTGACCGTAGGAATTGTTGAGTCTGAAATGGACTTTGACGCACGTCGAAACGCATACGCCAAAGATGTTACCTATGGCACAGCAAAAGAATTTGGTTTTGACTTCCTGAAAGACCGGCTGATGCAACGAGAGCTTAAGGAAGGCCGCATCAATCTTGGTGCCACCCTCATTGGGGAGGCCCGTTCCGGTGACTCCAAGCTTCTGCAACGGCCTTACTGGTTCGTTCTCGTGGACGAAGCGGACAACGTGTTAATTGATGAAGCAAGAACGCCGCTCATCATTTCTTCACCTGATGGAGAAATGGGAGAGCGTGAGCAACGCAAGGCAGCCCTTTTTCATTTCACGTGCAAGTTAGCGGACACCATGATTCAAGATGTACATTATGAGTATGACCCACAAAAAAGGTCAGCCGAACTCCTCGGCGTTGGTCGAAGTACCGTTCGGGCATCAATGCGGCCTCGATTAGTTGACTCTGTAAGCATGCTCGAGCTCTACGACTCCGTTGAACTTGCTCTGCGCGGCAAGATTGCTTTCGTTCGCGACCGCCATTATGTGGTGCGAGATAAAAAAGATGAGCCAGGTCAAGAGATTGTAATTATTGACGAATTCACAGGACGTATCGCTGAAGGAAGATCATGGCGTGATGGACTGCATCAGGCCGTTGAAGCGAAAGAAGGTCTCGAAGTAAAAACTGGTCGTGGTGGCCACGCAGCTCGGATTACAATTCAGGATCTTTTTGCACGCTGGCCTAACCTTGCTGGCATGACAGGAACCATCGCAACTAGCGCAGGTGAAATTGGTCGCACCTACGACGTTGGTATTGCTATCGTGCCAACCAACAGACCTGCCATACGCCAACGCCTCGAACCCCGGGTCTGCAAGAGTTACGACGAGAAGTTGCATGAAATTGTACGTGACATAAAAGATGTTCACGTGACAGGAAGGCCCATATTGATTGGCACGCGATCGATCGATAAATCTGAAGAACTTTCTAAAATCCTGACATCCGAAGGCCTAACACATACGGTGTTGAATGCGCGAAACGTTGCCTCCGAGGCCGAGATTATTGCTGCGGCAGGTGGACGCAACCAGATCACCGTCTCAACCAACATGGCTGGCCGAGGCACCGACATTAAACTGGGCGATGGTATTGAAAACCTTGGTGGCCTCCATGTCATCTGCACCGAGCTTCACGATTCTGCCCGAATTGATCGGCAACTAGTTGGGCGTTGCGGCCGTCAAGGTGATCCTGGAACATGGCGACAGTTTTTAGCCGTCGACGATGACATACTTGTCGAAGGATATGGACCAAAACGTGCAAAGCGAATTAGCCGTCGTCTCCAACGGCAACTCAAAGGTAATCCAGAACGACTTCTTGCCTTTTTTCGGCGTGCCCAACAACGAGTCGAGGCTCGACACCGACGGCAACGCAGGGCTCTGGAGTATATGGAGAGACAAAAGGCTGAATCCCACATCCAAATGAGCCAGGATCCTTACCTCGACGCAGCAAGCTGATTCTCTCGTCCAGATTCTCTCGTCCAGATTCTCTCATCCAGATTCTCTCATCCAGAGGGCTCTCCTTCCCAAAGCTGCAAAACAACTTAATATGCGTCTACTTCGATTTTGTAAAAACTTTGACATCGGTACGCTTTCGATTGCCAAGGGCTGGGGTTACCGAGTTTATAAAGTCCAGTTGACGGCTGATGCTTACATTTGTGAATGTCTCGGTCCTCTACATCTAGGAATACCACATGGCTAGGATCGCAAAGAAATGGCTGACGTATCTCAAAACATTTGAGATCTGCAAAACACATCACGCGATAGAGCTATGCCTGCCCCTCATGCTCATTATGGTCATTGGTTTTTCTACACCTCATGCCTGGTCACAGGATAACGTGACTCCTCAAGAAAAAACTGACTCGAGTAGTAAAAACACGACAGCAAAGGAAAACAATGAAGTTCAATCCCCTGCCGTGATTTCAGATGAAGCACCCACCACGCTGCCCAACACAAACAGTATGCAGCTTCCTGCCGATACCGTTCAGCCAGAAAAAGAATCTGCAACGCCGACTATTACATCACCGCCTTCGGCAGGTATGAAATCGACGTCACAACCAAGCACGCTGAACACGACTGCTGACGGCACAGTGTCAATTATCATTCAACCAGACAATACGACGCCACCACCTACTACCGCAAAAACAACAAGTACAGCACCTTTTGCTGAGCCACAAAACTCGGTAGCCTCAATACATTCAGAAACGCCTGCTGCGTTAGAAAAGACAACTGCGACAATGTTACTAGAGGGGATTCTTGAACCCTTAGAGTTGAATCAAGTACGTGATGACGACAACCCCCGCAGCTCAAATCTCTACGCAAGACCACTACCGCTCATCGAAGCGCTCCAGCGTTCAGGAGATCGCAGCCGAAGACTCTGGATCACTCAGGCGTACTGGCAGGTTTCTCGAGGTTACGCCAGCATCCGCTTTGCAACTGAGGCCAAAGAACGCCTTCAGTTCATTGCACCCGGCAGTGATCCCCACGACCAGATGGTACTCGATGTAGCCATCGCCGCAGCCGAGGCAGATCTGGCTGATGCCCATGCTGAATTGATTGCTGCTCAGCAACAACTCATTGATCTCGTCAGACTCCCTGTCGGTGAACCCGCTCCATGGCCAGTCGATCGTCCGCTCGCAGGAAAATACGAGACTCACTTTGCAGCAATTTTCGCGACAAGGCCGGCGACGGGGCGCATTCGAGCTATCGACCGAATGCTTCCGAGTAAGCATGATGCAGTTGAGGCGAGAGCCGGGGCAGTCGTAGCAGCAAAAGTAGCAATGGATCGTGCCGAAACAGATCATGCACGTGCGAAACGACCCATTGAAGCAGTCGTTGCAGCTCATCGTATGCTTCGTCAGCAGCAACGGGAATTCGCCGAGTCGCTCGCAACATACAATCTCGACATTGCGGAATACGCAATGGCTGTCGCAGATGGCTCCGTTCCCGATGATCGGTATGTGTCGATGCTCATCGGAACGCCTATCCAGTGGACACCGCAGCCTATCTCAACAGTCATACCTGCAACTAATCTACAGCCTATCGAACAACCGCGAACATCTCTGCAACCATAAATCGTAGAGCACATTCGATTGCTATTAAGGTACTCACCAGCTATTTTTCAACTACTCATTTGGTACGTGAAAGAGTCTGTGCAAAACATACGAACAGCACCACGTTGTTACCAATATCTCACAGAACCGACGCCTCACAATTAATCGTGAACCGAGCACGAGAGAATGCCTACGACGCTCACTCCACAATTCTCTGACTCTCCTCAACAGAGCCCAAAACGCCTCCGAATTGGCAATGTGGATGTTGTCCCTCCGGTGTTGCAGGCCCCCATGGCTGGCTACACAAACTTCGCGTTCCGACAAGTTGTAAGAGAGTTCGGTGGCGCGGGGCTTCTTGCAACAGAAATGATCGCTGCCCGGAGTGCTATCTGGTTGGAAACAAACCGAGATGAACACCCTGATCGCCTCTGGGGCGTGCGAAATGAACCAAGGCCACTCGCCGTTCAAATGTGGGACAATGACGCTAACAATCTGGCTGCGGTCGGAAAACGGCTCTCGCGTGACTTTGAGGTGAGTGTCATTGACCTCAACTTTGGTTGTCCGGTTCGACAAGTCACGGAAAAAGCCCACAGCGGATCGTGGTTGCTTCGTGACCCTGACCGAGTGGGCCAGATTGTTCGTCGTGTCGTTGATGCCTGTGGTGATACTCCCGTGACAGCAAAAATTCGCCTCGGATGCTCCGACAATTGCCAGACGGCAATCGAGGTAGCTCAGCGTGTTGAAGAAGCTGGAGCCAGCTGCCTTACCGTTCATGGTCGAGTAGCGGCTCAATATTTCAAAGGTGAAGCAGACTGGGAAGCTATCCGCCAGGTCAAACAAAGTGTCTCTCGGATGCCCGTCGTTGGAAACGGTGACATCACCTCGGCTGAAGAGGCAGTCTCACGTTTACAAGACTTTGAGATTGACGGAGTGATGATCGCACGTGAGTGCCTCGCGAGACCCTGGATTTTTTCACAGGTTGCAGCACTTCTCCGCGGTGAACCCAAGCCCCCTGATCCGACACTTGAAGAACAGAAACATATTGTTTTGCATCATTACGAGCTTGTATGTGAGCGGTTTGGTGTCGAACGCGGCACTCTTCTCATGAGAAAATTCGCCTGCTCATACGTACAAGGAATTCCGGGGGCGAGAGACTTTCGCGGACATGTTTCGCGAGTCACGAATCAGCAGGAATTTCTTGATGTTGTTCGTCAGTATTTCCCAAAACCGAACGAGGACTAAAAAGCCTGTTTATTGCGGTTAAAGCATCAGCAAACAAAAGAAACTGACATCCACGCAAACGATTGGTATCTGGTTAATCTGTATTATACAAACACCCATAAAAGCATGTCTTGACCAAGACAGTTGGAAACAACCAGACGACGTGCCCACGACAAAGCGTTGTCAAATTGGCGGGTGATTGTGAATTTTCTGCAGATTTACGCCCACATTCAGTGCCAGACATGTCGAAACACTATACTATACTTATAGTACCTACAGACAGAGATCGTTCAGACCTTCCCGCCGTACGTTACATCCTTCCTGAATCGCTTGGAGTTTATTCTTATGACACAGCCTTGGATCGAAGGCCGCTTTGAAGAAAACATGGTTTTAACAACCGTGGAACAGGCGATTAATTGGGCCCGACAATCGAGCATTTGGCCGATGACCTTTGGTCTGGCGTGTTGCGCAATCGAAATGATGGCAGCCGGTGCAAGTCGATACGATATGGACCGCTTCGGTGCAGGTGCTTTTCGAGCAACGCCTCGACAAGCTGATCTTATGGTTGTTGCTGGAACCGTCACATACAAAATGGCGAGTAGAGTTCGACGGCTTTATAATATGATGCCCGATCCTAAGTACGTCATCGCAATGGGAGCATGCACTACAGGTGGTGGGCCATACTTCAAATGGGGTTATCACGTTGTGAAAGGTGTCGACCTTGTAGTGCCTGTGGATGTTTATGTTCCCGGCTGCCCTCCACGCCCCGAGAGTCTCCTTGAGGGACTAATGAGGATACAAGACAAAATCATGGGCCAAAAACTTGCAAAAAATTCAGATGGAACTGGGAAAGTTTCTGATGAACTCCCTGTGCCGCACCATTCGGGTTACGTCAGTTCGGCTGTCAAAGATGATGGAACATTGGTTTACGATCATCAAAAAGTCCAATCGTAAAAATTGCTTTCGTTATGTAAAAGAAGTTTGGAAAATTGAATGAGCGATCGCTTAGAAATAAAAAATCTTCATGTTGCTGTTGAGGACCAAGAAATACTCAAAGGGGTTGACCTTGCCATAGGCCGCGGTGAAGTGCATGCGCTCATGGGCCCAAATGGATCAGGCAAAAGCACTCTCGGCTACGCCATCATGGGTCATCCTTCATACGAAGTCACAAATGGCTCAGTTGAATTGGTCGATGCAGATGAAACGAGACATGACATTCTTGCCATGGAACCTGATCTGCGAGCACGAGCAGGTGTTTTCCTGGCGTTCCAGCGACCAATGGCGATTCCGGGTGTGCGTCTCGCTGATTTTCTTCGACATTCTGTGTCCAATATCCGCAATCCTGACCGAAAAGAAGGTCAGGAACTTATGCCAATGCGAGACTTTCGAGGTGAATTGAAGAGCAAAATGAAAGAATTGTCGATCGATACTGAATTCGCACGACGGTATGTTAACGACGGGTTTTCTGGTGGAGAAATGAAACGTGCTGAAATCCTACAACTAGCAATGCTTCGGCCACAATTTGCAATTCTTGATGAAACTGACAGTGGTCTGGACGCTGATGCAGTTCGCCTTGCCAGCGAGAGCATTGCACGGATTGGTGGCGCAGAGATGGGGATTCTCATAATTACTCACCACGAGCAACTTCTAGAACACAACATTCCTCTACAAACACATGTCATGCTGGGAGGACGCATTGTTGAATCAGGTGGCCCAGAACTCGCTGCCGAACTTCATAAACAGGGTTACGACCGAATTAGAAAAGCGTATCCCGAAGCTGCTGCGGCCGAAGAAGCTATGGAAGCTGATCGCCGTCTCGAAACGACAAAATCCTGAGCCAAACCACAAAACGTTGAAAAGGAAATCACACGATGTCTACTGACACTGACGCATCTTCGACCCTCGCGCTCGGGGAAATTAATAAGTACGATTTCCGCACAAACACACCGAGTGTGTTCAAAGCCCGTCGTGGGCTCGACAAAGATATTGTGTCTCAGATTTCTGAGATGAAAAAAGAACCAACATGGATGCGTGACTTCCGCCTGAAATCACTTGATATTTTCAACTCCAAACCAATGCCGAAGTGGGGTGGAAATATTGGAATCGATTTTCAGGATATTTTTTATTACCTGAAGCCGGCGGAACAGCAAGGCAAGACGTGGGACGAAGTTCCAGAAGAAATCAAAAAAACTTTTGATCGTCTTGGAATTCCTGAAGCTGAGAGGAAGTTCCTCTCCGGCGTCAAAGCACAATTTGAAAGTGAAGTTGTCTACGGATCTCTCGCAGAGGATCTGGCCAAAAAAGGTGTTATTTTTACAGACACAGACACCGCTGTGCGAGAACATCCAGATCTTTTAAAGGAATACTTCGGATCGATTATTTCACCGACTGACAACAAGTTCGCTGCGCTCAATTCAGCAGTGTGGTCTGGTGGTTCATTCATTTACGTCCCTAAAGGGGTCTCTATCGAGTTCCCCCTCCAGGCATATTTCCGCATCAATGCCGAAAGCATGGGGCAGTTTGAACGAACACTCATCATTGTTGATGAAGGTGCTCACGTGCATTACGTCGAAGGATGCACCGCTCCGATGTATTCAACCGAGAGTTTGCATTCAGCAGTTGTGGAAATTGTGGTCAAGAAGCATGGCCGATGCCGCTATACAACCATTCAAAATTGGGCAAATAACATCTACAACCTTGTCACGAAACGTGCCCTTGCTTACGAAGGCGCAATGATGGAATGGATTGACGGCAATCTTGGAAGCCACCTCACCATGAAATACCCTGCGGTCTACATGATGGAACCAGGGGCTCGTGGTGAAATTCTCTCAATAGCTTTCGCTACCGCCGGCCAGCACCAGGACGCAGGTGCAAAACTTGTTCACGCGGCCCCGAATACATCTGGGCGAATTGTTTCAAAAAGTATTTCAAAAAATGGTGGTCGCTCAAGCTACCGAGGTCTCGTGCGTGTTGAGCCGGGTGCAAAGAAGAGTCGTTCCAGCGTGGTTTGTGATGCATTGATTCTTGATGACATAAGCCGTAGTGACACATACCCATACATTGAAATCGAAGAGCAAGATGTCTCGATTGGTCACGAAGCGAGTGTTTCAAAAATTGGTGAAGAACAATTGTTTTATCTCATGAGCCGGGGCCTCACAGAGGCTGAAGCAAGCACTATGATCGTTGGTGGTTTCATCGAACCGCTTGTGAAGGAATTGCCCATGGAGTACGCCGTTGAGATGAATCGTCTGATCGAATTACAGATGGAAGGTTCCGTCGGTTAAACTTCTTTTTCCCTACACACCCTTACTTTGGCTTCATGACGACGACAACAGCACCCGCCCCAACGTTCAATCGACACGCACTCGAACAACTTCTTTCTGAACAACCTCTGCCCGAATGGGCGGAGGCTCACCGGTTGTCGTGCATGGATGCACTCGAAGAACTCTCACTGCCGGATCGCCGTCAAGAGCACTGGATGAGAACAGACCTTCGCATGTTCAAGCCGGATGCTTGGGGATTGCGAATACAACCGTCAACCGAATTACCTGCAGGCCTTCTGGCGGCACGCTTCCGGACTTCTAACGACTCGTCTCAAGACGTCCAAGCGATGGGACAGGCTGACTACGCTGGTCATTTTAAAACAATAAATGGACACGTTGTCCGGAATGAAATTGATTCATCTCTGAGTGCACAAGGTGTTGTCTTTGGTACTGCAGAAGATGTCCTTGCAGGCAGCAGCGATGTTCTGAAAAAACATTGGTTGCAAATTATTGATACAAAAAAAGATTATTTTGCAGCGCTTCACGGGGCATTCCACCGTGGCAGCATGGTTCTTTATGTTCCTCCGGGCGTAAAAATTGCTGAACCAATTCATTATCTTGCGACAATTGATAACGGTGGTGTCGACACCTCGCATGTACTCGTCGTTCTAGGAGACGGTGCTGAAGCCACGGTTCTGACCGAAACAGGCAACTGTGGAACAACTGGATCTGACACTGGATTCCACTGCGGTGGAACGGAAATAGTGGTAGGTGAAAATGCTTTTCTTCGCATGGTGAATGTTCAAAACTGGGATCGTGGTGTTTGGCATGTCGCGCGTCAAAAAGCAGTTGTTCATAAAAATGGAAAACTACAGTGGACGCTTGCAGCACTTGGCAGCCGACTGTCTCAAGTCGCTCAAGATGTTGCTCTTGTAGGAGACAACGCTGAAGCACAGGTGAATGGCGTCATGTTCACCGAGGGAAAGCAACAACTGGTTTACAACACACTCCAGCATCATGAAGCCCCCTCCTGTCGTAGTGACCTGTTGTATAAAGGGGCCCTCCAAGACCGGAGCCGACTTGTCTGGCGTGGAATGATCAAGGTTGATAAAGCAGCCCAAAAAACTAATGGTTACCAGCGAAATGACAACCTCATGCTCTCCGCGGCGGCGCGTTCTGATTCGATACCAGGCCTTGAAATTGAGGCCGATGACGTTCGTTGCACTCATGGTGCCACAAGTGGCCGAGTTGACGAAGAGCAAATATTTTATGCACAATCGCGTGGATTGTCGGCAGATGAGGCCGCCCGACTCGTCGTCGCAGGATTCTTTCAGCAAGTTTTCGACCGTATAACAATCGCTTCTGTTCGAGAAGCATTAGCAACGGCAATCGGAAGCAGAATTCGAAGGGTCTCCTGATCCTTGAAATACAATCGCTTCTAAGTCCCCGAAGAGTCTTTCATTTATGCCAGAATACGTTCATGTTGCGAGTACCTCCGACGTCCAAGATCCGGGGAAATTACTTGTTGAGGTCGATGCCGAAATGATTGCGTTATTCCACGTAGGTGGATCATTTTATGCCATTGACGATGTTTGTACACATGACGGAGGCCCTCTTGTAGACGGTGAGTTGCAGGACTACACCATCGCTTGCCCGAGACATGGAGCAAAGTTTGATATCCGGACTGGTGCAGCTCTTTCGATGCCAGCCATTCGTCCAACTCTTTCCCATGATGTGAAAGTCGATAGCGGGTCTGTCTTCGTGCGTCTTCGTGAGGCTGGATCGGGGCCCAGTGGAAATCCGGCACCATCTGCTGGACCAAGAGCATCTACCGCAAGTGTTTTCCCAACCGAGACCACCGATAAGCAAGAAACCCTTGCGTCTACTGATGCGTCTACTGATGCGTCTACTGATGCGTCTACTGATGGGAATACTGCAATAGAAAGCCTGACGAGTGCGACTCTCTCTGAGGACATTGTTCGAGAATTACTAAAGCAAGTTAAGGACCCGGAATTATTCGTCAATATTATTGACCTTGGACTTATTTACGACGTTTCGCTTAGCCCAGCACCTGAAAATTCAAAACAGCATGTCTCAATTGATATGACGATGACAAGCCCGGCTTGCCCTGCTGGTCCCCAGTTGATTGCTGATACAAAACGTGCTGTTAATACGCATGAATCAGTCGAAGATGTCGAAGTTCGCATTGTTATGGAACCACCGTGGACGCCAGACCGAATGACCGATGACGGCCGTGACCAACTAGGAATCTTTTGATTCCTCCCCCTACTGCACTCTAGCATGCGTCTCTTGATATACGAATGGTCCTGCTCAGGTGGCATGCAGAGTGAGACGGCTCGTACGATTCTGAAGAAGATGCCACTTGCAGGATTTCTTAAAGAAGGGCGACTCATGCTTGAGTCACTCGCGCGGGATGCTTCAAAAAACATGAGTATCGATGTCACCGTTATGGTTGACGAAACTCTCGCCCCAGAAGAAGCCCCTCAACTTCCTGAAGATAGTACGGTTCAGAGCGTGGCCTGTGGGTGTGATATCGAATTACTACTGGAGATCGCTCCCCATTTTGATCACATAATTTTCATAGCTCCAGAAACGCAGGGAGTCTTGGTACATTCACTTCAAAAAATTGAGGATGCGGGTTTCGGAGACCGGCTCATCAACTGCCCCATACCTTTTGTCTCTGCCGCAAGCGACAAGCACACAACATGCACAATACTTGCTGCAGCTGGTATTCCAACACCAACTGGCTACACCGTGCCAGCTGGTGGAGAACTTCCTGCTGACTGTCATTTGCCCGCCGTATTAAAACCACGTATGAGTGCCGGGTGTGATGGCCTCAGAATCATCTACAGCTATTCTGACTTTATCGCACCAGAAATAGACTCACGACTTGAACACCTTGTCTCCGGCATACATGGAAGCTGCTGCTGCCTCTGTACTACTGATTCAATAATCCCTCTCCTTCCTTGCGAACAGCTATTTACTACCCAATCACAGCCAGCGTACCTTGGCTGTCACCCTGCTCCCGCAGCCTTGCATGGTCGCATACAGGCCCTTGCAGTACGATCAATTGAAGCTTTGGGAAGAGCAACGAATTCAAGAGCTCGTGGTTGGGTTGGTGTTGATATGATTTTGGGAAATTATGATGACGGCCGTGACGACCGAGTGCTCGAAATAAATCCACGCTTCACTACTTCTTTTGTTGGCTTATCACGTGGTCAACAAGATGGGCTCCTTGGTCCACTCCTGAATCATGTCCGTGGTAAACCAATTCGTATTGCTCCATGGAAAAAAGAAGCCTGTACGTTCTCTCTTGCATCAAAGTAACACGCAACGGTCGTCTATCATGGCATCATCGTCCACGAACTCATGGCTGGCATTTGATATCGGAGGCGCAAACATCAAGGCAGCCGACGGACAAGGGTGGTCACATAGCGAACCATTTGCAATGTGGCAGGAATGGAAGCGACTCCCTGATGCAATTAGGCATATTCAAAGCCTCCGCCCTGCCACCCACTATGCAGTCACCATGACCGGAGAAATCGCTGACTGTTTTCCAGAACGTAGCGATGGCGTCAGACATATTGTTCAGTCGTGTTCACTTGCTACTGGGACCGATAACGTTTTTTTTTACAGTGTCACTGGTGTCCTCATTGATGCCAAAGAGGCGATCCATCAACCGCTCGATGTTGCTGCTTCAAACTGGCACGCACTGGCTCGACTGGCTGGCTCGCTTGCTCCCCTGGGGAATAGCTGGCTGGTTGACATCGGCTCAACGACGACTGACATCGTACCCCTTTCCTGCGGCAAGCCAGCACCTAAAGGACTCACCGATTGGGATCGGCTCGCCCACGGTGAACTTGTTTACACGGGCATAGAGCGTACGCCTCTACCAACGCTCGTGCATACGCTACCTCACCGAGGTGCCATGCGCCCACTTGCGCGCGAGTGGTTTGCCACAACACAAGATGCGTGGCTCCTCCTCGGCTACCTGGAAGAAGACAGTAAGTCGGTCAACACAGCTGACAGAAAACCCGCCACTCGAGATGCAGCTCGCGTTCGAATTGCACGTACAATGCTGCTTGAGCCAAATGCATTCACTCTTGCAGATGCAATTGAAGCAGCCGAGGCAATCGCTACATCACAAATTCTTTTGATCAAAGATGCTATGCAACTGATCATACAACACCAGCAAAAAGAAGACTGTATTGTCCTGAGCGGTCAGGGAGAGCTCATCGCAAGAAAAGTTTTGAGTCACATGAATTGGGAGCCCCGGACCATCTCGCTCAAACATGCTTATGGTGATGAAATATCACGTGTTGCTCCCGCTCATGCGGTAGCATTAATTGCCCGGCAGATCCTATGAAGAAAACCAAAGCCTATAAAAACTCTCTCTGGAAGTGGGAATCTGGCTGGCTTCGGCAGCCCGATGACAAACACGCGAGACAAGGACTCGTCATTAAAATCGGCGGTAGTCTTTTTACAACCAGCGGCTGGCAACATGCCGTTGGATCACTCATTGCTGATGAATCAGCGTCCACACAATCGATTGTGATAATCTCAGGGGGCGGCGCCGTCGTGGATGGGCTCCGACGACTTGATACAAAAACCCCCTCGTCAGGCCCATTAATGCATCGGCTTGCACTTGAAGCCATGGGTATTACAGCTCAGTTTGTTGCAACGACGCTTGGCCTGCCACTTTACGAGCAACACTCTGGTGACTCTCCCGCTGTCCTCGACATAAGCAAGCAGTGGGCACATACCGCAATCAACTCCCTTCCCCATTCATGGGAGACAACGAGCGACTCTATTGCGGCTACAGTCGCTACCACAAAGAACTCTTCATTACTTCTCATAAAAAGCAGCCCACCAAAAACCGAAAACATAGAGTGGCTGGCATCTCATGGCTGGGTGGATCAGCATTTCCCAATGGCCTGCGTCGGCCTAAAAAGCATTCGCTGGACAGCACAACAACAGCCAAATCGGCCAAACTGTTAGCCAGCGACTACTACTTTTAGACCAAACAATTTATTCCCAACAAATCCCCGTCTCAGGGCGAGCAGCGAGTGCAAGTGTTCGCTCAGACTTAACATCTTTGGCCTCGACAATATCTTCAAGAAATGCCCAGGGCTGAAATTGAACTCCACCGGAAGCGCTTAGCACCCATCGAGTTCCACGCTTCATGCCGTGAGCAACCGTTGGCACCTGCGTCGGAATTTGATATTCCGAGAGGCGAACGAGAGAAGCATCATTTAAGAGCGAGAGATCCAGTCCCGCGCGGGTCGCGAGTTGTCTACTTTCAATTAATGCTGCGACGACTCCTAAATCAACGCAATTCATTAATTCTGAAAATACTGGTTTGCTCGATGCCAAGTCTTCATAGCACGCTGTCATCTGCTCACACCAACGTGCCGCATTTCGATCAGTACGCCCACGCCCTCGCAACATTCCCTCTTGATTCAGAAGATCTGTTTCAGTCAGGCAGACCATTTTCCTGCCCGTAAGCTTCCATCCAAGTTCATCGGCATCACGTGCAATTGGACTATATTGAGCCTCCAGCCAGAAACGAGGAAGCATTGTTGCGCTCCGTCCAAGCTGTACCATCGAAAGATAACTCGGTAGCTTTGCAAGTCCCGATGGCTCCAAGCCCATCCCAATTCTCTTCATTCGATAATCTGCTGCCACAAGAACCTGAGCGAAGTGCGTATCAGCTGGCACTCCACCAACGGTTATTTGCTGTGGCCCCAAGGCCTCTTCCATTGCCTGGAAAATCTGCTGTGAATTCGTTACTTGCTTTGTTGAACTCAAGACTTTCTGCAGTCGAGCTACACCTTCCGGCGTCGGATCAATTGAACAACGTATTCCACCCATACGTGCCTTATCAATCGACCGAAGAGCAACAATCAAATCTTCGAGAAGCAATAGTGGTCGGCCAGAGTTTGCGCCCACAAAATTACCATTCCCATTAATATCAACCTCGTCACTCGGCCCAGCGAGGATTACATCCTGAGAGTCAGGATCAACAAATACATATACAATCTGCTCGAGGCCACCTAGCGTGAGAACTTCTGGTGAAAGAAGTCCGTCTTTCGTAACAGCACGCTGAACTTCTGCAACAATCCGCTTAAGTGAAACTTTTTGTAACTCACAGCGTCTGCCCGTCTGTGGCGGATTTTCTTCAAGAATTTTACGGCGCTGAGCAGCTATGCTCGCCAGCGATCCCGGTTCAAGCGTGCGAACAATACCATTGGTATCGACTGAAATACCACCAACTGCCTGAGCACCAAGACCACCACCGCCTTGCCCGAATGCCTGCTCAGTAAAAAAACTATTCCCGGTTACGAAGAGCACAGCCACACAACAAGCAGTTGCAAAACTGTTCCTCAAAACTGTGGTGGCATTTCTCTGCGTCCAGCTATGCATAAAAATCCTCATCATCACGTTCAAATGGAGTTCAAATCAGGCCCACGGTTCGGGGTACGGTATCAATGCACGACTGCACGGTACCGCACTTGAGATGCTAGCCTCAGCATGCCTTTGAGGGCAAACCCTCTTTAACGATACAAATGCGGCCAGGAAAGTCGAATCTTTGGTGTTTTGATGAATTCCTCGGCTTTTTCCTGTTAAATTGGCCTACGAGGAAATGACGTTTACGTTCTCGATTGGACGGAATCGTATGCGTGCCCCTGCGAGGCAAGCCCCAATTCTGCGTTGATATGCAAGCATGAATAACAACAACTCTACGCTACCTGCCGATGCTCATGTCTTAGTGCGAGATCCTGCCAATGGTCCACTGCTCACGCCGCTTACCCCTGGAGAAGTCCTCAGCCTCGGTCGTGCACCGGGAAATACGATTGTGTTACACGATGAACGAGCGAGCCGCAATCATGCTGAAATACGAATGAATGATGACGGCAAATGGAGCATTCACGATCTAGAAAGCCGAAATGGCACAACAGTTGGCGACAATGAGATAACAGCAGAACACACACTTATCGACGGAGACATGATTCAAATCGGTTCGATTACAATTCTTTTCAGTGAAGGCACTCCCCCTTCACTCGATGAAGTAAGTGAATCAGATACGGATGGAACTGGGATCACCGGTGAAATGTCTGCCGAAATTGCAGAATGGCATTCAACCATCCGTTATCGACGGAACCGCAGCCGTCTCCTCGATGATATTCGCGAATCTGCAAAAACTGCACCAAAAGTTGGGCAAGCAGCAGCAGAGTTGTGCCGACTTGCATTCACGTTGGGTCGAGCCACAGAAGTACCATCTGCTGCAAATCGTGCTTTAGAGTCTGCCATGCTTGGTTCAAACGCAAGCAAAGGAATGGTACTACTACCACGACCTGAAGCAATTCATGAAGAACGAATAACAGTAACAGATTTATTCGGTGTTGCGGCAGTGCCCTCTGACCTTAACCTCGATGACATTCCAACGAACCTAGTTGAAGCAGCACTTGCTACAAACGAAGCAATTCTGGCGGGACCAGAGACTGTTGGCAACCAGCCACAAGCAATAACGATAGTTGCTCCCATACGCGTCAACGGCCAGCCTACCGGTGCAATCTACTTAAGCAGTGAGCCGAGTGGTGATGAGAAATCACCAGATGACCTTGAGTTCGTCATCGCAGTCTGTGACGCCATTGGTCAGGTTTACACAAACCTGGAGGCTCGGAAAACTTTATCGACTCGACTTGCAACTGCAGCAAGTGAAAATAAACTGCTCAAAGAGCGGCTTATTGAAAAAACTCAAATGGTTGGTGACAGTCCAGCCCTGGCGACGATTGCGACACAAATTGAACGAGTGGCCAGCACGAAAGCTACGGTCCTTGTTCGGGGTGAAAGCGGTGCAGGAAAAGAATTGGTGGCACAAGCAATCCACGACGGGAGTGATCGAAAGAGTGGCCCTTTTGTCTGCCTCAATTGCGCAGCTCTTTCAGAGACGCTCTTGGAGAGTGAACTCTTTGGACACGAAAAGGGTGCTTTCACTGGTGCGACTGATAAGAAGGCAGGGAAATTCGAACTGGCTGATAACGGAACCCTTTTCTTGGATGAAATCGGCGAGATGAGCCCTACCATCCAAGCCAAATTTTTACGTGTACTTGAGGGTCATGCATTTGAACGGGTAGGAGGCAGCACTCGACTGAAAGTTGACGTACGAGTTGTAGCAGCTACAAACCGTCACCTCGAAGATGCGGTCGCGAGCGGTGGATTTCGAAGAGATCTATACTTTCGACTCCGTGTCGTCGAAATTGCTGTTCCACCCTTACGAAAACGACAAGAGGACATCAAACCACTTGTAGATCACTTTGTAAACATTTTTAGCCGAGAAACTGGTCGAAAAATCGATGGGTTTAGCCCTGCAGCTATTACTGCAATGCAGGAATATCATTGGCCTGGTAATATTCGTGAACTACGAAATTGTATTGAACGTGCTGTTGTCCTGAGTTCTAGCAGCATCGTTGATGTGACTGACCTTGCCCTGAGTACACTCGCGGTACCAGGTGATACCGGCCGAATGGATTCAATCCCAAAAGAGTTCAGCCCGGAAACCCTAGCTGTTGTTGAAAAACGTCACATACTGGCAACACTTGAATGTACTGGTGGCAACAAAACAAAAGCAGCGAAACTCTTGGGCATCGAGAGATCTACCCTTGATCGTAAATTTGCTCGCTGGAGTAAAGCCGAATGACCAGTCGCAGTTGTCCCTAAAACCCAAAATATCGCTTCCATGCTTCAACATCCCCTGGCCCGGGATCCGTTGGCTTTATTTCCTTTGAGCAGGTATCTTCGCCTCGTGCACGCCGTCTTTCTGCAAGCCAGTCTTCACTATTGACAGCAACTGCACGCCGACGGCGCGCTGCCGCCTGCACGCGTCTGTCACTTGAAACCACCACCAGACCGGACGGTGATACTTCTTCGACCATTTCCTCTATCAGGGTATCTGCATCTGGATAATCACGTGCAAACAAGACCTGAATTGATTCGTGCAAATACCTTGCAGGAAGCCCTTCTGGAGCTTCTGCCGCATCAAAAACTATAATAGTTTGATTTGCATCCGGTCCAAGTAATTTTACTAGGTGATTAAGAAGCGCTTGGCGAGAGTGTTCGAGGCCAAGCGGTCCCCTCTCATCTCCGAAAACCCCAGAGGCATGCAGCAGGTTGTATCCATCGATAATGATCATGACTGTGAAACTAGTTTGAAAGGCGGTACTTCACTCTTCCAGAAACAATTGTGGCTACAGCTCGACCGCGTAACGTCCACCCATCAAAAGGTGAATTTTTACTTTTGGATGCAAAAGACGCGGCATTCACCTGCCATTCGCGGGAGGGATCGATGAGCGTCACATCGGCAACTGCTCCCGGCCTTAAAGTGCCTCGATTTACACCAAGGATTCGTGCCGGCAACAGACTTATTGCCTCAACAAATCGAGACCAGTCAATTCGACCCGACTCAATCAATCGCATCACGGAGAGTCCCACTGCTGTTTCAAGCCCAAGAATGCCAAACGGTGCTCGATCCAGCTCAAGCAACTTTTTTTCTGGTGCATGGGGCGCATGATCCGTGGCAATACAATCGATTGTGCCGTCAGCAATGCCAGCGATAATACCTTCCACATCTTTTGCTGTCCGTAACGGTGGACTCATTTTAAAGTTCGAGTCAAACCCTCTTAGAGATTCATCTGTAAGCGTAAAGTGGTGAGGACAAGCTTCTGCAGTCACTCGAATACCACGTGCCTTTGCCTCTCGAATGAGATCGACCCCCTGAGCTGTTGAAACGTGCATCACGTGCAGGCGGCCACCAGTCATATCTGCGAGTGCGATATCTCGACCAATCATCACTTCTTCCGCGGCAGCTGGCATGCCTTTGAGGCCAAGTGACATGGAAACAAGTCCTTCATTCATGACCCCACCATGAGAAAGCTCTAGAACTTCCTCATGGGCTAGGATCGGCTTGTCGAACATCCTGCAATACTCGAAAGCCCGACGCATCAACTCCGCATCGTAGACGGGTGATCCATCGTCGCTAAATGCTACAGCGCCCGCTTCAACCAATTGACCGATTTCAGCAAGTTCTCTCCCCTCTCTTTCACGGCTCACACACGCAACAACAAAAACATTACATGTATCAGCTCGTGCGGCCTTCTGACGGATAAACTCAACGTTTGCTTGAGTATCTATCGATGGCTCTGTGTTGGGAATGCACGCAACACTTGTGAAGCCTCCAGCAAGAGCGGCTTTTGTTCCGGTTTCGATAGTTTCATCTTCTTCACGACCAGGTTCTCGAAGATGCACGTGCATATCGATGAGACCTGGAGTGACGATAAGCCCATGCGCATCAATTGTCTCATCCACTTTGCCTAAAGACTGACTTCCTTCGTGGCCAATAGACATAATGGAACCATCGCAAATAAGCAGATCATCTACTCGATCAATTGCCTGATCTGGATCAACTACCCGTCCACCCCGAATTAGCATGGATGCCATTACTTCTGCCCCTTGTTTTTTGAAAAGTCTACTTTTTTGAGTATATTTCTCTGCACTCCGCAAATAAGCCAGAGTACTGCCATCCGCACTGCGAGTCCGTTTGTAACCTGATTTAAAATCAATGATTGCGGGCAATCAGCCACATCAGCTGTTACCTCGACACCTCGATTGATCGGCCCAGGTGCCAGAATAACGAGATCATCTTTTGCACGGCGAAGCCTTTCCCGGTTCATCGCATACAAATGAGCATATTCACGAACTGAAGGAAACGGTCGTGTTTTCTGGCGTTCAAACTGTATTCGCAGAAGGTTGAGCACATCACATCTGGGTAAAATTGCATCCAGGTCATGCGAAACCTCTACTCCAAACTCTTGCCAACTGTCTGAAACAAGAGTGGGCGGCCCACAAAGAATTACTTTTGCACCGAGTTTGGTAAGTCCCCATAAATTCGAACGTGCTGTTCGGCTATGTGCGATATCACCGACAAGACCCACTGTTAGCCCTTTCAGATCACCGAGCCGTTCTCGAATCGAAAAAATATCGAGTAGTCCTTGAGTTGGATGCGCATGGGATCCATCTCCGGCATTAATAACACCCACATCAAGATGCGATGTAAGAAGATGGGGAGTGCCAGGCGTACCATGTCGGACAACGACTGCATCGACTCCCATGGCCTCAAGGTTCTTGGCTGTATCTATGAATGATTCACCTTTTGACAAACTGCTCGTCGACGTAGAAAAATCAATAACATCTGCTCCCAATCGACGAGCCGCCAGCGAAAAACTTGTTTTTGTTCGAGTCGAGTTTTCAAAGAAAAGATTGACAATTGACGCACCCGACAGAACGTCTATTTTTTGCCGACATCCTTGCGTCGCCTCCTTGCACAGCTTCGCTGTATCGAGGATCAGACTAATCTCTTCAGCCGAAAGCCTCTCCAAATCGAGCAAATGACGATGCACCCAGCCCGCTGGCAGGCGATCTCCCTGTAGTAGTCCAGACGCGATGGTGGGCGATTTTGATTGCGACATGAAAACGGGCCCTAACCAGTAAGTTGAAGATAGGCAAAAGAAGTCACGCAGGCAGAGTCTACCAACGGCTTGCCGAGCCGTCATTACCTGAGAATGCTGGACTTGCTCCAGGGCCAAAAAAAGTTCTACCTTCTTGCTTATACGTCATCTTATGGCTACTGCTTTCCCACCACATGAAGCTGAAGCCAACGGCAGAACGATTTCCTTTCGGTACAAAAAACTCTATGCACCGACCATATTTACAAATTTGTACAGATCGCCCCACCGGGTTTTCTAATTCTTGTTCTTGTAGCAAGAGCTTCAAAGGAGTCCGGTTGTGGATACTGTTACTCACGATCAGTATTGGTCTCACAACTGGATGCAGTTCTGCTATCTCAATGCGAGAAGCGTTACGAGACAGCATAGAACAGGCTGCAAGAGTATCTCAACTCACCGTCATCAGTGACATTGAAGCCAACTCATCAGATGAGACACTTTTCGATGACACTGCGACTGCTTCGTACGCACCAGAAACCTTGATCGCACCAGAATACATTGACGAGGATCAATTTGACCAAAATGAATCACAAGATATCTCTCTCGACATTGAAGCGGCGGTCAGCACACTCTCTGAAGCCGGTGTACTAGATGTAGCATCAAAAGCTGCACTCGTTGAAACACTTGAAATGACTCCTGAAGCTGATTGGCCAATTGTCATCGAAGAATTCACCACGACGCTTAGTACACTGCGGACTACTGAAACCGCACCTGCTCTCTACACAGACGCTTCAGAAATCAAAAGACTTAATATAGATGACCCTTCAACCATTTTGGCCCATCCTGCGAAACCTGAAGAACTAGCTGCTTTTGAAGTAATACCAGAAACGCCACCTAGCCCTTCTCTTGACACCGTAAGCTCTGCCATTGGTGATATCGAAAGTAATTACGACAGCGAGGCTGTTGTCTCTTCTTCAGCAGAGCCACCTCCTGTAGAGCTGATGACTGAAACACAATTTGACCAAACAATAGAAAGTGAATCGTCTCCAAATTCAGCAATTGAAATTGCTGATGATGCACCAAGTGACTCACTACAAAAGCAGAAGGATTCCCTCGTTATTCACCGACCGTGCATTGCACAAAAAGTACTTGGGTGGGGAATGGTCGAGGCTTTCCCTCAAAACAAAATATTTCCAGGTACTGAAGTCATTGTCTACTTTGAATTGACTGGTATTGAGTCCAAGAACTTGAATCAAGGTTTTGAAACCAGTATTGAAACAGCCCTACGACTTGACGATGCGGCCGGCAAACGACTACACAGTTGGTCATTTCCTCCTTTGGTAGAGGTCTGTGCCTCCGTTCGTCGTGATTACTTCGCTCGATTCTTTGTAAACCTCCCGAGTAACATTCCCTCGGGCGATCATCAACTTGTCCTGACCGTGACTGACTCACATGCAGGAACCACAGCGGAAACGATTCTGCCCTTTAGCATTGCTCCAGGTAGGTCTGTATCTTCAACGGTACAGTAGAAAAAAAATTTGGAAGACTCGGTCGTCATTGCCGTGGCGGTGGTATCAATTCCAGTGGCTGCCTGCCCACTACATTTCCTTTCTTCACAAACTCAAGGTCGATTGCTGCGGGAGTTGCCATTGTGAGCGGGAAATCTTCTAACTGAAGCAGGTCTGCAATCTCTGCTGCGGCTGTCCACCGTGTTCCTTGTGATTGCACATATGACAATTCTGTCTCTGTGAGAATACGTTGTGCTTCAAGTAATCTTAAAAATGTAAGTTCGCCTTCTGCGTAGAGAAGCTGAGTGACCCGTACTGTCTCTCGTGCCTTCGGTAGAATAAGTTCTTGATACCACTCCGCCTGCCGACGAGCTTGACGATATTCATTAATAACCTTTGCGGTTTGATCGGCAAGTCCTATCTCGACGGATCGCAGCCCTGCCCTAGCCTTCGAAATCTCTGCACGTGCAGCTCGGATATTTCCCTGATTCCGGTCAAAAAGTGGAATCGTGCAACTAATCTCAAGAACCCCTTGGTCCTGCTCAGGGACTCCAACGAGACCAACCGGACTGACTTGCCGTTGGTAACCGCCCATCACTGTCACATTTGGGATCGGCTCAACAACAGACCGCTCTAACTCCCACTGCGCTCTGGCAATATCTGATTGCGCGGCTCGTGGATCAGCATTTCTTGCAATAACGATTCGCTGCAACTGCTTGAGATCAAAATTCGGTAGTACTTGAAACAGATCGCCGTCAATATTGCCCACGTCCGCCATTGGCAGCCCAATGGCTGTTGCTAATTCTCGCCTTCCCGTCTCAATATCGACTGTTGCGTTGAGTAATCGCACCTCGGCACGATCCCGCTCGATACTCCAAAATAGGGTGTCTGCCTTTGTTCCTTCTCCAGCGATCGCCAATTCTTCTCCGAGTCGATACGAACGATTTGAAATGTCATAGAGCTGCTTGAAAATGACAAGTTTCCGCTGTGCGACAAGTAAATGATAAAATGCGCGACGAACTCCCGTGAGTACCTCGTATCGCGCTCGTATCAGCTTGTATTCCACTCGTTGGACACCTCGTAATGCCGCCTGTTGGGACAACTTCAGTTTGCCTGCAGTCACAAATTCTTGCGAAACAAAACCATTCCATTGGCTATCCGCACCAGATAATTGAGGGCTCGAACCTGCTAACGTGGGGTTTGGGTACAACCGAGCTTGTACAGCCTCGCCTCGTGCCTCTTCGACAGAAGCTCTCGCTACTTTCATTCGCGGATGGTTCTGAAGCGATAACAATGAAAATTCACTCAGTGAATTCGGCGAAGGGCCATGCTCGACAGATACCGCCTTGTACTCTTGGACTACAGGGACTGCTATCGATTTTCCAACTGGAAGCGGTAACGGGACGGTGAGGTCTCGTCCCTCTTCGCCGAGATGTAGTGCGTCAGCAACTGACTTCCCCTGCCAGGGCTCTGCATTCACAGAAAATTGCACCACCACGCACATCAGACCCAGGATCGATATTACCTGAGAGAATGAACTTCGTGATGCTGCTAAATTTTTCATCGAAACCAATAATCAAGTTGATTAACCCACTTTATAATATCGTCTTATTTTATTCGTAAAAGTTAAGGAAAACTGCCAGCGTTGCCCCGTCACCCACGCCTTCCTGCTCCTCGCAGGACACCACATTCGACACGAGTTATTGAGCACTCACTTTTTGCCGATTCTTTTCAATAGAAGGCTCTAGCAGAGGAGTACTTCCTACGTGCATGAGCCCTTAGGCTATGAGCTTTGATTTCTCTTTATATGAATTCCCTTTCTTCCAATACGATACGATTCCTTTTCAGTCTGCTCCTTAGCTTGGTGTATTTTCCTGCATTCGCACCATCAGTTCATGCAGTTCAAGATGCAGGCATCTGGACAGCCTACCTTTCACAGGGCCAATTCAACCGCCCAGAAATTCCAAGTGATAATGCCCTCTGGTGGCTTGATGCCCATTGGAGATACTCTGGTGACGACTTTGTATTTACTCAAGGAATTATTCGGCCAGGTATCGGATATCGACTGAATGATAAAAATTCCATCTGGGCTGGCTATGCGTGGATTGGAGAAAGGATCCCTGGTTTTGATATTCACGAAAATCGATTCTGGCAACAATGGGTAACAACACGACAGAGAGGTAGTGCTTCATTTCAATTTCGTAGTCGCCTGGAACAGCGTTTTGTCTCAGCTGGAGCTCAGGTTGGCTGGCGTTTCCGACAGCTTGTGCGAGCTCAGAAACCACTTGAGCATCACCCTGATCTGCTCTGGGTAGCCTGGGATGAAATATTTTTTCATCTTCGTGATACCGATTGGGGAGCAGTAACTGGTTACAATCAGAATCGGGTGTTTGTAGGCATGGGACGGAAACCAAATAAGCGGAGTCCCTGGAGAACTGAAATCGGGTATCTCTACCAGCAAATCGACATTCCCGAGGATGGCGATGATCTGCAAAACCACATCCTCTCAATCAACTTTTATTTTAATCCTTAACACAGCACCCCTCGGACAGAGATTCACTTACTCCGTCTGCGAAAAAACAAAACATTCCGTAACTACCATTTCCTATCCTGCCGACTGCAAAGTTTTTCATGTGTTT
The DNA here is from genome assembly GCA_014238855.1 of Planctomycetota bacterium. Classification (GTDB taxonomy): domain Bacteria; phylum Planctomycetota; class Planctomycetia; order Pirellulales; family UBA1268; genus UBA1268. The sequence continues at coordinate 40,913 of JABAAH010000017.1, forward strand.
TTCAACGGAAATACTCCCCACCTATTCATATGTTCCTTGACTGCTTTTCGCTTATTTTGGTGAATTGCGGAAGCTTCCGTTCGATTTCGGACAGACGATAGCCAAACCCTGAACCGCTTAATGTTGAAAGGTCAAGTTCGCCATTCCGCCTTTGATAAATGCCTGGGTGAATCCGTTGTTCAGGTGCAGAAGCCTCCGGATAGAATTGCATACCGTTTGATTCGACTCCCCGAATCGTACCCGCATGAGCGGCAAGCCGAACATGTGGAATCTGTGCAAGCATTGGGTTCGTAAGGTCTTGCACCATAAGAGGCATGCTGTGCGCTTTAGCCCAACACAAACTCAGCAATGCCCCTGTTTGTGTCTTACATGTCTTGAGGGCAACACCTGTCCAACCAAGCTGTCGACCAAGCTCAATAAACTTCCAGTCGTGAGCACTTTCATCAAGAAAAAGTGGCTTCCTCGCGGAGAGTGAGGAGACATCAATCTGATTGGCATCAAGATCGTAAGGAAAAGGCTGTTCGACATAAAGAATCAGATCAAATATTTGTTTTTGTTCTTCTTTCAGACGGTCTAAAATTTCATTGACGTATTCTGGAGTCTGGACGGTGCAATTAAAATCAACCGAAAGAGAATCGACACCAGTAGCCAGGGCAATTGCTCCAACTTTTACAATCCGCTGGTAGTCCCACTGCGAATCCGTGCCTTTGAGTTTTATTTTGAGACATCGAAGACCGTCTGATTTGATCCATTCAGTCAACGTGACAGGATACCCATCTTTTGGGTCAGTATCTCTCTTGTCACTCTCTTCGAGTGGATCGAGCCCACCGACAAGATGCCAGACAGGCACCTTGAACAATGGCTGCGATTGTAAAAAATCACTCGGAAACAGCCCCTGAAACTGATCGGCCTCTGGACTCGAGTGAAAATAGTGACTGAGATCATGAGTCATGTACTCACTGTTGTACGTATCATAGATATCAATCTGATGAAGATTCCCGTACGCATCGTGAATAGCAATATCGAACGCACTCACAACAATAAGCGCAGCGAGATACGGCATAGGTTCTGTGGAATGACTCTTATTAAATACTTCAAGAACTGATGGCAGGCGCTCTGCCAAAAACACATGACCAATTTCCATCGGATGACCAGACTCATTCACTTCCACAAATGACTCGGCAGCATACTTGCAGAATGCAACCATCGCTTCGTATCGAGTTTCATATGAAAGTGTTCCACTTGGCCAGGCCCAGGTCACAGAGAGTGGAGTCTCTCCCCAGCCTGTTGCTCGCTGACCTCTCGAATTCACAACATCTGCTGATACTCGCAGACAATTAACGTGCGACACGGATTCACTGCCGAACTTCAGGGGCATGCGCATCTCGACTGGTAGGAAGCAGTACTGGAAAGATTCCAATAAGACGTTCTTTGATGAGGTACTCGTGGCCATAGAAACTTTAGACATGGGTCAGTTTTAAATTTTTTTTGAAAATGAGGAGATTTAGGATTCCGACCCTCATAGTGAGTTTTGATTATGTCCTGTTATGACTTCACGCGTCGGACAGATACGGCCTGCAATGTAGCCTAGTCACGCTCCTGTAAATCCAACCAAAAGTGAGCTGGCTTCAAAACAAGACTGCAAAACAACCCATTCCTGAGCATGGGAATGTGTTTCCCTAGATACACGCCAACCACTTGTTTCACTTTATTTTCACTACTTTTTGACAAAAAAATGACAAATGCCGATTTTCAGATTCGAATGAACACGATACACTCAATCATTAATTGAGACTGAGTCTCAATATCGACAAGGAGGCCTTTCTAATGACCGATTTTGATTCGACGTGGGTCCAAGGTATTCGCACTCTGCTGCAACAGGGTCTTTTCGCGAAAGCCGTTGCTCATACAGAGCGTGCGTTGCGCTGCCCAGGCAACGACACAAACGGTCGCCTAGTGCAACTTCATGGATTGACTCTCTACATAAACGGTGAACATGACGCAGCGCGTCATGCGTTCGAGTCCACTCTGCTTCTTTCTCCGCTCACGGCCGAATCTTTACTGGCTCTCGCAGACCTCTACATCGAAATTAGCCAACAAAAAGACGCATGTGTCTCGCTCAACATACTCGTTGAAGACATTGATACTGTCCCCGTGGAGCTTTTACCTCGTATCGCGGGCTTGCTTGGAAAAGTTGGTGAAATAAGAAAAGCACTCTTTGTTTGCTATCGTGTCATTGATAACGATCCTGATTGCGACGAGGCTATTTTCGCATCCGCTCATTACATGCGTAAACTCGGTTACGCACCAAAAGCCGTCATTGGCATGATGCGTCGAGCCGTCTCACTCGCTCCTGATAACTGTAATTACCGCCGCTCACTCGCTGCGACACTCAGTGTCAATGGTGATATTAAAGCGGCATATGACCTCTTCACATCAATCTCTACAGATGACATCTGCTGCAAAAACTGCTTGCAACTGATGGCAAATGTCTTCGAACAATTCGGAGACTCAGAACGACTCGCTGAATGCCAAGGAAGACTTTTTGAGATAGACAGCAGTGCCTCATAACAAACGTGAGTCGTAATGAATATGGTATCACTCATTTTCACACATCTCATAGCAGGAGTCGTTATCTCTGCCGCTGTTGCCTTGGGAATGGCGATTCTCCCCGTGATAGTCTGGTTCCTAGATCGTCTACGTCTCTAGATGACGTAAAGATATTTCGTATACCCCACGCACCCACCGACCCGAAAGAAATACACCTCAATACCTTAATAAAGTTTCTTTGAGGCAGTCCGCACCGTACCGGAATATGCAAGACAAACAGTAACAACCTGCAAATCTTTTCTTCCTGACCTCAATGACATGTCTAGTATTGCTTGACAAATAACTTCTTTACGAGATTTGATAATGCAAAAAAAGTTCATGTCTCTCAGTCGCCCTGATCTCGATCGAATCATCATGATGGCATGGGAAGATAGAACCAGTTTTGATGCCATCCGTGAACAGTTTGGGCTTTTTCCTGGAGAAGTCATCAAACTGATGCGACAGGAACTCAAACCAAGTTCTTTCAAATTATGGCGTCGGAGAACTCAGGGCCGTTTCACCAAGCACGAGGCCAAATTTATAGAATCTGCATCTGGCGGTGAACCTCGACGGTTCCGTTCGAAATCACAGCGAGGCTAAGACTGCCTGTTGGAACTCCTCGCAAGCCCTCTAGTGCATGTTGAAACTGCTTCCACCTCACGGCGTATCGAGCCGTTCATGAAGCCGCTTTGTCATTTCCTGTACCACTTGCGGGTGAGCATCAGCAACGTTTTCAGTTTCTCCTTGATTCTTGTGATCGTAGAGTTCCGTATATCCATTCGTGTGAACGATAAGCCGGTATTGATCAGTTCTTATGGTCTGCCCTTTGCCTGAATACGCAACGGCCACATCTCCACTTTTTTCTGGTTGTTTTAAGAATGGCTGCAATGATTTGCCCTGTACGAATTCCGGAACAGAAACTTTTGTTAATTCGCACAACGTTGGAAAAATATCGAGCGTCTCTACTATTGCCTCAGTGGCTTTACCAGGCATCTCAATTTGCGAATGAGAAATGATTAAAGGCGACCGGAGTGATTCCTCAAAAAGAGTATGTTTGCCCCACACAGCATGCTCACCCAAATGCCAACCGTGATCGCCCCACAAAACAATGACTGTATTTTTCTCAACACCGGCTTTCTGGAGCGCCTTGATAATTCGTCCAACAGATGCATCTGCGTACGTAACGCAGGCTGCGTAATGCTTCCTGACGTTGGTTGCAAAATCAGAATCATCTAACGGATTTCGCCCCCAGCGGTTGTATTTCATGAACTCACCTGAGCCATGCCATGTTGTTTTCCCTATGGGTTTCTGAGGATGAGGAATCTCAGGAAGTTTCGCATTGGCGTACGGCCTCAGATACTTGGCTGGTGCACCAAAGGGTAGGTGTGGCCGTAGAACCCCAATCGCAAGAAAAAACGGCTTTTCTGCTGCAGCAAGTTTTTGAAGTTGCCGGACTCCTTCGGTAACAGAAACACCATCTGGATATATAGCATCCGAACCCTCAACTGACTGAAAGACATCCATGTTTTTCGCATCACTTCGAATCTCACCATTGGCAAGTCCGTGCATCCAGCCCCGCGGGTGCTGCCAATCACCGAGTGGCAGCATATGTTGATCCCATGACTTTGGCATTTCAAGCTCACTCGAATCGTCCCAGTCCTTTCCCCCACAACCTCCTGGGTGATGGGATACCTTCCCAACGGACACCGTTGTGTATCCGTGCTGGCGAAACCATGCAGGCATCGATGCACGTACACCATCTGGCTGATTCTGCATCTGTTTTGCTCGCTGGAACAGCGCATTGTTACTCACAGGACCATATCGCCCAGTAAGAAGGGTATACCGTGAAGCTCCACATGTAGGAGCTTGCACGTAATGACGACAAAAAATCCGCCCACGGGAAGCGAGTGCATCAATGTTTGGTGAATGAATATAGTTAACGCCAAAACACCTAAGCTCTGGCCGCAAGTCATCCACACATATCAAGAGAATGTTCGGTGGTGGGGAGGCTGCAGTACTGACACCACAAAAAACTAGCACCAGAAACAAAGAATAGATCACTCGCATGAAATACCTCATATCACTCAAACTTCATAAACAGGCGGAAAGAAGATCACGGCACGGGGATACTTTCACATACTGACCAAACGGCCTTTCTCAAGCACAGTGAAACCACCCGTCGCCAACGAACCCACTCTAACATAGAACCTTTCTGAAGAAGAAATCATGCACGTTTTTTCCTGAACTCAACCAATGATTCTTATGAAAACAGTTCACTCGTGTTGGTGGCACGGTTTACATAGTGGACCGGGCGAATCGTCGTACTTGTGGCTGCAGGAGCACTGTGAGCAATACGATCCCGGCACCGATATAAAAAAGTGGTGTCAAATCCTCATATTCTTTAAATAAGACGGCGGCCAAAAGAATTGCATACACCGGCTCAAGATTAAGCATCAGGAGCGTGGTGAATGCGCTCACGTATCGAAGTGATTGAATCCACATCACAAAAGGAAGCAACGTACAAACTACAGCCAAAATAAGAAGCCAGATGACGTCCATAGGAGTCGGCATGGCAAGGCCACTGAGGACAGCCGGTATACCAAGCACAATAACGCCAGCAGCCATCTCAATGCAGGTGATCGCAAATGGGTCATTGTCCGTAGCGAATCGTTTGTTCAAAGTCGTGAAAATTGCACTCAATAATGCGGCGACTACACCGAGAAGTATGCCAAGCCTCATCTGCAGTGGTACTCCACCGACGATCAGTACGACTCCAGGCACGGCGAGGACCCCAAGAAAAAGTTCGACACGCTCATGAGGTCTTCGCATGATAACTGGCTCGATAATCGCTGCAAATATTGAGCCTAATCCAAGGCACGACACCGCAACCGAAGCATTTGATATTTTTATTGATGTAAAGAAAGCAAACCAGTGCCCTGCAACAACACAGCCTATTCCTAGAAATACAAAAACAGAGCGTAATGACATGGCACACAGGCCACCCCACGTCCTCCGCAACACGACGAGCACTCCCACAACAAGAGCCATCCTCCACGCTACAAGTTGCAAGGCAGGCAAAGAGATAAGCCGTCCAAGAATCGCTGTCACTCCCCAAAGGATTACACAAGCATGAAGACGCAGATATGCGTGTCGTTCTCTCGCTAGAAATTTTTTCAATGCACGCCTTTTTCAGCAAAATTCAGGGACACACAGTCATTTTTTCACAGTGAAATCAAATTCCCCAATACAGTGGGAAGCCCACATAGACACGCCCATCATCCACCCACTTATTCACCACTCCTTTTTCTTAAAGTATCTGTCAACTTTGGTCGAATGGAATCTAAATGTGAAGAGTTCGAAGCTCTTCGGTCAGGGGTGGCTCACGTTTCTTCTTTTTAATAGTGAGTATCTGCACCACGGAGTTGGAGAATACAATGCGAATCTCGCACAAAACTTCATCCTGGCTTCACAGAAATTTTACTCTCCTAAAATTACGAGCATTAAAATTCCGAGTTGCGTCCCACACGCACCGGAATTTGTCACGAGTGTCTATTGAACTCACGCATTCTAAGGCAGACACTGCAGAGTCCATAATTGAAATCTCAAAGAATTCTCGAAATCAACTTGCGGTTGAAATGGACAGGGGCTGGCTACATTCGAAAACAGGTTTTTCAACCACCTGGCGAAGGATTGGGGCCTTCATTGATATCCTGAGTACAAAAGATGTCCCTCCAGGGAGATGGCGAGCAGATCTGGGAGATTGGGTGACCCAAGACGGACCTGTTGCTGGATTTTGCTCAGCGTATTCACAGACAACGCTTCTTCCAGACAGAGGTTTTACAAACTCAGCTGGTTACCTGAAGCAACGTTATATGGCACTGCAAGGACCACATTGGTTCACACGCAAGCCTTGTATCGTATGGCGAGGTGGACCAAACGGGCACGGGCTTTACTCAAAAGCTCAAATGAATTGGCGAGACCAAACGATTCGGCAGCGAGTACGGCTTTGTTTACTAAGCCAACAACTTCAAAATTCAGACCGCGCATTACCGATTGACTGTGCTCTCACTCCGAGTCCTCGTGACAACTCGCTACCTGTACAGCGTTTACAGGACGTCGGCATTGTTGGAAACCGTATTCCTTCGAATTCTTGGCTTCATAATCAATTTGCCATTGATATTGATGGATACGCAAATGCTTTTACAAACTTTTTCACCCGGCTACTCTTTGGCTGCTGCATTCTAAAAATTTCGAGCCCATATAACTTTCGACAGTGGTATTACCACCGCCTCGAACCGTGGGTTCATTTCATACCGGTCGCAGCAAATCTCTCTGACTTTGAAGAGCGGATAAGGTGGTGCTTCGATCACCCACAGCAATGCTACGATATTGCACGAACCGGCCAAGCATTGGCATTTTCGGCCACGTATCGTCAGGAACGCGATCGCATGATCAAATCTCTTGCAACGGCAACAATTTAATTTGCTACACGCCTTTCTTTGAGGAAGAGCTCGAGTAAATACCTCGAGCTCTTCACAAGACTTTCCTTAGACGACCAATCGCATGAAAGGCGAATTCACCGAGAGTTTATTCTCAGTGAATTGAATAGGAGCAGGGATCAGCCGGTATACTGCTCTCGAACAAGTCGTGTTGTAGATCCCAGGCAACGAAGAAGATTTTACACTTTTTTGACAAAGAGCCCTTCTTGATGGAGCACTGCCTTATGTTATGGCGATTACTCTGGCTTACTCCAGCTTACTTTCTGCTTTTACAATCTTTCGTACGACCACAAGGAACTATTGATGATTACCGACGGGCTCAAGAAATCCGATCCACTTTTCCGAAGGCCTTCAGGAAATCTACATTCAAATATCAATGGTGTGAAAAAGGATTAATTCTTGAAGACAAAAGTCATGGGGAAACTCGATATCGTGTCATTGAGTTCAACCCTGATGACCTATCAATCGCTACAACACGAGAGATCTCCACCGATCAGCATGACCACTCTCAACTTGAGCCGAAAAAACTTTGGTCTAAAAGTTCTGGACATAAAACACCAGTCACGGTCACATTCCAAAACACATTTGATCAGTCAGTCAGAATTTTCTGGGTCACATTCGATGGGAAACTGAAACCTTACGGTGACGTGCCAGCTGGTGAGCGCCGCTCAATTTCCACCTACGATGGCCACCAATGGGTACTAGATTTTAGTGCGAATAAACTGGCTGGAATTTTTTCGACTTTTGAATGGGACTGCACTGCAACGCTGAACTCAAAATCACAGCAGTACGCCATGAATGGTTTTCATCGCATGCGCAAACAAACAAACAGAAATAAAACCCAACCGATAGGAAAACTGTTTACAAGAAACCATAATGTTTGGCTACGAAGTGATAACCAAGAAGATCAACTGACAACGGACGGACATCAGGACGACGTATTCCTGAATAATTATCACTATTCACCGAACAAAGAATACGCACTGGGATTCCAGGAAACCCAGATCAAGAAGCGTCAGATTCCACTTCTTACGTCAGCACCTGATGATCAGGTGCAGCCAACCATGCGGTGGATTAACTATGCAAAGCCTGGAGACTCCGTCCCGCAGCGCCGCCCAAGACTATTTCACCTTGATGGAAAAAAGGTGTTGCCTTGTGATGACAGTAAATTTCTAGATTCGTGGAGTGTCCGGTTCCTACGATGGTCGCCGGACAGCAGTCGAGCATACGTTCTCTTCAATAAAAGGGGGCATCAACAACTCACACTTCGATCCATCGATCCAAAAACAGGCCACCTTCAAGACATCGTTCATGAGACGTCAAAGACATTCATTGACTACTCACAGAAAACAATCATTCACTGGCTTGACTCATCGAACGAAGTCATTTGGGCAAGTGAACGAGACGGCTGGAACCATCTCTATCGATATGACGCTATGACGGGGCAGCAAGTGTGTCGGATCACACACGGCGAGTGGGTCGTCCGAAACATTGAGCACGTGGATGAACGTCGTGGTGTCATCTGGTTCGCTGCAATGGGCATCCATCCAGATCAAGACCCGTACCACGTCCATTTGGCTCGAGTCAATCTCGATGGAACGGACCTCCGCATACTGACTGATGGTGACGGCACACACCGCTGGGAATTTAATGCCGATCACTCACTTTTTATTGACCGCTGGTCGCGCGTTGATTTTCCCGAAGTCGTACAACTTCGAAATAGCCAAAAAGGCTCTGTTGTAGCCAAACTATTCAGTCAGGATATCTCTGAGCTACGACGACAAAATTTCACGACACCGATACGCTTTGCAAGCGCAGGTCGAGACGGTAAGACCATGATTCATGGAAATCTCATCCTGCCATCACATTTTGATCCAGAAAAATCATATCCTCTTGTTGAACTTATTTACGCTGGCCCACAAGATTTCCATGTACCAAAACAATTTGGTATCCAAATCGCAGAGCGAAGGCTTGCTGAGCTTGGCTTTATCATTGCACGAATAGACGGCATGGGGACAAACTGGCGGTCAAAAAGGTTTCATGATGTGTGCTGGAAAAACCTTTCTGACGCTGGTCTGCCAGACCGTATCGCCTGGCTCAAAGCTGCGGCAGAACAATACTCATGGATCGATTTATCTCGTGTTGGCATCTACGGTGGGAGCGCCGGTGGCCAAAACGCTCTTGCTGCCCTCCTGCACCATGGTCATTTCTACAAAGCTGCGTCAAGTGACTGCGGTTGCCATGACAACAGAATGGATAAGATCTGGTGGAACGAAGCATGGATGGGAGAACTCGGCCCTCACTACAAGCAGAACTCAAACGTTACTCACGCCAGCAAGCTTCGTGGCGACCTTCTTCTTACCGTCGGAGAAGTTGACACAAACGTAGACCCTGCATCAACATTACAGGTGGTTGATGCGTTAATTCAAGCCAAGAAAGATTTTGTTTTTATGCTTGTTCCCAATGGTGAGCATGGCGTTGGCGAGAGCAATTACCTTTTTCGCCGACGGCAGGATTTTTTTGTTCGATCACTTCTTGGTGTCGAGCCGCGCAGATAATGATCTCACGACACATCCACTTGCGGGCCAAGCCGTACACGTCAAGTCATTTGAAATCTTCCGTACTTTCTAAATTAAATATAGATAGCCACAACAAAGAAGTCGTATGAGTCGCTTATATCCTTTCGTCCTATGTATTCTTCTTGCCACAACACCTACCACTCGTGGTGAGGATCTGCCCCCGACCCACTCAGCCCATGAGTGGGTTTCACTCTTCAACGGAAGAGATCTCACTGGCTGGACAGTCAAGATTACGGGGCATCCTCTCGGCACGAATTTCGCCGATACATTTCGTGTCGAAAATGGAATCATAAAGGTGTCGTACGATGGCTACGAGCGATTTAATAATCAGTATGGGCATCTCTACACAAACATCCCGTACTCAAGATATCGTCTCCGCATGGAATATCAATTTACTGGCACGATGATGCCCGATGCCCCAAAGTACGTAAACCTCAACAGCGGTGTCATGATTCATTCACAATCACCGCAAAGCATGGGACTGGATCAACATTTCCCAGTGAGCCTAGAGTTTCAGTTCCTTGCCGACGAAGGCAATGGGGAACGGCCAACCGGCAATGTCTGTTCTCCTGGTACGAATCTAGAAATTGATGGAAAGCTGATCACACAGCATATTGTCAAATCGACCGCACCGACCCTCCCAGCAGATCAATGGGTCGCCATTGAAATTGAAGTCCAAGGAAACGAACAGGTGATTCACAGAGTTCATGGAGAGGACGTGCTTCGGTATCAGCATCCACAGCTTGACCCAGAAGGACGGGTTGAGTCAGCTGAGCCTCTTTTACAGGCGGGAGCTCCTCTCCAGCTCAATTCTGGATTTATTGCCTTACAAGCGGAGGGACAGCCCGTATGGTTCAGGAAAATTGAATTACAACAGCTTGATTAGGTTCTGAACCTACTTTTTCATAACAGGCAATCGGCTCCAGACATAAATAAGCAATTCCGTTGCTGAAAAAAACCAAAAAGAAGCCAGCGTTGAATAGCATCACACCACCTCCCGCTTACCCTCGTTTGCTTCTATTTTCTCGATACGTACAGAGCACGAAACCGGCCTGACCTGTTTTTGGTTATTTTTATTATCATTGTTTTTATGAAGACTCACATTTCCTCTTCTCAATTAGGTACTCACACAGGACCAGCCAATCGCACAGGCCCTGCCAAACCACACTCAGCGTGCGTCACCAACAATGGGTCGCCGCAACAGTCACAGTCTGAATTAACCTTATCTGCTGACCAACTTGCACTTCTGTCAGACGCCGAAGCTCTTCTTGGCACACAAAAAGATATCAGTGACGACGAACGCCTCGTTAGGCTTCAGGTTGTACGAGCAGTCATCACCGGCACGGTGATTCGACCTTCAGATGATTCACCAGAAATGCGTAACCCAGCTTATTGGGTTCTTAAAAACGATACCTTTGTTATTGCCCCAGGAGTTGATCCTGTCGATGCTATTGAAGACCTCTGGAAACTTCATGGTTCCGACGGCATTCCTGTTCCTCGCATTCGTTGCCTGAAATACACAACACTTATCCTTATTCAGGGCATCATTCAGCACTTTCGGATCACAGGGAATTCTGATGGCATTGACGCCATGAATCAATTTCTTGCCAACAAGGTTATTCCTGACGATCTTCCGAATAAAGGATATGACATTCTTTGGAAGCGTCATTATGAAACCGAACGGCTACTTCCGGGTGACCAGGTATGGTTTGACAATCCATTCTTTGAACGTGGCCGCGATTTATTTCGACAGCAATTCCAGCAGGATGCCCTGCATGCTGGAAAAGATCCTGAACATGCTGCGGTGTGGGCGAAGCTTCGTGCCAAAGCCATCACTGCGGGTGAGGAAGGCAGCAACGCGTTTTATGTAGGCAGCAATCAATTTATGCTCGGAGCTGATTCACTCGTTGCAGCGTTTCGAGGGCCCCTTCTGCCTGAGAGCTCAAGCCCGCTGGTAGCACACGAGCAGGTGTTCACACAGAAACTTTTTAGCTTAGAACGTTTTTGTGAACATATGATGGAAGACAACTTTTCTGTACAGGCTGTCATCCGAGCAGACTCCGAGAGTGTGCACCCGGGTTGCTTTACTATTGAGCGAGTGCGAACACCGCTGGAATCCAAACATTTTCTTCGATACCAGGCATCGCACCTTCCCGTCAACGAAATCAACAGCTTGATTTCGAATGTGGTTAGCACGAACC
>JABAAH010000180.1 GCA_014238855.1 Planctomycetota bacterium
GAAATTGCTCATTTTTGCATTGTTACTGTCACATTGTTGTTAATTTGGACGAATGTTTTGACGTATTCATTTTTGGTTTCGGTGACTGCAGCATGATATTATGATAAAATAAGTAAATATTTATTTAGTTAATAGTTAACTGTATACGGCTGAATACTTTTTGGTGTTTTAGTGTCAAAAAGGGCCGAGATTTGGCAGTTTTCGGGAAAATTTGGTTGATTTTCTTGTTTATGAAGGTCATACCTGCAATAATTATACAATTTTCTAGCATTCAATAATTTTAATTTATAATGTTTATGGGACTATTGACAACAAAAATATAAGGCGAAATCGTATTCGTCAAAATTTTGGTAAAGACGATGGATCAATGGTATGCAGAACTAAGTTACTCAATCAGTTGGGAGTAATATCACCAATTGAAAGCCTACACAATTTGTTTGAAACCCTCAAATCTGATAGGCCAGAGTAATGGAACTAAATTAAACCCTCAAATCTGCTAGGCCAAGACATTTTATCACTTTTCTCAGAAGTTAGTGGAGATATCGCTTAGATCTTAGAACTTGTTCGTAGCAACAACATCTTCCACACGCATTCTAAATTTCAAGTCTGTAGCTCTCTTCAGTTACTCAATCAATTCCGCACAAACAAACAAACATAGAATAATTTACTATTATATATGTC
>JABAAH010000181.1:0-244 GCA_014238855.1 Planctomycetota bacterium
GTTCGCAAGTGAAAGATCTCGATAGTACATCTGAGTCACAGGGCCCGTTGGGTACTGTTGATCGAAGTCAAGTCACAGAAAAGGCCAGCGTGTTCGTCGATGTACTCGATGCCAGTGACGATATACTTTTTACAAAGTGGCATGTCGTCGGTCTTTTGTGCTGCGTTGTGTTGCTTCTGGTTGGAGGACTTTTAACTTTTGATATTGTTCGTTATCTCTACAGTCCCAGTGACACAAGTATTGC
>JABAAH010000181.1:254-676 GCA_014238855.1 Planctomycetota bacterium
TTCTACGATAGCTTTGAAAATTAAGAATACCCACCTTTAAATTCTTGCTGTGATGCGTTCAGTGAGTGACTTAGCAGCCGATTATCTACAACCTTTGAACCAAATGTATCGTGCGGATGTGTAGAAACGGCAACAGCCGGGAGATCAGCTCAAAGGGGGAGCGTTCTCGACCGGCTGTTGTTCGGTGTTCGTGCCATTTTACGCTACGCCAAAGTGTCCAAACAAGTTACTTTGGACAATGAATACCACTACAGTGTTTTCACCCAAGGGGGAAGGAACGTGACCTCTACGCGAGTATTAAGTTCTGTGGATTCTTCCATGCCATATCGAATTCTTGGGCATGGCAGTTCAGGTTCTAAGACGGAGGGTTCCACGTGGGATTTCTGTTTGAAGGCTTGCGGAAATAGAGAGCTGCGAGAATA
>JABAAH010000182.1 GCA_014238855.1 Planctomycetota bacterium
TCCGTAAAAAAGCAGAAATTGATGTTGGCGATTCCATTGATACCTATGGCGTTGAAGAAGCGCGTCGTAAACTTGAAAGTTATTACCTTGAAAAAGGTTATGACACGGCACGTGTGACAACAGTTGAAGGAACCAAATCGAGTGATAAGGGCGCTGTCTTTCTCATTGATGAAGGCCGGAGTAGGAAATCTTTTTGGACCACATTTGTTGGCAATAGCATTGCAAGCGATGCCCGACTTCTTACACAAATAAAATCAAAACCTGGATTTTTCTGGTTCTTAGGTGGCGACGTCGATCACGAGAAAATTGATTCCGACGTTGACACTCTTACGGCCTATTACCGAAGCCTTGGTTTTTTTCAGGCACGCGTTGGCCGTGAAGTGCAAGTGATTCATGGCCTCGGCAGAGACTGGGCACTACTTACATTTGTCATAAATGAGGGGCCTCGCTACCGAGTTCGAAATGTGTCATTTCTTGGTAATAGCCGTTTTAAGGGAGAATTTCTTGAACGAGATCTCAAACTTAAAAGTGGGGAGTTTTTTCACCAAGGCAATATGGATACCGACTTAGGTCTTATTCGTGACATCTATGGTGGCCGTGGTTTTGTGTTTGCTGATATACAAGCCGACCCTCGATTCCTTGAAGAACCTGGTGAAC
>JABAAH010000183.1 GCA_014238855.1 Planctomycetota bacterium
TACATTTAATCCAAGCATACTTTACGCCAGCATTAGCCATGGTAGTAAAATCAACAGTTCCGTTGTGTCTGCTGAGATCTACGCCGATTTCTACTGGGATTTCAAGGGATGTGAGGGTTTTTGTACCGGCGATGCCGTCAGATGTTAATCCGTGTGAAGATTGGTATGCTTTTACTGCTTTTTCAGTAGCCGGCCCAAAGTCACCATCTGCTACCAAATCACCAAGAGCAAGTTGTAGCTTTTCTACTTCCTGTCCTTTATCTCCATCTCTAAGTGTAAATTGTTTCATTATAAACTCCTGTGGCTGCGGAGGTAGGACTCGAACCTACAACCTATCGGTTAACAGCCGATTGCACTACCATTGTGCTACCCCGCACTATTTATTTTGTAATTTTAGCAGGGTTTGGAGGGTTTTGTTAAGATCGATTTGGCTTAGTTCATCAACTCGGTAGAAATCTTTATTGTGATCTTTTTCGCTGAGACTATTTCTGTGTGCAATTGCTCGATCATATTTCTCATCATCGACCCAATCAACTTCGCACCAAGTCCATCCACCTTCGCCCTTAAAAGTAGCGTTTACTTTGCCGTATCGAACAATGCCTTGATAATCATTTCTTACGACTGTTCCAATATTCATTCTTTCTCCATCTTA
>JABAAH010000184.1 GCA_014238855.1 Planctomycetota bacterium
TCTAAAGGTCCATTTGGAGAGTTTTGCAAAACCGTGACGGTTGCACTAGCTGTATCATCATTTATGGTCATGGTAGTGTCGGTGTTTCGAATTTGCAGGGTTGAACTTTCTATTTGCTCAGATACTTGTACAGTAATAGTTATTGTATTTCCTGCCATTGCAATTTTAGGATCAGAGTTGTCGCTGACCACATTCAGATATTGCACACTAGGTATGCTGCGGTCTATAGTGACGTTTGATGAGTCCAACTCCGTCTGGTCTGCAGTAAAACTGTTTCCTGCAAGATCAAAGGCTGTAATGCCAAATGATACATTTCCTTCTACACTGTTTTGATCTACAGTCACGCTTGCATTTGCCACTGCCCCACTTACATTCATCACGTGTGTAGAGCCCAAAATTGTAATGCTTGCATCTTTGAGGGCCTCATTTGCAGTTATTGTGATGTTTAGAATATTGTTTATGGTTGCAAGGGATGGATTGGCATTGTTGCTGTATATGGTCAGGTCTACTAGGGATGGATCGTTTGTATCTATTACGACATTCTCTTCCCTAATATTCGCCTGTGTTACGTTGAATACGTTTCCAGTTTTATCGTATGCTGTAATGTTAAATTCTAAAGGTCCATTTGTAGAGTCATCCA
>JABAAH010000185.1 GCA_014238855.1 Planctomycetota bacterium
GCTTGGTGGTGATGCCAGAAGTGCTAAAAATGCAGAATTTGGATTTGCTAGGATTCGTGCTAGAAATCACTCTAAACTTTTAATTGATATTAATGATGAAATTAATTCTGAAGGTTATGGACTTTTAGATGTCTGGATGAGTCATGGAATAGAAGTCACAAAATTGCCAAATGACTTTGAGTTAATTGCATCAACAGATAATTGTCCAATTGCTGGTTTTGCAAACAATAAAAAGAACTACTTTGGACTACAATTTCATCCAGAAGTTACTCACACAAAGCAGGGAATTCGAATATTAGAGAGGTTTGTTACAACAATATGTCAATGCGAAAAGAATTGGACTACAGATAATATTATTGATGATTTATTAGAAAAAATAAAATCTCAAGTTGGTATCAATAAAGTTCTCTTGGGACTCTCAGGTGGAGTTGACTCTTCGGTCGTTGCAATACTCCTTCAGAAGGCTATAGGCAATCAGTTGACCTGTGTTTTTGTAGATAACGGTTTATTGAGACTCAATGAGGGTGATGAGGTAATGAAAACTTTCTCTCAAAACCTAGGTGTAAAGGTTATTAGAGCTGATGCACTACAATACTTCTATGATCAACTCTCGAATGAAAGTGATCCTGAATTAAAG
>JABAAH010000186.1 GCA_014238855.1 Planctomycetota bacterium
TATGCCTGATAAAATTGCCACTGTGATTGAACTTGATGTTGAAGGGCGACCAAAAGTATCTCATCAATAAGTTTAGCTTCTTGGCTAACTCATAACTGTTTTCCATTGCCAATGAATTTTTGAAGTCCTGCAACACAAGGACTTAATTGGCTTGGAGAATATGTTCCCACTTAATGACCCAAAACCCATAGTAGTGGATGGCGAAGCGGAAGATTTCTTTTGACTTCAAATGTCTCTGGGTCTGCTTCAAGTTTCTTCCAGACATTGAGATACTGATCGTCCTGGTACTGCAGCCCAGCAAAGAGCAGACAGGGATGCCGTACTGGCCACTCATTCCAATACATGACGTCATGTGGAAATGGCCATGAAGATTTGTTCTCGATGTACGGCACAATAAATTCCATGCCACGGTGCATGCCACGTCCGTCGGGTAACTGAAACATCCACAGATTATTTTCTTTCGTAGATGCGACCTGAGCCACTCCGGCCATGGCGTCGATAACAAAGAGCGAATATCCATAGGGCTTTGTGCGCGCAAGTTCTGCTGGAAAGCCTCCTGAATCATCCATCATCTTCTGCACATAAACGGATTTAAACTGTTCTCGAATCCATTGCA
>JABAAH010000187.1 GCA_014238855.1 Planctomycetota bacterium
AATACTTGCAGTAGCTATAGTACCATTAATGTTCGCGCTGATCGATTGATTCAGTGCGGTGATAGCTATAGTACCATTAATGTTCGCGCTGATCGATTGATTCAATGCGGTGATAGTTATACTACCTATGGGCTCTTTCGTAGTCAACGTGATGGTTACACTGTCGTTTGCCTTTGCAAAAGATGGATTTGTATTATTGCTGTATATGGTCAAGTTTACCAGAGATGGATCGATTGTATCTATTACGACATTGTTCTTAGTAATATCATCCTGTATTACGTTGAGTATGTTTCCAGCTTTATCATATGCTGTAATACTAAACTCTAAAGGTCCATTTGTAGAGTCATTCAGAACTGTGACGTTTGCGTATGCAGTATTAGCCACCACATTCATTTCTATGATATTGTTTAGAATACCAATGGTCGCATTTTCAAGGGGTTCGTTCACAACTAGTGTTATGTTTACAACATTTCCTATCCTTGCAAGTGAGGTGTTGTGGTTGTTGCTGTATATGGTTAGATTTGAGAGGGTCGGATTCGTTTGATCTATTGTAAGGTTTGAAGAGTCTAGTTGTGTCTGGTTTACTGTTAGGCTGTTTCCTGCAAGATCAAAGGC
>JABAAH010000188.1 GCA_014238855.1 Planctomycetota bacterium
TTTCGAGCCTTCGCGGAAGACATCATCGATCCAAACATTTTCTCAGGAAAAATACAGATGCTCAGGTAGCAATAACCACCCGCGCGGCTTCGTTGCGTCGAATTGATAAGCGATAGCCTCGTAGTTCCAATTCCACCGGGTCACCTAATGGTGCAGCACCAACAATGGTGACCTCAACGCCGGGTGTAAGCCCCATTTCGAGCAAACGCAGAGAGGTATTGTCGTCACCAGAGATATCTACAACCTTTGTTGTCGATCCAATATTTGCAGTTGCGAGTGACCGCATAGTTGATTCCTGTGTGACATGTCGAATTGAATCGCACTCGTGATTGACATACACGAGAGAAGCTCTTCAGCATTTTATTGAGATGAAGTCTCAATAAAATGTATCCTAGAAAGGGTTTCCCGTACGGGCAAGAGTCCATATTGATTTGCGGTGGTTAGGGCTGAAGATACAACGTTATGACACAAGGCCTTTTTATTACTGGTACCGATACGAATGTTGGGAAGACAGCAGTTGCTGTTTCGATTTTAAAACAGAGCATTGGCCAGCGAATAGATTGCCGAGCATATAAACCGGTTGCCAGTGGTGTTCAGGGTGGTCTTTC
>JABAAH010000189.1 GCA_014238855.1 Planctomycetota bacterium
CTGAGCATCATGCTTTTTGTACATGTTTCAGCAGTTTAGGACCCGGCGACCACAGTGTCATCATAATACCCTTTGCATGTATAAATTCTGATCCCCACCACTAAGTGATCATTGTAGCCAATTTTCATTCAAACTTGACCAGTGGTTTCAGAGGAGAAGCCATTAGAAGATTTAGCACTATTTTACCCCCATTTGACCCCGCCTCTCAGCCTACCTGGGGTCAGACCCTTTTCAAGTATGAATTCTGATTCCCACCACTAGGTGATCAATTTTATCATTGTGACCAAGTTTTACCAAACTCTGACAAGTGATTTCAGAGGAGAAGTCAAATATATAAATTGTTTACTCACGATGGACGACGCATGACGACGGACAAAAGTTGGTCACAATAGGTCACCTGAAGTTTTCAGGTGACCTAAAAATGCATAACATTTGAAAATCCCACCAGGTCAATCTGCTATGACTATATATATCTACAACAATTTTATACAGTAACAAAAGTTGTCGAACCACAATAAGTTCTGAATGTTCTAACTCGTAATATGTAACTAATTTCCCCAACTTTTGCATGATTATTACTTTATGTAATAACTTTTTTCATG
>JABAAH010000018.1 GCA_014238855.1 Planctomycetota bacterium
GTAAACGATGAGCACTTGATTGGAGGGTCCTCCATAGCCTTCCAGTCGTAGCGAAAGTGTTAAGTGCTCCGCCTGGGGAGTATGGTCGCAAGGCTGAAACTCAAAGAAATTGACGGGGGCTCACACAAGCGGTGGAGGATGTGGCTTAATTCGAGGCTACGCGAAGAACCTTATCCTAGTCTTGACATGTATGGATTAACCCTGTGAAAGCAGGGCCACGCCTTCGGGTGGAACATACACAGGTGCTGCATGGCTGTCGTCAGCTCGTGTCGTGAGATGTCGCGTTAAGTCGCTTAACGAGCGAAACCCTTGTCTCTAGTTGCCAGCGCGTAAAGGCGGGGACTCTAGAGAGACCGCCGGCGTTAAGCCGGAGGAAGGTGGGGATGACGTCAAGTCCTCATGGCCCTTATGACTAGGGCTGCACACGTCCTACAATGGAACGCACAAAGGGAAGCAAAACCGCGAGGTCAAGCAAATCCCAAAAATCGTTCCCTAGTTCGGATTGCAGGCTGCAACTCGCCTGCATGAAGCTGGAATCGCTAGTAATCGCGGGTCAGCATACCGCGGTGAATGTGTTCCTGAGCCTTGTACACACCGCCCGTCAAGCCACGAAAGTGGGGGGCATCCGAAGTCGCTGAGGTAACCGCAAGGAGCCAGGCGCCGAAGATGAACTCTGCAATTGGGACTAAGTCGTAACAAGGTAGCCGTAGGGGAACCTGCGGCTGGATCACCTCCTTTCTAAAGGATTTCCGTACTCAAGCCTCACGGTTTGAGTGCAATCCTGTCTTGTCGTGATTGTGTTCAATTTATTTTGTATGCAAGCAAGACCAGTCAGGTCCAAAAGATTGTGGAGACGATCGTGATCTATCTTCGGATAGATCGAGCTTTCGAAAGAGATACCAGTGTTCTGCACTGTGGCGTCTTATGACGCAACAACTGTCAAAGATAAACCCAGTGGGCTGGCCGAGCCCGCTGGGTTTTTTTTGTTTTAATTGAGCGGGAATCCGCTTTTGTTTCTTCTGTAAAAGACTACATTTGTTGGAAATACTCGGTGCACACGAGGGCATCAGTCCATGTATTGCTAAATCGTGTACATTTCAAACCAGTCAAATTTCATGAAAACACAAGAACAAGTGCGTCAGTCAATAGCAGGTGTTACACCTCCGAGCACGGCAGAAGTTGTCGTGATGACAGCGTGGCCGTCAGTTGGCAGTACCGGTATTGGGCAAGTTCTTGGCCGTATGTACAGAATTCAATCAGGCTTTGGTCCAGTGAGAATCGGACGTTTGGCACTCTTATTGACAATGCCAATAGGTCTTATGTTGTATTTGAGTATGAGGCTTCCTTGGGCAATCTGCAGATTTCAAGTCACCAATCGGCGAGTTACCGTGAACAGGGGAGTCCAGGCCACTGTAGAAAGATTTGTAGAATTGAACCGATTTGACACGGTTGAACTGGTAGTTCAGCCTGGACAAAAATGGTTTGATTGTGGAGATCTCATCTTCCGGAATGGCGCAGTTGAAACCCTTCGATTGAATGGTGTGAGTCGTCCTGAGCCGTTTCGCCGAGTCTGTCTGGAAGTGCGGCAGTCTTACGTGGGTGTCGAAGAAGCTCTCCGACATAGCACTGGTGCGGCGTAGCGGTTGGGTTCGGCTTTAGACTCTTCTGCTTCCAATGATGGTTCCTCGCCGCTGAACAGCCTGATTGATTGCTAAAATAGTGTCGTGATCAAGCTGGCAGTGAAGAGCCTTGGCATTTGCGGTTACCTGTTCTGCGCTTGTAGCACCAAACAGTACGGTTGTAATTCCGTTTTGGCCCATCGTCCAGGCAAGCACCAGTGAAGAAAGACTCACATCCAATTGGGTGGCGATTGCTTGAATAGTTTCGACAAAAGTAAGGTTCTTCTGGTATTCATCTCCACTAAACATCGGATATTTATGACGACTGTCAGTTTTCGGGAAAACCTGATTTCTCTTCATTCTGCCCGTCAGTAGACCTTTCATGAGTGGCCAATATGCCACCATAGCAATCTCTTTCGACCGACAGTACGGAAGCAATTCGGAACGAATCTCTTGTTGCAACATGTTGAAGTGCCGCTGGCAGGCAGTGAGTGGGCATATTTCTGCAAATAATTTGCAATCTTCAGTATTTCCGTTTGATAGACCAGCGGACTGTATCACGCCCTCGTCGAGTAGTTGCCGTAGTGCTCCTGCAGATTCTTGAACCGGCGTGTTTGGGTCAGGGGTATGGAGATAAAGAAGGTCAAGGTGGTCTACCTGAAGTCGGAGCAGGCTCTCTTTGACCTCTTGGATCAGTCGGTTTGGATGTCCGTTTATGGCTTGCCTCTTACCGGCCTGCCAATGTATGCCACACTTGCTTGCAATACTTATTCCATTACGGCGGCCTTTGATCGCTTGTGCGATGGCCCTCTCACTTTCACCGTTCTCGCCGTAGCAATAAGCAGTATCGAGATGAGTTATTCCGTGATCAATGGCTGCTGCAACTGTTTCTTTGGCTGCCTGGCGAGTGACGCCAGTTCGGGTCATTCCAGCAAGCGGCCAGCATCCAAGTGCTAAGGCTGGTAGGGTGAATTGTTTATTCACAATCGCCTCGTTATGAGCCTGTTGAGAGGGAGGCCTGTTGAGAGGGAGGTTAGTGTGTCTTTTGCGAGTTAGCAGCAAAACCCTTAGCGTCCCCAAAGGTGCCGTTTTTTAGAAAGGAATGAATAAGATTTGCAGCATCCTGACGGAACAAGACGGCTGAATGGAGGCACGGAAGCGTGATGTGCTCGTGCGGCACTCCAAGACGCGTGCTCTCAAGGCTTATCAGAGCATCCTGCTCTGCCGCGATGACACCAACTTCGACATCAGAGGGGTCTTCGAGAGAATTCACAAGGCTGTTTTTTTCAGTTGTTAATTCAGCAACAGGCCGAAAGAAACGTCCAAAAATTTTGGCTGTCTTCGTTGCAACAAATGATCCACGATTCGGTGGTGTGAGCATGACAAATCGTTTGATTTTTTCAGACTGGACCTGATGAATCGCCATTCTTCCGATGATGCAACCCATGCTATGGGTAACAAGATGAATGTGATCATAGCGGTCATCGTTACAACGTTCAGTAAGAAAGTCAGAGAAGTTGCGGGCATGTGTTGTTACTGACGTGACAAAGCTTTCATACCCCCAGATGTCAGTGTTCCAGCCGGCTCGGCGGAGTCTTCCGGCAAGTACTTTCAGCATAAGGCGATGTGCCATGAAACCGTGAGTGAGAACAATAAGTACGCGGGGATTGTGATCACCCATTATTTTATGAGTTCCATTTCAGCAGAGAATAATTGTGAATGCCTAAGAACGTTGGCTTGTAGCTGGACGCACTGGTGCCGGGCAGCAGTCAAGAGGGCAGACATCGTGGTTTGCCGGCATACACCCAATCGCTGTTTTCTCAGACAGGCTAAAAGCCCTTTCCGCAATGAGATCTCGAATCATTCGGACAAACTCGGGGTCTGTGCCCGCTGTGTTTGCTCTCGCCATTTTCATACCTAGTGACTCACAAAGATCAGCGGCTTCCGTATCAAGGTCGAAAAGCACTTCCATATGATCAGAGATAAACCCAATAGGGGCAATGACAACAGATGTCTCGCCCTGCTCATGAAGGTCGCGTATTGCATCACAAATATCTGGATCAAGCCATGGTTGGGTGGGGGGGCCACTTCTGCTTTGATACACAAGTTTCCAGTTGGAGATGTTTGTCTGTTTCGCAACCAACCGAGATGCTTCCTGAAGTTGCTTGCAATAGTCAGACGAATCAGCCATAGAAAGTGGGATGCTGTGGGCAGTAAACAAGACTGGTCCGGGAGTCTCGTTCCCGAGCGAGTCGAGTGCATCCTGCACATTTCGAGCCATTGGGTTAACAAACCCTGGATGATTAAAGAAGACGCGAATTTTGTCGATCTCTGGCGCATCCAAGCCAATAGCATCGCAAGCGTTTTGAATGTTTTCACGATATTGACGGCAACCGGAATAGCAGCTGAATCCACTTGTAACAAAAGCAAGAGCTTTACGAACTCCCGCATCTTTCATTTCACGAATGGTGTCCGTGAGCAACGGATACCAGTTCCGATTCCCCCAGTAGACAGGTATCTGCGGACCCAACGTCGCGAGTTCCTCGCGTATCGCATTAATTAATGCAATGTTTTGCTCATTAATCGGACTTTTTCCACCAAAGTGATGATAGTGCTCAGCCACTTCAAGCATTCGTTCTTTGGGCACATTGCGTCCACGCAGAACATTTTCCAGAAAGGGCATTACGTCATCAGCCTTGTCTGGACCTCCAAAACTCACAAACAGAATTGCATCATACTGACTTTGCT
Organism: Planctomycetota bacterium; assembly: GCA_014238855.1. GTDB lineage: Bacteria > Planctomycetota > Planctomycetia > Pirellulales > UBA1268 > UBA1268. Next base: position 4,368 of record JABAAH010000018.1, read on the forward strand.
GCATTTGAACCATTTGTGATTTGGCCATACTAAGCGATCTTTTATCACCTCAAAAAGTGACCCCACGGAGAGTCGAACTCCGGTTACGGGAATGAAAATCCCGTGTCCTAACCACTAGACGATGGGGCCGCTACTCCACATACGTATGCGGATAGTTTCGGTACTCGGAAGATAGCCGTCGACGCTCTGAAAGTCGAGTCCTATGACAAAAATAGGCTCAGTCCGAAATAAGCTCGGATGGGTCGGCGGGCTCGCAAGAAGTAGGAACAGATTTAGTGTTATTCACGGAAGCAATGGCATTTGGCAATTCATCACTGCTAATAGCGTCGTATACTTCACTTCGATGGACAGGGATTTCTTTGGGCGCTTCGACCCCAAGACGAACTTTATCTCCTCGAATTTCAACAACGACGATTCGGATATCGTTGTTGATAACAATACTTTCGTCTTTTTTTCGGGATAGTACGAGCATAAGGCTTCCAACGATGGTCTGTCCGACCACCCAAGAGAACTTTTTCAGAACGATGAAACTAATTAAAATTTAGGCATTTTGCGGTTCTGGTCAAGAAAAATCAGGTGATTTTAGAAGGTATTCGTTAGAAAATTCATCTGAAATGCGATAGTGCCTTAAAAAAACACTATTTTGAGGGGCATAAGGAGCCTCTGATGGCATTAAACCGTCGCGAATCTTTTGTCATCTGGGTATGTGCCCGCAACGATGAGCAAGCTTGGTTTCTGGACAGTTAGTGTGGATCGGCGTTTCTGTGCTGAGGCAGAATGACTGTGAGCGATTTGTATGCCACGGCGACTTGTTCGGTTGATCCCGTTGCGGTACGGAATGCACCAGACGTGTGCTGAGCACTAAGTTCATTGCGTCGGCTTGTTGTCTCTTTTGACTGCTCTATACTTCACCAGATCAAATATCTTGGTAATGAACGCTGCCAAGGTCGGTCTTTATTTTTGTAAGATTGCTTGACGATAGCGGGCCAAATTTTAGTCCTAGATTTTCGTACGCTCGCGTGTTGGTACGTTTATCGCTTGTATTTCTTTACCACTGGGTACCCACCATGATCGGTTGGTTTCGCAACCTCTTTACAGCAATCCGAACCGTGTTGCAGGGTATGCGAGTTACGCTGAATGTTTTCAGCAGTACCTTTAACCCGAACAGAAAAGCATTCACCGAACACTTTGAATATCCCGAACTTCCGGCGCCGGTGGCTGCTCGGTATCGAGGCTTTCACCGTTATGATCTCACGACGTGCATCGCGTGCGATCAGTGCGCGAAGGTTTGCCCTGTTGATTGTATTTACATCGGCAAGGAAAAGGCGACAGGTGGGGGAAAAGGATTTCAAGTTACTGGGTTTACGATTGATTATTCAAAATGCATGTTTTGTGCATTGTGCGTTGAACCTTGTCCGGTGGATTGTATTTTCATGGGATCCACATTGGATCTCAGTTGCTACAGCCGTGACGGAACAATTGTTGACTTTGCGAGGCTTCCGGTTGATGTTGGTTGGGGGCGATCAACGATAAACCCCACAGCTGTTGCGGCTTCGAAAGTCATTGTCGAACCTGTCCATGGCGGTCCACATTCCTAACCCGAAGAATATTTCTAGTGGTTTTAGAATCAAAATTGTAAACAGAATTTTTTGAGACTGTTTAAGAGCTTAAGCTTCTAAGAATTATTAAAAGACAGTCCTGGATAAGTTTTATATGTTCGATCCAATTTTAATTGCCGGTTTTATTGCATTGTTTGTTGCAGTAGGTGGCTTTTTTCTGGCCCTCAATCTTTTGGTAGGCAGGCTTGTTCGTCCACAACTGCCGAATACCGAAAAGCTTGAGGTGTATGAATGCGGTGAGCCGACCATTGGTTCAAGTTTTGTCCAGTTCGATCTACGCTTTTACGTTGTTGCACTTCTCTTCATAATTTTTGACGTTGAGGTCGCGCTGTTTTTTCCTTGGGCCACGGTGTTTGGTAAAGCAACGCAACTCGCTGACCCAGCAGTTGTAAGTGTTACGGCTGACGGAACAACGCTTACGCCAGCAACGGCCGGCATCTACAGAGAACTAGGTTTTGTAAACCCCGAAGTTCCATCGTTTGATCCTACATCGCGACAACTTGCTGAAATTACAACAAGTCGTGGCGAAAAAACACCGAGGCAGGCAAAGTCTGAGTGGGCGGTTGTAAAAAGTGGACGAATGCTCGCGAGAACAGCCTTTGTTGATATGTCGGTATTCTACGTAATTTTACTCGTGGGGTTCGCATACGTCTGGTACCGCGGAGACCTAGATTGGGTTCGGGCCGTGGCAGATCAAAGATCAAAAGTTTCTGACGGCGAGGCATGAAAGGTATCTCAATGCGTGGCACCGATTTTATTTCCGAATTAGAGGCGGCCGTAGATGGCGCTCTTGTTGGCCGTGACTTGGATGCAGTAGATCCATGGCTTGAAATTGCCGCCGATAAATTACTGGAAACATGTCGATGGTTAAAGGATTCGTGTGAAATTCGTTTTGACGGATTGCAGTGTATTACGGCAATCGATTGGTTTGAGCCTGATCCAAAAAAAGCGGCTAAGGTTGAATGGGAACCGCACACCGAAGTTGTATATCACCTGTGGAGTACAAAGGCGCGAGCGAGTCTGGTCCTCAAAGTGAGATTGCCGCGTTGGCAGGGCAATGAGCAAGGAAAGATTCCTGAGTTGTCGAGTGTTGTGAGTGTATGGCGTGGTGCTGATTGGCATGAGAGGGAAGTTTTTGATCTTTCGGGTGTCCAGTTCAATGGTCACCCTGACTTGCGAAGAATTCTTTGTCCCGAAGATTGGGACGGTTATCCGCTGAGAAAAGACTACGAAATGCCGCTTGAATATCATGGCATGCGTGGCCGCTAGAAGAACTTTTTACGTGGAAAGTATTTGAAGCCATGTCTCAAATTTTGGACGAAGACCAGCGAATCATCGAGTTTGATGTTCGTACTGACGAGATGCTGGTCAATATGGGACCTCAGCACCCGAGTACACACGGTGTGTTACGGCTGGTCTTGCGTACTGACGGGGAAATTGTTTCCGAGATGGAGCCACACATAGGCTACCTGCATCGTTGTGCCGAGAAAATTGGCGAAAACCTGACTGCTAGGCAGTGGATTCCGTACACGGACCGTATGGATTACCTAGCTGCCATGAATATGAATCTAGGGTGGTCTCTTGCTGTTGAAAAATTGCTGCGTTATCAGGTGAGTGAAAAGGCAAGGCATTTACGGGTTCTTATCGTTGAGCTCAATCGGATTGCGAGCCACCTCGTTGGTATGGGTGCGTATGGGCTGGATCTCGGAACGTTCAGTCCTTTTTTATACGCTTTCCGTGAACGAGAAAAAATCCTTGACCTTTTTGAAGAGGTCTGTGGTGCACGGCTGACGTACAGCTACATAACTGTTGGTGGTATGACGGCTGACTTGCCTCCGGGATGGCTTCAACGATGCGAAGCTTTTCTTGACCAATTTGAACCAATTATTCAGGAATATCATGCGCTGCTGACTACGAATGCAATTTTCGTGAAACGTACTGCAAAGATTGGTGTCCTTAGTCCTGAGATGGCTATTGACTATGGCTGCACAGGTCCCGTCTTGCGAGGTAGTGGCGTAGACATTGACCTGCGGCGAGACGGTGAAAGTATCTACACAGCAATGCATGACGGGTACGCGTTTGAAGTAGCAGTTATGAAAGATGGTCATTATCCTCGCGATCACAAATACCCGGCCGTTCCAAGAGATGCAATATTAGGCGATTGCTGGCATCGGTTTTTTGTAAGAATGCTTGAAGTTGTGCAATCAATGGACCTAGTTCGGCAGGCCATGGATCGCTATTCGCAGTGTAAGGGTGCACTTGGGGAGCCACTGAAGTTGGCTGAAAAGCTGCCTGCCGGTGATACGTATCTTGAGACGGAGTGTCCTAAGGGGCAGATGGGCTTCTATCTTGTCACCGATGGCACTTCTATACCATGGCGGGTTCGAGCTCGTTCGAGTTCGTTCTCCAACCTTGCAGTTTCACCGGAACTCTGTCGTGGCTGCTTGATTGCTGATGTGCCGGCCATTGTCGGGAGTCTCGATGTCGTGATGGGGGAGATTGACAGGTAGTGAGGCCCCCGGGTTCGCATGGGCCCCTTGTATGAATTCGCTGGTTTGTGCAAAATTCGTGCAAATTCTCACAATATTCGACACAGATGACTGTGTCGAAAAACGGTAGATATCATTGGCTTAACGCTCGCACTGTGGATTGCTCAAAATGGCTGAATTCTTGATCGAAACTATCGGCCTTCCAGCATGGCTTGCATGGACGTGCGTAGCAGGGCTGTCAGCTGTTTTGATTCTGAACGTAATTGCTGGCGGAGCACTTATCTTTATTTGGGCAGAAAGAAAGATTGCGGCACGGATTCAAGACCGCTTGGGGCCAACCAGAACAGGAGGGCGTTTTGGTTGGTTACAGTCGTTGGCGGATGGTATTAAGCTTTTAGCTAAAGAAGATTTAATGCCTGAAGGCGCGGATGCTTTATTATTTCGCCTTGCTCCCTACGTAAGTTTCTGTGCCTCCTTCTGTGCATTTATTGCCTTGCCGTTTGCCTTCGATACTGTCGGTCAACGACTTAATGTCGGAGTCTTTTTTGTAGTAGCAATACTTGGTTTAGAGGTGTTTGGTGTTATTTTGGCTGGCTATGCATCGGCTTCAAAATGGTCATTATTTGGTGCGATGCGAGAAGCTGCTCAGGTGGTGAGTTATGAAGTTCCGCTGGGCATGTGTGTCGTAGTGCCGGTAATGCTGGCAGGCAGCATGGATCTTGTCACAATTGGTGAGAAACAAGCTGGATGGGCGATGAATTGGTTTATTTTCCACGACCCATTTACATTCATCATTTTTTGGGTGTATTGCACGTGCGCCCTCGCAAGTGTAAACCGAGCTCCATTCGATTTGGCCGAGGCTGAGAGTGAACTTGTTGCTGGCTTCCATACAGAATATTCAGGCTTGCGATGGAGCTTTTTCTTTATGGCGGAGTACGGCTCAATGTTTCTCGTGAGTGCACTTGCCGCCATTCTCTTTCTAGGTGGCTGGAATGGTCCCGTCCCGGTTTCAAAACTACTTGGGCTGAGTGATGGCGTAGCAGTAACGGATCCTTTTGCGCTTCGGATAGTCGGGTGCATGAATCTTTTCCTGAAAGCTACGGCAGGCGTCCTGCTTATGATGTGGATTCGCTGGACGCTGCCACGACTCCGTATTGATCAAGTGATGACAACATGTTTGAAGTACTGTACGCCGATAGCGGCCGCTATGTTCCTTGGTGTTATGCTATGGCAGTTGTTCCTGCCAGGTGGCCTTGTCGCAGGAAGCTTTCGTGCCGCTGCCGGCGTCCGTGAAGGATGGCTCGAGCAAAGCTATCGCAAACAGTCGGCTGAAGAAGAATCGTTGAGTGTGAAAACATTGTCGCGCCATGTTTTTGAGGTGTCGCGATGAATCAGGCTTCCTTTGGTATTCCGGTGAGTCTTTTTGCATCTGTTACTATAGATTGGCACGGATTTTTCTTTTTGCTCTTTGCGGCGATTGCCTGTATTTCTGCTCTGATGGTCGTGCTATCAGATAATGTCGTTCGTATGGCACTGCATTTGGTCCTTTCGTTGGGAGCTACAGCAGGGCTTTTTTTCCTGGCCGGTGCTGAGTTCCTTGGTGCGATGCAATTAATGATCTACGTCGGGGGAACATTGGTACTCCTTGTTTTCGGCGTTATGCTGACGGCCCAAACGCAGTTAGTCTCACTTCGGACACCGGCAGGTGATCGAGTGATTGCGAGTATTCTTGCAGCAGCCCTTCTTGCTGTCCTTGTGCAAGCTGCATTCTCGATTGAGTCTTGGCAGAAACCCGGGCAAGGCATGGTTTCCGCACCTACAGCAACACCACTTGGTATGGCGCTTGTTGGGGTTCGTGTGGATCAACATGCCGAAGAAGGCTTGTTGGAGCCTAAAGGCGGGTACCTTCTTCCGTTTGAAATTGTCTCAGTGCATCTTTTAGTTGTTTTGATTGGGGCCGCATATTTAGCGAGGGCAAAACGCCGGCGAGTTCCACGCCCGGTTGATTTGGTTGCGTCAGTGGATTCCGTAGAACCAACGTTCTCTGGTAATAGCGATACCACTGTTTCCGGAGGCTCGGAATGATATTTGCTTTGCTGGGAGTCGCGAGCGTTTCTCATTATCTCGTAGTTGGTGCGATACTGTTTAGCTGTGGTGTCGTTTGCATGGCAGTAAAACGAAATGCCTTAGGCGTTCTTATGGGCATAGAGCTCGTTTTAAATGGTGCGAATCTCAACTTCGTTGCCTTTGGTTCGAACTATCTCGCTGCTGATGGCAGGTCGCCACTTGGGCTTGATGGAGAAGTGGTGGCTCTGTTTGTTATTTTGTTAGCAGCAGCTGAAGCAGCTGTTGCACTGGCGATTACGCTCAATTTTTATAACAACCACGCGACGGTCGACGTTGATCGCGCGGATGATTTGCACGGATAGATAATGGGTGTCACAAAATAAAAGCATGGCTGCCGCACAACTCTTGCCAATTTTGCTCGGAATTGCTTGGCTGATTCCACTCGCGTCATTCGTGGCGATCCTGTTTTTCGGGCCTCGCATGGGCGGCCACGGGAAGGGTGCTGCTGCGGTTGCGACGTCAGCAATCGGAGCTTCGTTGTTTCTGTCTCTTATTGCTTTGGTTTCTTGGACGCTGGCTGGCCACCCGGTTCGGTCTGGGCATCATGATGGAGACCACGCTGCTGTTCACGCAAGTGATGCTGGGCAATCGCCGGGTGTTTTTAGGCCCGTGGCGTACCGATCGCCTGCGAATAACGATGCCGCTGGGGATGCAAGTAGTCATAGCGGTGATCATGGAGAAAGCAGTGCACCAATTGCGTACTCCGGAGACTGGTACACGCTTTATTCCGGCGGCGCTCTTCGGTTGTCGATTGGCTGGTACATTGACTCAATTACGGTTCTGATGTTCGTTGTAGTGACTTTCATTGCAACATGTATACATGTTTATGCTGCTGGATACATGCATGATGAACTTCATGATGTAACCGATTCTGAAGTTCAGCTAAACGAAGGTGGATCGTTTTGTAGGGCGGGACGTTTTCATCGTTTTTTCCAAGCACTGTCACTGTTCTGTTTTTCCATGTTAGGGATAGTGATCGCCGGTAATCTTGCGATGGTTTTCATATTCTGGGAACTCGTCGGTATCTGTTCTTGGTTTCTTATTGGTTTCTATTTCGAGAGACATTCAGCATCAACGGCTGCCAATAAAGCATTTATAGTGAATCGTGTTGGTGATTTTGGAATGCTTATCGGGCTTATGGCGCTCTGGGGTGGGCTAGGAACCTTGCATTTTGGTGACAGCGTAAATCCTTCGACAGGTGAGACACAATCAGGTTTGTTCGAGTTGGTGCGTCCTGCGAAAGGCCACTATGTTCAGCAGGTTCCTGATGGGATGGTTGCATTTTCTGCGGCTGATCAAATTGGCAAAATTGCTGCTGCCCAGCCCACCGCAAGTGAATTGCATCGTGAAGTTGCATCTGCCTTGCCAGAATGGCGGGAGCAGGGATACGGCAAATGGTTACTGTTTGTTGCGGGGATCGGAATTTTCTGTGGTTGTGTCGGCAAGAGTGCGCAGGTTCCACTCTTTGTTTGGTTGCCAGATGCAATGGAGGGACCTACTCCGGTTTCAGCACTTGTGCACTCGGCAACAATGGTAGCTGCTGGTGTCTACCTGGTTGGGCGTTTCTTTCCAGTGCTTACTCCGGATGTTTTACTGGTCATAGCGTATACCGGTGGTCTGACTCTGTTCATCGCAGCAACAATTGCCGTAACTGCCACTGACATTAAGCGAGTGCTTGCTTACTCCACGGTAAGTCAACTTGGTTATATGATGCTTGCGCTGGGCGTTGGTGGATGGGTTGCTGGTTTATTTCATCTGATTACTCACGCATTTTTCAAAAGCCTTCTTTTTCTTTGTTCAGGATCGGTCATTCATGCGTGTCATACAAATGACATGCGGAAGATGGGTGGGCTTTTAAAAGTCATGCCGTATACAGGATGGACCATGCTCATTGGATGTCTTGCAATCATTGGTGCAGGAGTCCCGTTTGTTGTGGGTTTTAGTGGCTATTATTCGAAAGATGCAATTCTTGCCCAAGCCCTACTCTTTTCCAGAACAAATCCACAGCATTCGATTCTCTACGTTGCTGTTGCGGGTGGTGCATTTATTACTGCCTTTTATATGTTTCGTCTTTGGTTTATGACGTTTGCTGGCTCGCCACGCGACGAACATGTTTTTAAGCATGCACACGAGTCCCCCCGGGTGATGACTGCACCACTGGTCGCATTGGCTATTTTTGCTGTTGTTGCTGGCTGGACGCTGCCAGGCGGCCTTGGTGTCAAAGGCCTGCTCGAACAGTCGCGTCCGGCAGGCACTGCTTATACTACGACGACGATGGGTATTCTTGGGAATATAACAGTGCCTGCAGAGCACGAAAGCCATGCTGGTGCGATACATGTGACGGCAACGCTCACGGCGTTCGCGACAGCACTTGCCGGTGTTCTCCTCGCGGCTGTTATGTATTTCAAGCCACTGATTTCACCGGTTGCAGTTGCCCATGCTGCTCGCCCAATCTACACCTTTTTGGTTCATCGGTGGTATGTCGATGAACTTTATCATGCGGTCTTCGTGCTTCCAACGCTCTGGGTGGCACGCTTCATAAGCGCTATTGATACTCAGGTTATTGATCGATTTATCCATTCACTTGCATGGATAGCTAAGCGTATCGCCAGCATTGACGCTTGGTTCGACCGAGTTGTTGTTGATGGCATAGTGAATTTAGCTGGTAGGGCTACTTGGAAGGCTGGGCTTGAATTGAAGCGCATGCAGACAGGCAGTCTTCGTCAGTACGTGATGTTTATTGTTGTTGGTACCGTCGCAATTTTTGTTCTTGCAACACTTTTGTTTAGAACTTCATTTGCTGGTTGAATTTCCCCCGCCGTTCATGGAATAACTCATGGCACCCGCTGAGAACCCCGCCTTCTGGCCGCTTACGCTTATTGTATTTTTGCCTGCCCTCGTGGCCGCAGGTTTATCTTTGCCGATTTTCCCCAAAGCTCGTGAGGAAATAATTCGGTGGATTACCTTTGCTGCAACAGCCATTGTTTTTCTGTTGTCGTTGTGGGTTGCTGTTCCACAGTTTTTCGGCGCGGTAGGACCGGGCCAGTTTGTGGTCGGGCAGCCAGAAATGCAGGGCGTTGTGAAACTCCCCTGGATTGAGTCCTTTGGGATCGAGTACTTACTGGGTGTTGATGGAATAAGTTTGCCTCTCGTGGTTTTGACAACGTTTATTTCAATGTTGGCAATTGCGGCGAGTTGGCCCATTAAGAAACACGTGAAGGCCTATCACGTGCTATTCCTTTTACTTGAAACTGGCATGCTCGGTGTCTTCGTTTCACTTGATTTCTTTCTGTTTTATGTTTTTTGGGAAGTCATGCTTCTGCCCATGTATTTTCTTATTGGTGTCTGGGGTGGGCCGAGACGTGAGTATGCGGCTATCAAGTTTTTCCTTTATACGTTGCTTGGTAGCGTACTCATGCTGATAGCAATTCTGATGCTTTATTTCACAAGTGATGTCCGGTTGCTTACGGACGAACAACTTATTGCAACGCACGTCGTGCAGCCTGCAGTTGCAGCACAGGAAATTTCATCGATACGGTCTGCAGAAAATGCCGTACACACGTTTAACTTAATGGCGTTGGCTGCGGTCGGGCAGTTGCCAAATTCTCCTTTTGCTACAACAACAATCTGGCTGGGTATGAGCCTTGAAACGTGGGCCTTCTTATTGCTGTTGATCGGTTTTGTAATCAAAGTACCGGTTGTGCCAGTGCACACATGGCTACCCGATGCACATGTTGAAGCTCCGACACCGATCTCGATGATCTTGGCAGGTGTTTTATTGAAGCTTGGCGGATATGGGATTCTACGTATTTGCTATCCAATTTGTCCCGGTGCAGGCTTGTCTTTAGCTTGGTTGGTTTGTGGTTTAGGTGTTGTCTCAATGGTGTATGGCGCCTTCGCCGCCCTTGCACAAACTGACTTCAAGAGGATGGTCGCCTACAGTTCGGTGAGTCATATGGGGTATGTAATGCTTGGTCTTGGTGTGTGGAGTGCGGTCGCAGGCCAAGAGTATCGTTGGGACTTCTGGGCTCAGGGTGTGAACGGGGCGATGTTCCAAATGCTTGCTCACGGAATAAGTTCCGCGGGTATGTTTTTCATGGTGGGCGTGCTCTATGACCGTGTTCATCACAGGAATCTCAACGAATTTGGTGGTATTTTCAGCAAGATGCCTGTGTACAGCGGGCTCGCAATCACTATCTTCTTTGCTGGGCTCGGGTTGCCCGGACTCTGTGGATTTATTGGTGAAGTCTTAGTTACGCTCTCAAGTTGGAATTACAGCAGAACCCTTGCCGTCATTTCAGCATTCACGGTAATTCTTACAGCGGCATATATCTTATGGGCTATACAGAGAGTTTATCTTGGAGCAGAGTATCGTGGTCCTCATGAGGACGCGTTGAAGCCCATTACTCCACGTGAATTATCAATTGCTACGCCACTTGTCTTTTTAGCAATTCTTTTTGGGGTCGCGCCTCAAATACTTTTCCAATACGTGACCCCTTCTGTAAATCAGCAAGTCGAAACTCTTGCGGATTGGACGCGAGACGTACACGACGGAGCACGCAAAATGATTGTTGCCAAGGCTGATCAGGAAGTGTCAGATGGTAATGATCCGGTAACTCGAGCTCAAAGTACGAGTGATGAAATTGCCTTGCGTTGGTCTCAGGATTAAATCAATACGTCTGGAAACAATGTGAAGGAAAGGAACTTTTGGTGACCCCTGAGTTGAACGCTGGCACACTGCTGAACGAGCTCTTTATTGATACTGTTGGTATTTCAGTACCTCTTTTTAGGCCTGAGCTATGTTTTGTTGCAACAATTGTTTTGCTGCTGCTGTGCAGAATGCTGCCTTTGTTGAGATATGTAGACTCTGGTGGGATCGCTTTAGGTGGCGTGTGCTTTGCTGCATGGTTTGCCTACGTGGACTTCATTGGCATTGGAAAGGAGGTAGGAGAGTCTCTGCTTTCGACATCTGCGATACGGCAGGAATTATTTGGTGGACTTCTTGTCTTTGATTCCTTCACGGCATTTCTTCGCCTCGTGTTGGCCGGTTTTTTGATTCTCTATATTGCGTTGACAAAACTTTCAGGAATTCCTGACAGAGAAGACGGAGCCGACTTTTATTCACTCGTACTCGGAAGCTCACTCGGTATGTGTCTCATGGTTTCCGCCAATAATCTGCTCATGGTTTTCATGGCAGTGGAAATGGCAAGCGTCCCTTCATATGTATTGGCAGGGATGCTTAAAGGGAGGCCTGCAAGTTCCGAAGCGGCGTTAAAATATGCCGTGTATGGTGCTGGTACTGCTGGTGTCATGCTTTATGGAATTAGCCTGATTTCTGGAGTGCTAGGAACGCTTGTCTTGCCAGACATTTCCGTTGAAATTTCCCGGGTTCTTGCAGCGGGTGGCACGAGTGGAAGTACGATGGTGCTCTGCTTAGGTGGGCTCATGCTTTCAGTTGGCTTGGCATTCAAGCTCTCTGCAGTGCCTTTTCATTTCTGGTGTCCGGATGTTTTTGAAGGTGCAGCCGCTGAGGTGGGAGCTTTTCTATCTGTAGCAAGTAAAGCGGCTGCTATTGCCTTGTTGGTTCGGGTGGCTTTTGCCTTCTCGATGCCGGCAGGCGGTGCTGCTGCTGTCATGTCTGGAAATGTTGCTGCACTCGCGGATTCTCGACACTTTGTTGTTTATGTCATTGGTCTTTTCGCTGCGGTCACCTGCACATTTGGCAATTTAGCTGCCTACGGGCAAACAAATATGAAGCGTTTGTTGGCGTATTCTACAATTGCTCATGCAGGATATCTCATGATGGCTGTTGCAGCAGCTGTTGCCATGGTGACTATTTCTCCCGAGGGGGCACGTGACGCGGTGACAGCCGTTGCATTTTATCTTGCAACATATCTGTTCATGAATCTTGGAGCCTTTGGCATTGTTGCGCTCCTTCGGAATCGACTGAAAAGTGAAGAGATTTCAGCCTACGCGGGTTTGATACGCGTGAATCCTGGCGTGGTGGTTGCAATGGCAGTCGTTCTTGTGAGTCTCATAGGTCTTCCGCCACTGGCTGGATTTGTTGCGAAGTTTCTTGTTTTCTCTTCACTGGTTGATGCAATCATAACAGGTGCTGAGAGCCCGCTCATGCTGAGTCTATTGGCTATTGGTGGATTTAATACGGTAATAAGCCTCTTCTACTATCTCCGAGTGCTTAAAGTGATGACATTCGACCCAATACCAGAGGACCGTGTTTCAGAACCATTTCCTTTTGTTTCAATTTCTGGAGCAATGATTACAGGCCTCGTCATACCAGTCGTAGTATTCGGTGTTTTTTGGTCAGGTCTATACGCGGCCGCCCATTTAGCAGGTGCTATTGCATCGTAATATAGTTTGTTTTTTTTGGCAGATTCATCGAGAAATAGCTTTTTAGGAATTTGAAAAGTATGACTTCAAAGCACAATGAAGAAGCGGTTCTTTGTCGCCTCGTGCGACTTTTTCGCCAATCTCCATTACTGTATCTCTCTGATTCAAATATTTGGTCATACCGTGGAGACGAACAACTGAAGCTCGCGCTGGTTGATATTGTTTCGGATCATCAGAATTTTATTGATCGAGCCGAAACAATTCTTGTTGCCGAGCAACTCGTACTCCCGCGAACATTTTATCCGTTGGCTTTCACGGGTTGGCATGATGTTGATCTAGGCTTTCTGCTCCCAAAACTCATCACTGATCTTGAACAGAGGAAAAATGCTCTCATTGGTCTGCGTGATCGAGCAGATGAGGTTGTTGGCCGTAAAGGGAGCGGAGATGATAGAGCAGCAGAACTTGTTCGAGAAGTAATTGCATCGGTCGAGGGTCACCTTGAGGTACTCCGGCAAGAAGAGAACCGGCAGAAAAACAAGCCAGCAGTTGTTGCGCCGTAAAGATGCAGTTCGATTGTCGAAAAACCTGTTGGTTTCACAAATTTGTTTCACTATGACATAAGGCAGCTATCTCTTGGCACATGTAGAATTCTTTGATAGCCATTGTCACGTAGATCCAATGCGGTACGGCGGAGATATCGAGGATGTTCTTGCACGTGCTCGTGCTGCGGGTGTTTCGCGTATGACAGTTGTTGGTACACGTGCGGCTGATAGTGAGGCTGCTGTCCGCTTGAGTGAAAAAGAAGAAGGGGTTTTCTGTGCGGCTGGCATCCATCCAAATGATGCGGATGACGTTGATGAAGAAGAATGGAGTCGTGTCCGGAGCCTCATTGATTCTGGGAAAGTCATAGCAGTAGGAGAAACTGGCTTAGACTGGTTTCGCGATGTTGCTTCGAGAGAATCACAGACGTTATTTTTTGAACGCCATATAGCTTTATCACAGTCGGCGGGACTGCCATTGATAATACATACTCGCGACAGTATCCGGGATGTGCTCGATATCCTTACAAAGGCAGTCAAGGATGGCCCAGCGACTGGTGTGTTGCACGCCTTTTCGGGTACCGCTGACGAAGCAGTAGAAGCCATTGAACTAGGTTTTTATATAGGCTTTGCAGGAATGGTGACATTTCGTTCGGCAGAATCGCTTCGGCAAGTTGCGAAAACGGTGCCGCTCGACCGTCTGCTCGTTGAGACTGACAGCCCTTTTTTGTCTCCTGAGCCATTACGAGGGAAGCGGAACGAGCCGTCTCATGTAGTGCACACTGCTCGTTGTTTAGCGAATATTCGTGGAGAGTCGATTGAAGTTTTTGCGGCTGCAACCACGGCCAATGCATGCAGGCTGTTTCAGGTTGATTGCCAATAGTACATTAGTTCGTTTATTATTTCTGCAACTCTTAATAAGGAAAATAAAATGGCCCGCACGCCGAGCACAATGCTTCCACTTGGTACGGATGCAAAAGATTTCACACTGATAAATACAGACGGACGAACACTTTCTTTTGCAGATGTTGCTGGAGAGCGAGGGACAGTTCTGATGTTTATTTGTAACCATTGCCCATTTGTGAAACATGTAGCAGATCAGTTGGCTGCGATTGGGCATGAGTACATGTTAAAAGGTATGGGGATGGTTGCTATAAATTCGAATGATGTCTCGGCACACCCAGCAGACTCACCAGAACAAATGGTTCATGAAAGTGAGCAGCGTGGCTATCCTTTCGCATATTTATTCGATGAGACGCAGGAAGTTGCAAAATCCTATGGGGCAGCCTGCACCCCGGATTTTTTCCTTTTTGATGGCAACAGGAAACTTGTTTATCGTGGGCAACTTGATAACAGTCGGCCCGACAGTGGTTTGCCTGTGACAGGTGAGGATCTCCGGAAAGCTATGGATGCGTTACTCGGATCACAACCGATACCCGAGCCACAACGACCTAGTATTGGCTGCAACATCAAGTGGCGTCCTGGAAATGAGCCTGAGTATTTCCTAAGACCCTAGCCGATTTGCAGTCGTAGGTTCAAATGCCGTCAATCGAGATTTTGAGGCGGTATTCACTTAGTTCAAACGCGTTGCGGTAACGTGAGTGGTGTTTGTCTAAAGATGGTGTGAACGAAGGTCTCGTATTTTGAGTCAATACAAGCAACCAGACGCCACTCCATGAAGTACTTATTTAGACGTGAGGTCGCCAAGGTCCCTGGTTTCTTCAGGTGCTAGGCTGGCAGCACGAATATTCTCCCGCTGAATCGCTTCGTAAACTTCTTGGCGATGTACAGGAATTTCTGAAGGTGCATTGATCCCTAGCCGTACTTTGTCTCCACGAATATCTACGATCGTGACAACAATGTTGTCACCAATCATTATGCTTTCATCACGTTGTCTGGAGAGTACGAGCATCGTTGGTTCCTTCCTGATGTATTTCCAAGCTGGCGTTCCAAGTGTCCAGCTAACATCGAATTATGCACTCTTTTTGAGCGTGGCTAGGGTGTGATCTAGTTGTTGATTCAAAGATAAGTCTCCGCTCGCAACAACTTGCCTGCCTGTGCGGTCTTCAAGGTTTATGACGATTGGAGCTTTCAAATTGAGTGTGAGTCCTTTGTTGTTTTTACTGACGACTACTACAAGCTGGGCATGGCAAATATCGTGTAATCGAAGTGGTGTAAGTTCACTTCGCGGTATTCGAACCTGGTAGTGGGGCACAAAGCGTCTTGGGCTAACGACTGCGATAGCAATGTCATCACGTGTCGTACATTGGAGCCAGCCAAGTGCATCGTTCTCGGCATCTGCAAGCAAAGCCCATTCACGGCATTGCTCGAGACCCGGCAGGCCACTTTGAAAAGTCAGCAGGTCTGCTGAATCAACATCTATGCGTCCAAAGCGTGTAGTGTTAATCCACATGAGTAAGGCACTCCTTTGCCAAATAAAGTCTCAGTATTACGCCTGCGTTGATACTGAATTACGCCTGCGTTGATACTGAAGAGAGGCTCTCACCTCGTCTTCTGATATTATCGGCAGAAAGGGTGGTTCGGGTCGAGCAAAAAGGCTTGGCTAAAAAAATAGGTTCGGGAAAGATTTGCGACTTGCAATGTACAAACCCTGAAAAAAATACGTCGAGTGTCTTTATTCCCACATCGGTTGTGCCCGCCAGGCGGCGAGTGGAGCCATCACCACAAGAGGAGCCCAAGCAGCTAACGAGGGACCAAGAATATAACTCGTGGCTAATGCGTGAAATCCTATTATTGTCAGAAAAAACATTACAGTCGTTAAAACGCAGAGTCCAACGGCTACGAAGACACCTCGACGACTTGGGCCAAGCACAAGTGGTATCCCAAGTAAGACGAGAGAGATGTCAAGAAATGGCGTAACAAAACGAGCATGGACACGCAGGGGAACCTCAGCGCCGACGCCTAAACTCGGGTTTGAAACTGCATAGATCAGATTGATGGTTGACGAATAAAGGCTCCAATTACTCGAGCCTATCATTTGCTCAAAACGTACACCGCTTGTTACAAAACATTCGCTCGGTTTCAGCCAAGGTGAGTTTTGAGCGGTATAAATTACGGTTTTATCTTGAAGCTTTAAGGCTGGTAAAGAATCAATGTCAGGAGGCCCGGTTACTCCAGAGAGCAGATATCCTGCGGGATGTTCCGCGGTTTCGGGTTTCCAGACTGCTGCAGTAGCGTCTATCTGTGGACCAAATTCTGCTAGCAATGGTGGCATGAGCAGGCTCGGCGAGTCTATGCGTTGTAAAGCTTCCTGGTACGATTTTCCACGGAACAGCATTTCTGTCTCATGGTCATATCGAGCCTCAAAGTTTTTTTGAGTCTGTCCATCTAAATCCTGGGCATTCCGTGAGATTACGAATCGTATTGAGGGTAGTACAAACTCTCGATTGCCAATCGCGAGAAGACTCACAAATAGTGTGAAAAAAATTGCTGGTTTTGCAATTCGCCACCGAGTAACACCGGCTGCCAGAAGCGCTGTCAATTCGTTATGACGCTCAAGCCACGATAAGGCGAACATTCCACTAGCTAGTGAAATAATTGGGCTTGTTGCATCAAAAAAAGAGATGAGACGATAGCCGTAATACGTGCCCAAGACCTTGGCTAGACCACCTGTTTTTTCAGCATGAAGCGCAAATTCTTCAAGATTTGTAAATGCGTCAATGACAAATGTAAGTCCGGCAAGGCTTATAAAAACAATGCAGAATGCTTGGAACTGTGCTCGTAATAAATAGCGATCAATCAGCATGAAATAAGTTGCCGAAGGAATGGAGCCGGGTTTTCCGGAGGATATCGAATTCCCAAAAGGGTGCCGAGTTCCCGAAAGATAGGTAGGCTATGTGTCAGCGTCAATTCTGTGTTTTGGTTTTAATGTGGTGATATGTGCGATGGTAAGAAAGTTTTGCAGACCATCGTTTATCTGGGGAAACTGTAGGGGGTGGGCAAGTAGTCACCTTGTTGAACTGGGGCATATCTTTTTCCCGGCGAGTTGTGCGGCCTGCGGCCAGGATATTTCTTTTACAAGTGAAGCAGGAAAAGAAAGACCGAACGCCGCATGTTCTTTATGTGAAAACTGCGTGGCGGCTTTCACAGACACCAGTCCGAGATGTGACCACTGCGGTTTGCCAAAGTGTTCTGAGTCGTCATGCAACCTGTGTCAAAAGCTTATTGATAAGCTCGGTGTAAAAAACATTTTGTGGCAGCGGATGTTTGTGCTTGGGAGCTATAAGGACTGTTTACGAGCCGGGGTCATTGCTGGAAAAAAACCGTCCGGTGAAGCTCTTGTCGAAGCTCTTTCCAACCTTCTTGTTAGTCAGCGAACATCAATGAAGGAGTTGAGTGTAGATGCTGTCATTCCAGTACCGATGCACTGGCGGAAACGTTGGGTAAGGGGAACGAATTCCGCTGATATCATGGCAAAGCAAATTGCTTCGTCTCTTAGGGTGCCCTATAGATGTGACATCCAGTGTAAAAGGCTCAAGAGACCCCAGAAGTTATTATCAGCCAAGATGCGAACTGCAAATATGGCTGGCAGATTTCATGTGAAAGGGAACCAACTCAAAGGCAAACGAGTGCTGGTTGTGGATGATGTCGCAACGACAGGAGCCACATTGTCAGCCATAACACACTGTCTGCTGGAGATTGGTGCCACAGTTGTTTACGCTGCGGTTCTTGCAAGAACGGATGAAGTCACCAATTATGCAGGCAAGCGATAAAGTTTGCTTCAGGATTCTTCTTGAGAAAAAAATGAGTCAGCGCGAACAACGAGAAATTGGAAAAGCTTCAGCTGAGATATTACGGGTAGGAACCCGTGGAAGTCAGCTCGCCCGAACCCAAACAGGACATGTCATAGATCAACTGCGGAGTTTGGGCTTTGAGGTACAAGAAGTCATCCTCTCGACTCGTGGGGACCTGCAGCAGACTGTTCCAATTGCACAGATTGGGAATGACGGCGTCTTTGTTCGTGAACTTGAAAAAGCTCTTCTCGAAGAACGAATTGATATGGCGGTCCATAGCCTGAAAGACCTGCCAACAGCAATGACACCTGGTCTTGAATTTGCATGTACTCCTCCAAGGGCAACCCCATTTGATGTCTTAGTAAGCAGAGAAGGCGTTGGATTGTCGAATCTGCCAGCGGGAGCACGGGTTGGTACTGCGAGCGTACGGCGTAGGATTCAGGTTCAGGCTATTCGACCGGACATAAAAGTTATTCCAATAAGAGGCAATGTTGATTCACGGCTTAAGCGTCTTGAGAATAATGAGCTAGATGCTGTTGTTCTTGCAGCTGCTGGTCTGGAGCGCCTTGGCCGTGCGGAAAGGATAACTGAATTATTGCAGCCACCAGAGTTCTGGCCTGCTGTTGCACAAGGTGCTTTGGTAATCCAAATAAACTCAGCAAATCATCATGTTCGAGAAATACTCAGGCCAATTCATCATTCTGAGACATACTTTGCAACTGTTGCAGAGCGTTCTCTGTTATCAACTCTCGCTGGTGGATGTCTATCGCCCATCGGCAGTTGGGGCAGGTTTGGAGAAGGCAAGGAACTATCCCTAGGTGGATGCGTGCTGTCTGATGGGCGAGGCAAGATAGAAACAGTCATAGCGACTTGCTCGTCACAGGTGCATGACTCTGAGAGTGCTGTGTTGCTTGGCCGCGAAGTTGCGGCGGAGTTACTCAATCTAGGTGCTCAAGTGTTGTTGGACATTATGAGAGAGGGTGAAGCGCCTTCTCATTAAATGTTAATTTCGGGATCAGGCACTACTTCTGAACGGATTATTGCTGCTTTACGATGGCCAGCGTCGTAATGTGTTTACAGGATGCTGCTTGCTAAAAATCTTGAAATCAGCTTTTTAAACAACATTAATCCCCCCAGAGAAACTCCCTCTTATGGGGAAGGCCTCACATCCGATTTGAACAGCTGTTAAAAATAAATGCGCTATGATATTCAATAGTTAAGTTCTTGTGTTAAGAAATGACGATACGAGCCTTACCTGCAAATTATTCCCGCCTTTTTTTGGCTACCTGCTAGCCTCCTTAGCTACCAACCACCCTCCTTAGCTACCAACCACCCTCCTTAGCTACCAAGCAGCATCCTTTTCAGGTTGCGATTCCCTTGTGAAGATTTCGCCATGACTGAAGAATTAATTCGAATCATAATCGCTGATGATCACGAGGTGGTCAGGTGTGGGCTTGCTTCTCTCCTTGACAATTCAAATATTAAAATAGTCGCAGAGGCTGAGTCCGGTGATGAAGCGGTCAAGCTAGCAAAAAAGCATAAGCCTGACGTCATCTTGCTTGATGTCAGAATGGCTCCAGGGACAGACGGTCTCGTAGCACTGGAAAAAATTCGTGCTGATGTTCCTGGGGCGAGTTGTATCATGCTTACGACATTTGATAACCCCACATATGTTGCAAGAGCCGTTGCATCCGGCGCTCATGACTACGTGCTTAAGGGCTGCAGCCGCCAAGAGTTACTCGATGCAGTGACAGGAGCTGCTTCCGGGAAACTTCCAATGCGTGCTGGAGAGTTGCGTAGAGTCGCGACAACGATGGCAAATCGCATCCCGACACCTGATCCAGATGTTCCATTGACGCAAAGAGAAATGCAGGTTTTGCGGCACGTAGCATTGGGGCTTTCAAATAAAGAAATTGCCAAGTCTCTCACCATTAGCGTGGAAACAGTCAAAGAGCATGTCCAGAATATTTTGCGAAAGTTATCTGTGAGCGACAGGACGCAGGCTGCTGTGTGGGCTGTAAGACGTGGACTTGTGTAGCTATAGCTATTGAGCACGCGGGTGTGCACTTTCAAAAGCTTCAAGAAGTCGACTCGTTGTGACATGCGTATAAATCTGTGTCGTAACGAGGCTTTTATGTCCCAAGAGTTCTTGTACGCTTCGAATATCTGCACCAGCGTCAAGTAAATGGGTAGCAAAACTATGTCTGAGCGTATGTGGGCTTGCTCGTCCGGCGAGTCCTGCAGTTGCCAGATGCTTTTCTAATAAACGACCGACACTTCTTACCGAAAGACGCCCGCCGAATTTATTAATAAAGAGTGGGTGTGTACGAGTTGCTGATTGGAGCTTTCCGAATCTCTTTCTGACAGGTTGCCATCGCTGAATAGCTTGACTCGCGTGAGAACCAACAATTCCGAGCCGCTCCCGACGTCCTTTGCCCTGTACTTTGACGGTTCCAGACTCCAGATCGAGGTCAGTGTCATTCACGGCAGCCAATTCCGCTACACGAACGCCGGAAGAATAAAGAAGTTCAAGGATTGCTCGATCACGAAGCCCGGCATCAGTTGTAGCCGAAGGCGCTATAAGTAAATTCGCTATTTCATCTCCAGTGAGAAACTTCGGAAGCGAACGGCCTCGCTTCGGGCTTCGCAGCGGCTGCGCGGGGTTTGATGAAACCCATCCTTCTCGATGGCCGAAACGATAGAAACTACGAATGCTAGCCAATTTGCGGGCGATTGTGGTGGGGGCGTAACCCGTGGAGTGCAGGGCGGCTGCGTATCTCCGAAGCATAACCGTGGTCACGTCAGCAGGTCGTGTACATTCAGCGTCCCGCAGGTAATCGATAAGTTGGAGCAGATCTTCTCGATAACTTTTTATGGTATGTGTTGCCCCACCTCTTTCAGCGACCAAAAATCGTAGGTAGCGAGACAACGCCTCTTTGAAAGCAGGTCCAACAGCGTGATCTACCATAATCCTGATTTTTACAAGGAAATTTTTTTGAGTCGTTATTCAATGGGTTTTTGTCAATGAAGTTACGACGTGCGTCGGTCAACTCGTGGGGCAATGCCCCCTCTTCGAGAATGTGACTTGTTTTGACGAATTTTCTGACCAAGAACAGATGCGTCATACCACGAGAAACTGAGTTTTGGATCGGCAGCATAGCGATTTAGCGTTTGCAGAGTTTCGGCACGACTTTCATCGTCGTATAAAAATACGTACCGCTCACTACCCTTTACGAGTGCAACGACATTAATATCCCGAGAGGCCATATGTGCTTTCCCTCCAGCGGAAGCGCGAGCATACTGACGGTCAGTACAAGCGACGGACGCTCTTACCGCCTAGTTGTACTTCGGCTCTCGTCCATGCTGCTCACCAGACTTCCGTCGTGGAACCTGCCAAGTCTCCCTCATCCAAGCAGGCTGTACCCTTTGGGGCGCGCAAATTAACAGGATGGGTCTTCCTGAAGCGCCCAAACTTCACGAGGTGTACGAAACGTCTTTTTTGAGAAGAATTGCCTCTTCGTGAAAGTCACCGTAAGTCACCAAATCCGGACAAAGCAATGGGTTCACGGCACGCAAATGGTTCGCCTGCAGCAGTGCCAATCATTGTGCCCCACCAGGTATCTCCAGCCGCTACTCGTTCAGGAACAGATAACCCGTCTTTCAGTGTCGGGAATTGACTTTTGTAGCAGAGAAGTGCTTTTTGTTTTGCTGCACGTGTCTTCGTTGTATCAATTATAAAAGCTGGATCTGGGAGTAGTTTTTGGTGGACACTCCAAAAATGAAAGACACGTTCGGGGAAATGAGGACTGTAAGGTAATTCGCATTTGGTTAATTTCGACCAAAAGCGTGCTGCTTCGGTGAGTTCACATGCGGCTACGTGATCAGGGTGCGCGTCGACCCAATAGTGAGTGAAGAGCCACCGGGGTTGAGTTTTTCGAATAATACCAGCAAGAGCAGCTCGCGAAGCTAAGTCATGTTGAAGCTTCCGATTTGGAAGGTCGAGGTTATTTCTCCATGTCACACCGAGTACCTCACTTGCGGCTTTTGTTTCACGTATTCTTATTTCAGGTGTTCCTAATGGAGTAGGTTCACCATTTGTGAGGTCAAGGATCCCAACCTTTAGGTTGTCCTCAAGCATTCTCAGAATCGTTCCGCCCATTCCAATCTCCGCGTCATCTGGGTGGGCCGCAATAATGAGTACATCAAGCATTGTGAAGGCATATCCTTTGTGTGAGAATTTTGAATTATGTATTGTTGTAGACCACTATGATAAACAGATTCAAACGGTATCGCCTCGTAGTTGTCAAAAGAACAATCCTAGAAACCTGATTTTATCTTTGTGAGATGGAGTAAAAGTGAGATACAGTGAATTACTTGATGGTAAATCAGGATACAAGGATTTCCTGGCCGCGTGTGAGCACGCACGATCGGTGTCTCTCTTGGGAGCGGTCGATGGTTTGCTCCAGTGGGATGAACAGACCATGCTGCCGTCTGACGGAGGGGATTTCCGGGCAGAACAAGTAGCTGCTTTAGCAGCAATAACACATGCCCAGCGAACTGAGGAGAAGCAGGGAGAGCGATTACAAAAGCTCAAAGACAGCCCGCTTGAAAAAGAGGGGCCGGGAGCTGTGCAAGCAACGATTCGATTGCTTCATTCAGATTTCCAAAAACAGTCTCGTGTTCCTGGAAAACTTGTTCAGGAACTCGCGCGTACTTCAATTAAAGCCCAGCAAGCTTGGGTTCGTGCGGTGAAAGCATCAGAGTGGAAGCCAATGGTCACTCACCTCGAAAAGATGTTTTCACTCAAACGAGAATTGGCAGCATGCCAGAGCCCAGACCTTGATCCCTACGATGCTCTCCTGGACGACTACGAGCCCGGAGCTCGTTGGAAAGCTATTGACACCACATTTTCTTGCCTCCGAAAAGCTTTGGCTCCTCTTGTTCGCGGCTGTATTGAGTCATCTGGGGGCCCACAGGAGACGGTTCTTCGAGGCAACTTTCCACTGCAATCACAACAAGCATTTGTTTGCCAAGTCATTGAAAAAATTGGGTTCTCCTTTGACAGAGGACGTCTGGATACAACAGCCCATCCCTTTTGTTCGACACTTGGACCAAATGATTGTCGCCTGACGACTCGTTGGGATGAAAAATTTCTTCCCACGGCCCTCTATAGCGTTCTGCACGAAGCAGGGCATGGTCTTTACGAGCAAGGTTTGCCGGTCGACTGGTTCGGCTTGCCACCCGGGGAGGCAGCCTCGCTCGGTATTCATGAATCACAATCAAGACTTTGGGAAAATCTTGTAGGTCGATCACCTGAATTTTGGGAATGGTGTCACCCAATTGCACGTAAGGCTTTTCCAGAGTCATTCGATAATGTTTCGCCGGGCATGTTGGCAAAAGCAGTCCGCAGTGTGAATCCAAGTTTTATCCGTGTTGAGGCAGATGAAGTGACTTATAATCTGCACGTCATGATGCGATTTGACCTTGAAAGAGAGATTATTCATGGGAATCTTTTAGTCGCAGATCTTCCCAGTGCCTGGAACGAACGTTTTGAAACCGACTTTGGGAGTCGTCCGTCGCGGATAGAGGATGGTGTGCTGCAGGATATTCATTGGCCAGCTGGGCTGATTGGATATTTTCCAACGTATACATTAGGAAATATTTTTTCTGCACAGATCATGGCTGCAGCTCAACAGTCGGGAGTGGGCATCGCTGACCAAATCCGCAACGGAGAGTTTACTCCACTTCTTCATTGGCTTCGAGAGAATGTCCATAGTTTTGGTCGAACATATACATCTGAAGCCTTGGTGGAGAAAGCTTCAGGGAAACCTGTTTCAGAACAATATTTAGTAGACAGTCTCTATCAGCGATACGGCCCTTTGCATGGACTGTCGCCAGATATGCCAAAACTTTTATGAATTTTCTAGACAGTCTTTTATAGTGGAGGGTTATGGATGCGCATGCATTCGCTCGTTGAGATTGTACGCGGCATCCAGAGTAAGGCGATAAATCCACAGCAGGTTTGGTTGGAATCGTATCATCGCTTCACCGAGACACACGATGGGCTCAATGCGCTTATACAACCACACTACGAGAAGGCAAAAGACGTCTGCATGAAAGTTGATATGCAGGGCCCACTTGCAGGTGTTCCAGCGAGCATAAAAGAGTGTTTTGAAGTGCAGGGGCTACAGACAACACTCGGTATTTCCTCTCGATGTGGTCAGATAGATTCCCAAGATGCTCCAATTGTGAAACGGCTGAAAGCATGCGGAGTGGTGCCCGTAGGAAAATCAAATATTCCGCAAGCAATGTATCTACATGAGACAAATAATCCAGTCTGGGGGCGAACAAATCATCCAGAAAATCAAGAGCGAGGGCCGGGAGGATCGAGTGGTGGTGATGCTGCTTTAGTTGCCGCAGGAGTTGTTCCATTAGGTATTGGCAATGATTTAGCTGGGAGTGTTCGTCAGCCGGCCCATGCGTGTGGTGTGTCAGCTCTTCTGCCTACATCGAGTGTTTTGGGGAATGGTGGTGCCTTCAACACGATGTCAAATTTTAGCGTAGTATCGTCTCGTACTGGACTTATAACATCGACTATCGCTGATCTAAAGCACGTTGCATCTGCACTGGATTTTGGAGTCGATGTAGAAAAACAGCCATTCATAGCCCGAAGGATTGCAGTCTGGGAACATGCGGGAATTATTGAGCCATCATCTGCTATTAAGCGGGCTGTTCGCGAGGCTGCTCAGGCTGTTCAGCAAGCTGGTCACTATATTGAGTATATTCAAGACGACGTTTTTGAAGAGGCTGCATGGATTATGTTTGGGCTTCTTTCGGCCGATGGTGGTCATGATATACGGCATCTTTTTGGCTCAGAAAAACCTCTCCGTGGTGTCGCAAAACTTTTACGGATTGCGAGCTTGCCAAGATGGGTGAGGCCGGGTCTCGCAGTTCTCATGAGACTTTTGGGTAATCGGATCGATGCAGCAGCTTTAATAGCAACCGGAAAACGCAGTCGCAAAGGATTTGAGGAACTTCTTGCACGACGAGAGTCGGTCGTATCTCACATGAAAGATACTGCAAGAAAATTTGATGCCATTATTTGTCCAGTCTCGTCATTGCCTGCTCTTCCACATGAGACTGCAGCCCGTCTTGTTGCAGCGGCGTCGCCGTGCCTGCTAGCTAACCTTGTGGACTTGGCAGCGGGTGCTGTACCGGTGACTCGAGTGACTGTAGATGAGCAAGTGTGCCGTCATTTCAGCTTTGATCGCGTTTTGCGAACTGCTATGAAAGCGGATGTTGGTAGCGTCGGACTACCAGTCGGTGTCCAAGTTATTGGCCTTACTGGAGAGCCACCAGAGCAGACGGTGCTCGATATCATGGAGGCAATCGAGTCAAAGTCAAATTTCAGTCGGTGGGCTCACCAATAAGATCGACGACTGTTTCCAGAAACGTGTCGTCTTGGAAACTGCTTTTTGTGAGGTAGCGGTTTGCGCCAGCATCAAGACCTCTGAGACGATCTTCTTCACGATCCTTATAGGACACGATAACGACAGGTACATGGCTTCGTTGAGCATCAGTTTTAATAAGAGTTACTAAGCCAATACCATCCATTCGCGGCATGTCGACATCACTTACTACGAGATCGTAGGGTGTGCTTCGGAATGCATTCCATCCATCCATTCCATCAACTGCAACATCCACTTCGTAACCCCGTGAATGTAGCAGTTGTCGCTCCAGTTCTCGCACCGTGATTGAGTCATCAACAACCAGTATTCGTTTGGCTTGACTGGCTTCCAGTTCTTCTCGTGCGGCATCGATGGGTGAAATCCCTCGACCAGTCAATAAACTGTCAATCGATCGAACAAGATCTTCGATGTCGACAATAAGGACAGGGTCACCATTTTCTAGTAGTGATGCGCTGCTAATGTTCGGCACCTTGCCAAGTCGCGAATCCAGCGGCCTCACCTCGAGGTCGCGTTCTCCCGAGAACGCATTCACAACTAATCCGAATTGCTGGCCCCGATCACTTACCACGACTATTGAAAGATCGCCTTCCTCGTGGCCCAACTTCTCAATACCAAAGACGTCGCAAGCGTGAACAAGACCGATTGCATTACCATTATGCTCAATATAGTTGCGAGCTTCGACCGACGCAATTTCCTCTCGGCGGCATGTGAGGATACGATCAATTCGGGGAAGAGGGAAAGCATAAGGCTCACCACCGATGTCAACGAGAAGAGCACGAATTACAGACATCGTAATTGGTAAATGCAGAGTAAAACAGGTTTGTGTTCCTTGCTGTGTTGTGATTCGCACGGTTCCTCCCACAGCCTTTACCATGGTTTGAACAACGTCGAGGCCAACGCCTCTTCCTGAAATTTCGGTTACCTTATTACGAGTAGAAAATCCAGGTAAGAAAAGAAACTCAAGAAGCTCAGGTTCTGACAGGCGTTCCGCGACACTTGTCGTTACTAATTCGCGATCAATAATTTTATGCCTCAGCGACTCGAGGTTCACACCGCGACCATCATCAGTAATGCTGATGGTAAGGCTTCCTGCTCTGTGTCCTGCATCAATTGTGATTATTCCATTTGCGGGCTTATTTTCACGAAGACGTTCTTCCGGTAGTTCCATGCCGTGGTCAAGGGCGTTTCGGATAAGGTGGGAAAGCGGAGCTTCGAGTTTGTCGAGAATGTCGCGGTCGACACCGGTTTGTTCACCATGGACTATAAGTCGAACTTGTTTGTGAAGTTGGCGAGACACATCTCGAACAAGTCTGGGAAAACCATGAATGCCGTCAGCGAGCGGTCTCATTCGGCTGAAGATTACTTCTCTGTGTAGTCGTTCCGAGAGGTCCTCGTTGCGTCGAGCAAACCCCTCGAATGACTCTATGATTTTCGTAAGTTTGTCGAGACCTTGTACCGACTGTTGTCGCAAGCTCTCAATAATTGTGATTTGTGAGGCAGGTAGGTCGACGGCACGAATTTTCTCTTCGTAGGCTGTAATTTGATCGCAGAGGTCTGTTTGGTATTCGCGAAGCGTTAGCAGGGAGTCCGCAAACGGCCTCAATTGTCTCGCCTCAACGAGAGATTCTCCGGCGAGCCCCACAAGTCTCGTCAAACTTCCAGCAGAGACTCGAACAACCCGTTCCTCATCATCTTTCGATGAGTCCGTTGGGTTTGTTTTGGGTTTCTCGGAAGTATCGACTTTCGAATCTTCCGAGAAAGGCAGCGGGACAGCGAAATGAGTGCCCTTTGAAGCAATTTCAGCGGTGGTATCCGCTGCGGTTTCCTGAGTGTTGTCGGGTGACTTGTTTTGTTTTATTTCTTTATCGGGGATTTTCTGGTCAAGATGTTTTTGTTCCTCATTGATTGGACCCGGAGGAATCACAGCTTGTTCTGGATGCTTAACTTCTGAAGATGATAGTGAAGTGCTGCTTATTGTCGGCTTACTTGTTTCAGGATCACTGGTTGTTTCAGGAGCGTTGGAAATAATACCTTGCAGATTTTGAACACAATGTTTCGCTTTTTCTTGCCACGTGGCATTATTAGAATCGTCTGCAGCAGCTATTGAGGAAAGGAAATCAATGCCGGTGAGGAGAATATCCGCGTGCGTAGGTTCGACAGAAATTTTATTGTCACCAGCTGCGAGAAAAACATCTTCGAGAGCATGTGCGACTTGCACGGCTGCATCAAGGCCTACAATGCGAGCGGCGCCTTTTAGGGAGTGCGCTGCTCGCATGAGTGATTCAATAATTTCAGCAGACTGACGTTGCTCTTCAATTGCCAGAACTCCTGAAGATAGGATTTCTGCCTGGCTTTCAGCTTCAAGCCGAAACAGTTCAAGCATAGAAAAACCACTTAAGTCATCGTTCACGGAAGCACCTTCTCTTGGGTATTCACTTACTTAGGCGGGGATTTTTTCGTGGATTCCCTCGAAAACCTGATTTGTATCAAGAAGGCTTACAGTTCGAGAATTCCATGAAAATAGAGCACTTGAAAAACGCTGCCCAGGTTTCCCGAGCGTCGACGGCACCTCTCGTACTTCTTCTTTACCAACACGGTGTACTCCAGCAACCTCATTGACGGGGAATGTCCATCTACGCGTGACACGGCCGGTTATGAGCGAGGTGACGAGGAGTCTTTCGGGAGCAAGGATCGCAGCATCATCAGTTGTTTGAATAGTTCTACTTCTATCTTTTTCGAGATCAGTGTTTCTGGTTGCCTTCATTATCGGTGAGGCCAGTTGTTGAAGTCCCAGTAAGCCGTGCAGAGAACAGCAAAGAAGGAGTTGTCCGCGTACGTTTACCATGCCAGTAAATACTGAATTGCTCCGATGCGGAATGGTATGAACTTTACGAAGCGGAGTGACTTCGGTTAGTGATTCCGACGCAAATGCAAACCATTCGTTTGCAAGTCGGAAAATAAGGACGCTCAAGCCACTGGAGTCCGTGTCCTCTGGTGGTGTTTCCAAGACATGTTGCCATTCTTCAAGGTAGCCCTTTGGTGGTTCACGGTTGAAGAATATTTCAGCAGCATCAGCCATGACTGGGCAGTTACGGCAGTGAATGTACGTTTCGAGTTCCGGGCAGCTTCGATCCCCGCTTACACCGATCTCTCTCCAACAATTAACTGGAATTGGTAGTGATTCAGGTGTGCTTTTCCGCTCAGGCGTTGTAAGCGTCGATTTATTTCCGTGTTCGGTCGTCTTTTTCATGAGTCTGTACCTGCTAAAGATGCACTTCGACGATACCTTCGTTCGGCAACAGTGTCACCTTGCTGCTTGGCGATAAGCGCAAGGCAAAGAAGTGAGCCCTGATGGCGTGGTTCCAAGTAGACGGCTTTTTCAAGCAATTTCTTCGATATTTTGAAATCTCCCATCGTTTGGTGGAGCATCGCTAAGGTGTACAGGAGATCAGTTTGTGTGCCATCGCTTCGAAGAGATTGTTGGCAAAGTTGAATTGCTGTCGCTATGTCACCAGCATTTGCGCAAGCCTCCACTTCTTGAATGATTTCTCGTGACTCAGCTGGTGCAGGTATATCTTTGACTGAATCCATCGTCGAAGCCGTAGCTGCAAGTTCATGCAGGTTTTCTCGTGCACGAGATGAAATACTATGTTTGGTGTCTAGTTTTGAATGTTGCTGTACTTTTGACGTGTATGATCCTTTGCGGCGGCAGAACGCAAGTGGACCAGTTGGCTCCCAGTCACTCGCAGGAAGAATAACGGGTTCTACTGCGCCTACAACGAGTTCTCCATCAGGCTTCAATAACTTTTCAAGTGAAAGAATAAGTTTCTTGCGGGCAGGCTTTGTAAGATAAATTAATAAGTTCCGACAGCAGATCAGGTCGTATTGTCCACCTGCCAATTGGGTCAACTTCTGAGCAGCGTCAGTCGCGAGAAGATTCAGGTCAACAAAGTCAATGGTCTTTTTGACTTTAGCAGTTACTTCCCACCCGTGGGGTGTTGAAGAAAACCATCGCCTCCGTCTCGGTTCATCGACTGTGCGTAGAGCATTCTCGGTGAATATTCCGCTGCGGGCTTTCCGAATCGCAAGCTGACTGATATCCGTGGCAGTAATATGAAACTGTGTCTGAGAGTGGCCTGATTCAAATAGTGATAAAGCTATGGAGCAAGCTTCTTCACCTGTAGCGCACGGAGCCGATAATATCGTTACTTTGGACTGTGTCTCGAGGCGATGGCAAACCGTCGAGTTGATATGCTCAAAAACTTTTGGTTCGCGGAATAGCCAACTTTCTGAAACAACGATGGACTCAATGAACAGTTGCCGGCACTGAGCACTATTGAGCATCTGATTCGTGCGTGCTTCACTTGTGGGTGCTTCACTAGTGAGTGCTTTGAAAGAAGCCAATGCTTGGTGAGCAGCTCGGATTGCCGAATTTACTCCAATACGGTTGAGATCAAAACCAATCGTATTGCTCATCGATTCAGCAAATTGGAGCGATATTTTCGAGTCGATACCCGAAAGCTGTTCCAAGGAATGTTGAGCAGGAGAAGTGTTATCGCTGGTTGTCATTGGCTCACCTTACAGGGTCTGGTGCACCTGTTTTGTCTTGCTCTGTTTCTTGACGTGTGTAGCTCAGTAATGTTTGTAAGTTCGTATTGTTACCTAACGAATTGACAAGAATCATTTGAATTGCTTTCGTTTCAGCAGTACTACTCTCGATATCAACAATTGGTCCAACGAAAGACTCCGAATGCTCGGGAGTTTTAACATCAGGCATTGTGGTAGACATTCCGATCACATTTTCAGCTGTAATTGCAAACAGGTATGATTCTTTGTCTGATTCGACAGGGATTGTTTTGACCACTACGGTCCGAGTGCCAAGCCGCAATTGGCAGGGACGGTCTGAAATGAGCTGACACAGATCAATTACAGGCACTAATTTTCCACGGTAGCGAACGAGTCCACGAACTTCTTCTCCTTGTTTCGGAACAGGATTCGCTGAAATAAATGGCAGCACCTCAACAATGTTGCGGGTATCTATTCCGTATTGCTGTTGTCCCAAAGTAAAGGTGAGCAGTTGCATAGAGAATCTTTCTGAGCGGAGAAACTTCTCAGAGAACCAAGTCAAGAAGTAGATCTCATTGAAATCTATCTGAAGTCTACAACGCACCGCATGGTGATGACGATGAGTTTTTTAGATCCAGTAACAGCAGTCAGTTCGATGAACAATAGATGCTACGGAAAGCCTGTTTTAGCCGGCTTTGGCTCTTATGTTGCGTTTCTCTTCGTCAGCAATTCGCAGTCGAAGCGTTGATGTGGAGGAGGGTGGAGACCGTCTTTCCTGAACAAAACCTCGTCGCCCCTGGGCAAGAAACGTATGAAGATGAGATGCAAGGCCGGTCGTAAATTCTGTCTTAAGTGTTTCTAAGACTTCGGTCCACGAAAGCCCTCTACGATAAATTGCACGATAAGCTGCTTTGAGTTCAGTGAGTTCGTCTGCAGGATAACCTGCCCGTCGCAGTCCAATCGTATTAAGTCCAAC
This sequence comes from Planctomycetota bacterium, assembly GCA_014238855.1. GTDB lineage: Bacteria > Planctomycetota > Planctomycetia > Pirellulales > UBA1268 > UBA1268. The sequence continues at coordinate 35,255 of JABAAH010000018.1, forward strand.
AATACTTCCTGATTGGCCGTCGATCAGCATAAAAGGTGGTACGTCTTGAACTACTCTGGCATGACCACCAATCATTGAAAATTGACCAACACGGCAGAACTGATGAATTGCGACAGCACCAGAGACGAATGCATGGTCTTCAATAACAACGTGCCCCCCAGCAAGGGAGTTGTTGGCAAAGACACAATTATTGCCAAGGTGAGTGTCGTGTCCAAGGTGAGCACCTGCCATAAGGTAATTATGATCACCGACAGTTGTCTGCCCATCAGGTTTCAGAGCCCGGTGGATTGAGACACCTTCCCGAAAAACGTTGTGGTTTCCGATAACGATTCTGCCAACGGTCTCCGGGCGTGCAGTGTGCTGTGGTTGCCCGCCAATAACAGCATGTTCACAGATTTCATTGTGGTCACCAATTGTGACGCCGGTTTTAATGACAGAACCACTTCCGACTGAGCAGTTTTCACCAATCGTGACACCAGCTTCAATGGTTGCAAATGCAGCCACCGTAACGCCGGTTCCAAGTTCGGATTCGGGACTCACTAGTGCCAGTGGGTGAATGCTCACGGATTGCCTGTCGTGTGGGGAGGTTGGCAACATTGCCATCTCAGCGGTTTATCGGTTTCTATACCGTTTGAATTCAATGCCATTTCGTCAGAATTAAGGATCAGGACGCTAGAATACCCCCCCCTATTTTGCGTGATTTACAAAGAGTGTCTAAACCAACAGGTAGGAGGAGACAGCAGAGAAAATAACGCTAAAATTGCATCAGGTTATAAGACAGATTCGTACATAGTATTCAAATCGAAGTAAAATCACGTATCAGAGGGGTTGTGACAATGGATCGAGACGAAGCATACGCTGCAGCAGAAGAGTTAAAAAACGCAGGGAAGATAGAAGAGGCGGTAGCTGCTCTCGATGCGGTGGTTGCTCAAGACCCTGATTTTGCGCTCGCGTATTCTGCTTTGGCGGCGTGGTGCACTCGACTAGAGCGACACGACAAGGCTGTAGAGTACGCAAGGCGAGTTTGTGAATTAGAGCCGAATGAACCTTTCAGCTACACAGCACTTAGTGTCGCCTGTATGCGGGCAGGCAAAATAACTGAAGCAGAAGACGCCCTGGCCCGTTCACGGACGATGAACGGATAAATTTTGTCGTAGGGCCACTTTGATGATAGTGAGTACGAGAGGCGGGAGTCGAACCCGCACGCCTTTCGGCACTGGAACCTAAATCCAGCGCGTCTGCCAATTCCGCCACTCTCGCAATAGCAGGCCAATTTATTCAGCCTTCTTAAGTGTAACTTTTTTTTCAAAAGATGAGTGCGTCAATTTAAATTTTTCTTTTGGCTTTGCTCTTCGGTTTCTTCAAGAAAGCGGTCAAGATTGCCTTCCCCGGCTTCCCGGGGTGGCCATGTTGTTAATAGCCATTGTCGTAAGATTGAATTTGGTGAAAATTCTTGAGGAACCCCACCCTGGGTTAGTTTTGGAAAGTCGTGTGCAGCGCCTTGGCCTTCGTGGATCACCTGTGTGTAGTAAATTTCGAGGGTGCGTACCGCTTTTGACGTTGGTTTACGGCGGTTCCAGTCGGTAACAATTCCTGCTGCAACAGCTTCGCGCAGGGGTGCTTGTCGTGCCTTTGGCAATTCCCAAAAAATCTTATGCCAGCGATGGTTTGGGAGTGATGAAAATCCTCCCTGTGGACGGACATTGCAAAATGGCCGTCCTTCTCTTAATAAGTCAACAACGCTGTCATCTTGGAGAGTTGCTTTTCCAGTGATCCACTGTTCTTGTGGGCCGGCATCTCCAAACATGCCCCATGACTGTTCAAGTGTGATCGCATTGATGGCCACGGAGGCCCAGTACGAACGTGTCCCAGGCTTTGTAGTTACATTGTAAAAAAGGGACAGGCCAGCAATGCAAAAAGATATTGCTACTGCGATATCTTTTATGGGGGATATGTATTGCCCGAGCCTTGCATTGCTCCTGTGTTGGTAAAAATCCGCTGAGCATGATGGTGACGAACCTGAGCCCCATGGCATGAGTGCCAGCCATGCAGAAATACCAATCGGGGCAAATATTCCAACACTTAAATTTATCCAAATACCAATATGAAAAAAGATAAATAAAATGGCGATCGATCGACGTATGGAACGGTTTCCGCAAAAAAGAAAAAGAAGTGGCCCGATGATTTCGAGGCAAAGTGTGGCTACCGTGAGGAGATATGTAGTCATCTTGGACGACCCAAGAATTTCACCTACCCAGGTTCCATGGTCATGAACCGACAGGATATATCCAAGTGCAGAGCCATTCAGCCAGTCGCCATTGAGTTTGCTGATGCCAGCGTAGAGATACACCACAAGTACTTGAGCGACAAAAACTGCTGGTGCGAGGCTGCAGGTTGCACACCTCTTTCCCCCCTTTCGTATTTGTTTGTCCACGGAAAAGGTGTTGCCGAGGGGTAAAAATATTCCCCAAAATAGAAGACAGGCCATCCAGAAGTCACCGGCATTTGTGGCCGGCTCTGTTCGTCTGAGAATACTCGTCCACGCTATCCATGCTACGACGCAAGAGAGAGAGGAATAGCAGCCGGCCATTAATGAGATGCCAGCTATTGCTTCAGTTGCGAGAATTGTTCCCTGCCACCATAGGTTTTCGTTTAGAAAATTTAATGACCAGCAGCCTGGCTCTAAATATGCCAGAAGATTACCGGGAGGGAAAATTCCTGTTGGTGAAAAAAAAAGCCAAAAGTCGCGAGTCCGCAGAATGGCATCTGCGACTAATATAGAACCAGCTGCAATCCTGAAAGCGGCGAGACCTTCTCCGTCGAGTTGAGTTGCTGACCTCATGCTCGCTGATAAACGTGCAATTACAGAGGGTAGGTAGGAGGAAGCCATAACATCGAGTGTTTCGAGTGGTTTCTTGTATGAAATAGATATCGAAACTACAACAAGGTACTAAAGTAACGCGAATCTAGTTTTTCAGCGAACTGTTTTAAAAAGATCCGAAGACCAACCCGAAGGAGAGTAATTCATGCATGCACCGCTTGTGGTGCTGGGTGGAGGCCCTGGTGGCTACGCCGCAGCTTTTATGGCCGCCGATCTTGGTATGGAGGTTACGCTTGTTGAAAAAGACTCCCGGCTTGGTGGCACCTGTTTGCTTCGAGGTTGTATTCCGTCGAAAGCATTGCTGCACGTTGGCCGCGTCGTTGCCGAAGTCCGTGAGATGCAGGATTGGGGAGTACATTTTTCGGCACCCAAAATAGATATTGATGCGGTCAGGGCTAGAAAAGAAAAAGTAATCGATGCACTAACCGGCGGGCTGGCGCAACTTGCAAAAAGAAGAAATGTGCAAGTGATACAGGGCCAAGGCATGTTTACGGCCTCAGGCACCCTTGAGGTTATTCAGAAAGACGCTGGCAGCCAGACGATTACATTCGACCACTGTATTCTTGCGAGTGGTTCACGTCCGGCTCGTATTCCGGCGTTTGATATTGGTAGCTCTCGGGTGATGGATTCAACGGGTGCGCTTCAGTTGGAGGATATTCCAGAATCACTACTTGTAGTCGGCGGGGGTTATATTGGTTTGGAAATGGGTACTGTGTACGCAGAACTAGGGTCTCGAGTCTCGGTAGTTGAGCTCACAGGTAGTCTTCTCCCTGGCGCTGATCGTGATCTTGTGAAGCCACTCCATAAAAGATTGGGCGGCCTGTTTGAAGCCATTCGTTTGAATACAAAAGTAACAGGCTTAAAAGATGTCGGTAACGGTGTCGAAGTTTCTTTTGAGGGACCAGAAGGACAGACTACAGAAACTTTTTCTCGAGTCCTTGTGGCTGTTGGTCGTCGCCCAAACTCGGATGGCATTGGATTGGAAAATACTAATGTTGTCGTAGACTTAAAAGGGTTTGTGGAGGTAGATAAGCAGCAGCGTACGGCGGACTCTCGAGTGCTCGCTATCGGCGACGTTTGTGGTGAGCCGATGCTGGCACATCGAGCAAGTCATCAAGGAAAAGTAGCTGTTGAGTCGCTCCATGGTGAACCTGCACTTTTTGAGCCTAGGGCGATTCCGGCAGTTGTCTTCACCGACCCTGAGATTGCGTGGGCTGGGTTGACTGAGCACGAGGCCGAATTATCTGGACAAGAAGTTGAGGTGAGTCGATATCCCTGGGCTGCGAGTGGACGGGCACATGCGCTTGGTCGAATTGAAGGTATGACAAAAATGCTTATTGATCCTGAGACGGATCAGGTGCTTGGTGTTGGCATAGTCGGTTCTGGTGCCGGTGAATTGATTGCTGAGGGTGCCCTCGCTATTGAGATGGGCTGTACTGCTCGGGATCTTTCAGAAACAATCCATCCACACCCCACGCTGGGTGAAACAGTGGCTTTTTCTGCCGAAAATTACTTTGGATTGGCGACCGAGATTTTCCGTCCGCGTGCTGCGTCTTCTGCTCGATAAATGGTTTCTGAGGCATTTGTTTCTCTCGCTTTGGCTGCGGGTAGACCTTTACGCCGATCGAAACCTTCGTGATAATAAGAAAAAATCATTCATGATGGAGAAATCAATGGCGAGTTCTGAGTTGGATCAGTCCCGAGGTGAGTCTTCGGGCGTAAGGGCGGTTAGTGCTGGAACGGCCTCAGGAGGTGATGCGGTGCCTCGTGGAATTCATGCTCAGATGTCAATTGGACAGGCTAGTAGTTCGCCGGGAGGTCAACCGAAACACTCTGATGGTGTTTCAGTTGTTGATGCAGACCCAACTGAAACTCAGGAGTGGCTTGATTCGCTGCGATATGTTCTGGAAAGCCGTGGTGTCGACAGAGCGACGTATTTGCTTCACGCCATCGAGCAAGAGGCCTATCGCTTAGGTGTTCAAATTCCGTTTGTCGTAACTACGCCGTATATCAACACAATACCGACGGACCGGCAACCGGCCTTTCCAGGGAATCGTGAATTAGAGCGAAGGATTAAAAGCATTATTCGTTGGAATGCCATGGCGATGGTGGTTCGGGCGAACCGTGAGGATAAAAGTATTGGTGGGCACATTTCAACGTATGCCTCAGCCGCAACCCTTTATGAAGTCGCTCTGAATCACTTTATTCGTGGTCGTGGCGATGACTATTCTGGTGATCAGGTTTATTTTCAAGGGCATGCTTCGCCTGGGATCTATTCGCGTGCGTTCCTTGAAGGTCGACTCACTGAAAAGCATCTTGAAAATTTTCGTCGTGAACTTGCAGAGGGAGGGGGGCTCTCGAGTTATCCTCACCCGTGGTTAATGCCGAATTTCTGGGAGTTTCCGACGGTCTCAATGGGCTTAGGCCCGATTATGGCAATTTATCAGGCTCGATTTAATAAGTATCTTCAAGACCGTGGCATCAAAGATACAAGTCGCCAAAGAATCTGGTGCTTCATTGGTGACGGCGAGTGTGATGAGCCAGAGACCCTCGGTGCGATTTCACTCGCATCTCGTGAAGGGCTTGATAATCTGGTTTTCGTTATCAACTGCAATCTTCAACGCCTTGATGGTCCTGTTCGGGGCAATGGAAAGATTATTCAGGAATTAGAGGGCGTTTTCCGGGGTGCCGGCTGGAACGTGGTTAAAGTGATCTGGGGAGAAGAGTGGGACGGACTGTTGGCAAAAGACGAACAAGGTCTTTTGCTCAAACGCATGAATGAAGTCGTTGATGGCCAATACCAAAAGTACGTCGTCATGCCTGGCAGTTATATACGAGAGCATTTCTTTGGAGATGAGCCGGAACTTGCCGAGATGGTTTCGCATCTTTCGGATGAAAAACTCAAGAAACTCCGTCGCGGGGGGCATGATCCTGAAAAAGTCTACGCCGCGTATCACAAGGCTGTGCATGAACGAGACATGCCAAACCGACCGACAGTGGTGATTGCAAAAACAATCAAGGGCTACGGGCTCGGTGAGGTCGGTGAAGGCCGGAATGTGACACATCAACAGAAAAAGTTGAATGAAGAAGAACTACGCGCATTTCGCTCGCGTTTTGGTATTCCGATATCAGATGAGGACGTCGCGAAAGCGCCTTTTTATAAGCCTGCCGAGGATTCTCCGGAGATGCGGTATCTTCGGGAGCGTCGTGAAGCTCTTGGTGGCTATATCCCGACTCGCCCTGAGAAGTCTCCGCTTCTACAGACTCCCAGCCTCGATGAGTATCGGCCATTTATTGAGAAAAGTGCTGGCCGTGAAGTATCGACGACCACAGGTGCAGTGACACTCATGGCTTCGCTTTTAAAGGACAAGTCGGTTGGCAAATACATCGTGCCGATTGTGCCAGATGAATCGCGCACCTTCGGAATGGACCCCCTGTTCAAGCAGTGTGGCATTTATGCTCATACGGGCCAGCTCTATGAGCCGGTCGATTCCGATCAATTATTGTACTACCGAGAGGCGAAAGACGGCCAGATTCTCGAGGAGGGAATAACCGAAGCAGGAAGTATGTCGAGTTTCGTTGCAGCTGGCACAAGTTATTCCAGTCACGGTGTGCCGATGATTCCGTTCTTTATTTACTATTCCATGTTCGGCTTCCAGCGAATCGGCGACTTGATTTGGGCTGCATGTGACATGAGGGCCAGAGGTTTCATGTTTGGTGGAACAGCTGGACGAACGACTCTGAATGGAGAAGGCCTTCAGCATCAGGACGGCCACAGTCATTTGTTTGCAATGGCATACCCGACTGTTCGGGCCTATGACCCTGCCTTCGTGTATGAGGTTGCTGTGATCATGCTCGAAGGCATGGACCGCATGTTTGCGAAAGGTGAGGACTGGATCTATTACGTCACGGTTTACAATGAAAATTATGAAATGCCTTCGATGCCTGATGGTTGCGAGGAAGGTATTTTGAAGGGTATGTACAAGCTTCGAGATGTTTCTGCGAAGAAGCCAGTATCCGCCATGCCGCATGTGAACCTCTTTGGGTCCGGAGCCATTCTTCGTGAAGTTCTGCGAGCAGCTGATATTCTGGCTGAGTCATGGGGAGTCAGTAGTACTGTGTGGAGTGTTACAAGCTGGAAGGAGTTGCGTCGAGAGGCTCAAGAGGCCCGTCGTTGGAATATGCTGCATCCAGAGGATTCACCGCGAACGAGCTATTTAGAAGACGCTCTTGCCGACGCCGATGGTGTGTTTGTAGCAGCAAGTGATCATGTGAGGGCAGTTCCCGAGCAGCTCGATCCGTGGATTCCAGGAGGGCTTTTCGTCCTTGGAACGGACGGCTTTGGGCGGAGCGAGACGCGCGGGCCATTACGTCGTCATTTCGAAGTAGATGCTGAATGCATTGTTGTCGGAACTCTATCGCAGCTGGCAAAGCAGGGGGCAATTGGTGCCGACCGTGTAGCTGAGGCGATTGTGAGCCTGGGGATCGATCCGGATAAAGTTGACGCAGCCTCTGCTTAGTTCGCCGTTGAATCATTTTTCCCCCATTCCTGACCGCTTCACCTCAAAACATCTGCTAGAATTAGGACAGAGTTTTCAGTTTTATTTTCAGACCACGCCGAGCCGGCCTGGTCGAATTGTTTACAAAATTTGATTTACTTCGTGAGATAGCATGGCGACAGAATTTACCTTGCCCGACCTCGGTGAGAATATAGCTTCAGGAGATGTGGTTTCAGTCCTCGTAAACGTTGGCGATGTAGTGTCGCCGGGGCAGGCTGTGCTGGAGGTTGAAACAGACAAGGCCGTTATTGAAGTGCCTTGCCCACCCGGTGGTGTGATAGAAGAAGTGCTCGTTAAAAAAGGCGAAACAGTAAACGTTGGTCAAGCGTTGCTGTCGCTCGGTTCGTCAGGTTCCCAGCCTGCAGTATCTGAGCCAATGGCTCCACAACCTGCAATGGAAACGGTCGCTGCGGCGAAACCATCACCTGTCGTCGAGACTAATGAACCTGTAGCTGTAAAGCAGTCAGCGCCCCCACCACAATCATCATCGCCCGTTGTGGCTTCGAATGGCGAAGCAAAGAATGGCACTTTGGTCAGCGATGTCATTAATCCTGCAGGCCCAGCAGTCAGACGGTTAGCACGAGAACTTGGTGTTGATTTGGGGCGGGTTTCAGGAACTGGGCCCTCGGGTCGAATTATTCGTGAGGATGTTGTTGCAGCCGTGCGACGAGCCGGTGGGCAAGCGGGATCGAACTCACGAACAGTGCGTTCTGGTGGAGAGCAAGACGATTGGGGTCCAATTCACCGTGAGAAAATGTCACGGATGAGAAAAACAATCGCCACGAATATGGTTCGCAGTGTGGCGGCTATCCCTCACCTTACAAATTTTGATGATGCCGATGTGACTGAACTTGAACGGCTCAGAAAAGATAGTGCAACCGAGTACGCTAAGAGCAATGTTAAATTGACGGCACTTGCTTTTGTTGTAAAGGCAGTAAGCCTGTCATTGCGGCAACACCCAAGTGTTAACTCGACAGTTGATATGGAGAAGGGCGAATTCGTATATAAAGATTACGTAAATATTGGTCTGGCTGTTGATACCTCTCGAGGCTTGGTGGTGCCGGTCTTGCGAGACTGTGATCAACAATCGATACCACAGATTGCGCAAGAGATCGCAAAAACCGCTGAAAAAGCAAAAAATGCCCAATACGGAGTTGAAGATCTTCGAGGGGGAACCTTTACGATAAGCAATCTTGGTGCAATTGGCGGGACGTACTCCACTCCTATCATCAATCACCCAGAAGTTGCCATTCTCCTGCTTGGAAGATCAAGAAAATTGCCAATTGTGTATGAAGATCGCGTCGAACCGAGGCTTATGATGCCACTTTCATTATCCTACGATCACCGGGTGATAGATGGTGCGATGGCAGCACGATTTTTAAAAGAAGTTATCGGTTATTTAGAAAGCCCTGGTCGGCTCCTGTTAGCCATGTGAACATCGGAAACCCAAAGTGACCATCACCGAAGGCATTGATTCAGCAGGAACTGCGAATCTTGCGTTTCTCGAGGAACTCTTCGCCCAGTATCAAAATGATCCTGAAAGTCTCTCTGCGGACTGGCGACAGTATTTTGACTCACTTGTAGATTTACCTGATCAAACACCACGTAATGGCAAAGTTTCAGGTGAGCATGCAGGCGGTACCAATGGTTCGGTGCCAGCCGTGACATCTAAAAAAAATCAGAACCTTCCCACTGATGAGTCGACAGGCAGGTTAGCAAGCCCAACGCAAGAAAGTGCGGGTTTGCTTGATGACGACACCATGATTACACCGGATGGAATTGCGACAGGTCATGCGCTGGCTCTTGGCAACGGCTCGGTTCAATTGCCTGATGCGCCAGCGGGTGAAGTGAAGCCGGCTCCGCTGCCCGACGAAGTACGCCAAAGCCAGGGTAGTGACCGCTTTGCATTCTTGCAGGACCGGGTAGACCAGCTTGTGCGTGCGTATCGCGTTCGTGGCCACTTAACTGCGGATATCGATCCGCTCGGCCGCCCTCGGCCTGGGCTTCCGGAGCTGGACCCGACCTTCTATGACCTCACAGAGGAGGACATGGACCGCGTCTTTTCAACGGACACGATTGAGGGTCCGCAGTCGATGTCACTGAGGCAAATTATTCGACGGTTGCATAATACCTACTGTCGTTCGATTGGTGTTCAGTTTATGCACATGGATGATCTGCTGGTTCGGCAGTGGCTTCAGGTACGAATGGAGGGCTGTGAGAATCGTATCCAGCTTGATCGCAAGCAGCAGTTACGCATCTATCGGCAGATGACGACTGCTGCAGTATTCGAGGAATTTATCCAGAAACGATTCCTCGGATCAAAAAGTTTTTCATTAGAAGGTTCTGAAAGCCTTATCCCGCTTGTAGAAATGGCTATCGAAAGAGGGGCATCACAGGATATTCAGGATGTTGTGATGGCCATGGCCCATCGTGGCAGGCTCAATGTGTTAGCAAATATTATGAGGAAAAGTCCGCAGAGGATTTTTCGGGAATTTGCTGATCTCGATCCTGAGCTACACGTTGGTCGCGGTGATGTAAAATATCATTTAGGTCATTCTACGGACTACGTTGCTGAAAATGGTCGTAAAGTACACCTGACGCTATGCTTCAATCCGAGCCATTTGGAATACGTGAATCCAGTTGCGATTGGACGAATGCGTGCCCGCCAAGATCGTTCGAGTGATCGAGCTCGTCAGCACGGCATGGTGATTCTGATTCACGGTGATGCCGCTTTTGCGGGAGAGGGAATTATTCAGGAGACGCTGAATCTCAGTGAACTCGATCCCTATTGTGTTGGCGGGACACTCCATGTGATCGTGAACAATCAGATTGGCTTCACAACTGGGCCACAAGAATCACGTTCCTGCGTGTATGCAACTGATGTTGCAAAGATGCTTCAGATTCCAATATTCCATGTAAATGGTGAGGATCCCGAGGCGGTTGCGCAGGTTGTAAGCTTGGCCATGGATTTTCGTCGAGAATTTCAACGAGACGTTGTTATCGACATGTACTGCTTTCGACGACGGGGCCATAACGAGGCTGACGAGCCAGCGTTTACACAGCCGGCCTTGTATAGAGTCATTGATCAGCAGCCAAGCGTTCATGAAAGCTATTTGGAGAAACTCCTTACGCTCGGTGAAGTGTCGAGGGATGAGGCAATGAGAATTGCTGAAGAACACCGGGCTCGCTTGGACGCCGAACTTTCTGCTGCAAAACGCGATGACTATGTCCATCGAAGTGATATTGCTGGTGTCTGGGCCTTTTATATAGGCGGACGTGAAAAAGAAGCAGCGGATGTAGATACAGGTGTACCACTAGACAATCTGCAAACGCTTCTTCGTCGTCTGGTTGTTTTGCCAGAGCGTTTCCAGCCGCATGCAAAGATACGCAAGCTACTTGATGCACGTGTTGCTATGGCTGATGGGAAGCGTCCAATTGATTGGTCTGCTGCAGAGGCTTTGGCGATGGGAAGTCTCGCAGTTCAGGGGCTGCGTGTAAGGTTGTCAGGGCAAGACAGCGAGCGAGGCACGTTTAGTCACAGGCATGCGGTTATACATGACCACATTACAGATGACACGTACTGTCCCCTCGCTCATCTTGCTGAAGAACAGGCTGCAGTAGAAATTTACAACAGCCCGCTTTCAGAATCTGGTGTACTCGGATTTGAGTACGGATACAGTCTGGACTGTCCTGATGGACTTGTTATGTGGGAAGCGCAGTTCGGTGATTTTGTGAACGTGTCTCAAGTCGTGATCGATCAATTTATTGTAAGTGCTGAAGATAAATGGAACCGGCTCTCAGGCATCGTTATGCTTCTGCCTCATGGCTTCGAAGGCATGGGTCCAGAGCACTCAAGCGCACGGCTTGAAAGATTTTTGCTTCTGGCTGCTAAAGACAATACTCAGGTAGTGCAGCCTACAACCC
>JABAAH010000190.1 GCA_014238855.1 Planctomycetota bacterium
TTGCGCAGGTAGGCACCGAGCAGGTCAGCATTAGTCAGGTTCACGTTGGTCAGGTTCGCGTTGGTCAGGGTCGCATTTAGCAGGTTCGCACCAGTCAGGTTCGCATCAGTCAGGTTCGCGTCCATCAGTAATACAAACTTAAGTTCCGCGTCGGTCAGGTTCGCACGGCTCAGGTCCGCACTGGTCAAGTGCGCATCGTGAAGGTTCGCTTCGTTCAGATTCGCTCTGGAGAGATTCGCACCAGGACCAACTAGGTACCCGTCAACCAGTTGCCAATGTTCAGGCAAACCGGCAGGGACACCTGTGATGCCGCCGGCTCGTACTCCGGTCAGGTGTGCATTGGTCAGGTTTGCACCAGACAGGTTTACATCTTTCAGAGTCGCATCGGTCAGTATTGCGTCGTCTAGATTCACATTGGTCAGGTTCGCACGGTCGTGAAATGTCGCGTGGAGGTTCGCACCAGTCAGGTTTGCACCCCTCAGGTTCGCACCAGTCAGGTCCGCACCGGGCATGATGTAGTAACTGTTTTCATTGACACTAATCCAACCACAACCTGAATAGCCATCAGGCGGATTCTTACCCGGACCCTCACAA
>JABAAH010000191.1 GCA_014238855.1 Planctomycetota bacterium
TAGGGTTCTATCACTCCGTCATTGACTGGCATCATGATCAATATGCATACCTGTTGTCGCAAGAATTACCGTATCCACTCAAAGGACAGCCATACCCAAATGGCCATCGAGATCATGAAAAGTATATTCAGTTTCTGCACGCACAAGCGAATGAACTGATGTCGGACTATGGCCACGTCGATGTCGTGTGGTGGGACTACAGCTCAACAGATTTTCAAGGTGAAAGAGCATGGAAATCTTTTGAACTCATGGATAAGGTCAGGAGAAAGCAGCCACATATCATCATGAATAACCGTCTATTCAGAATTCCGGAGGCTGGCTTCAGCGGCATGGGAACCCATGCTGTCACAAATCAACTTGATCCTAAGTACGGTGACTTCATTACTCCTGAACAGCACATTCCAGCTACCGGCCTCCCTGATCTCGACTGGGAAACGTGCATGACCATGAATACGACATGGGGGTTTAGTGAGCATGACCATGCCTGGAAATCTGATGAGACACTCATTCGAAATCTCATCGATATCGCAAGTAAGGGTGGCAATTACTTGCTTAATATCGGACCCAAGGGAGATGGTAGTGTCCCCGAAG
>JABAAH010000192.1 GCA_014238855.1 Planctomycetota bacterium
TGGTGTTCTGATTCGAAATTTTAGTGGTCTCGAATATTTTAGAGACAGAGGCATTCCTGTGACGGCCGACTTCTCTTTAAATGCGACAAATCCACTGACAGTTGATTTTTTCAAGCAAGAGGGTGTTGAACGAATTGCGGTTTCATATGACTGTAATCGAGAACAACTTATTGAGTTAACTACAGCTGTGCCAACTGGCTTGCTTGAAGTCGTGATTCATCAGCACATGCCAATGTTCCATATGGAGCATTGTGTATTTTGTGCGGTATTATCTCCAGGGACAAACAAAACAAACTGCGGTCGGCCGTGTGATGACCACGTTGTACAACTCCGGGATAGGATTGCTGTCGATCATCCTTTGACTGCAGATGTAGGATGCCGTAATACACTTTTTAATGCCGTGCCGCAAAGTGGAGCAGAAGTGGTGGGGCAACTTATCAGGAGCGGAGTGAAGCACCTACGAGTAGAAATGCTTCATCAGGATGAAGCTGAAACGATAATTATTATGAAGATGTACCGAAAACTTTTGAGTGGAGAAGTTACGGGGAATGAAGTCTGGAACAAACTGAAAGCCGCAAAT
>JABAAH010000193.1 GCA_014238855.1 Planctomycetota bacterium
CATACAGCACCATTTCTGGAAGATTGGTGTTGTGATAGCCGTGATGATCATGGTTTACGGTGAATGTGCCCATGCATGTGCGCAGCGGCCTGGTGGTCGTAGAGGTTCACAGGGTCGTGCAGAAAAATCTCTCTCGGAACCATATCGTGGCATCTGGTCGGGAGGTGCAATTGAAAAAGATCTCTTCTCTATCAAATCAACAGGAGTCACAACACAGCCTGTAGTTGATGCGGCGACTGCATTCCTAGACGTTCTTAATAATGATCAGAGGAGTCGCACAACGTTTCCAGTCGACGATATCGAGTGGCGGAGCTGGGACAACAGGCATTTTTACAAACGCCGTGGAGTGGGGTTCGATGAGATGGATGAGCACCAGAAGGAACATGCCTTTGCGCTTCTTCGTGCAAGTCTGAGTGCGAAAGGCTTAAAACTTTCTCAAGATATTATGAAGCTCAATGGAACCTTAGCTGAACTTGCAAACAACTTCGATGAATATGGAGAGTGGCTCTATTGGATTACCATTATGGGAGATCCTTCGTCAGCAGAGCCGTGGGGATGGCAGATTGATGGCTG
>JABAAH010000194.1 GCA_014238855.1 Planctomycetota bacterium
GAGTCCATTTCTGACCTGGACCTTCTGGCTTTGGAAGTGGTGGTGCAACATAGGGTTTGCGTATTCCAAGCGTCTCAAGGGCTAGTTTCTCATTTTCGGTAAAACCCTTGAGGCTTTCTGTTTCGATGTTGGCAAGAAACTTTCGATAGCTATTGCCACCCGTCCATGTTTGTGCCTGATTGAGCCAAGTAAAAAAAGCTTTTCTGTTGGTGAGTGACCACAGGTCTTTTTCATTGACCGTCCGCAATATATAGGCGTAGTGAATCTGTAGAAGATCTGTCCGATTCTTGAGTACTCCCGTCACCGCACGGCCATATCCAGCATTCCGCTTTGCAATACGCTCAAGATCGGCCAGATTTGGCGATATGTTTGTTTCACTCGAGGTCTGAGTTGCTAAAAGACCGATTAATTTTGAGACGATCTCTGGTGCCCGCACGGCTACAAGCAAACTCGATAGTGCTCGATTGAGTTCTCGAGAGTCATCTTTCACATCTGCAACATGGATATCTTTTGCAAATGCAGAATCTGTTTGAGCCCAGGTATTCTGTGACCGTGTCACTACTGCGTGTTT
>JABAAH010000195.1:0-282 GCA_014238855.1 Planctomycetota bacterium
GAACCTGAGCCATTTCCGGGAGCGATTGGTCGTTTTAGGAATGCGTGTTCAAACGGCCTCGAGCACCGATCCGAACACATGGTTCAGACATAAATTGCGATTCCTCGGCAATTCCATCTTCATTCCAGATGGGAGGACGTTAAATACTCAACGTTTCATGGGTCAAGAGTGATTTTTGTGGATGCACGTGTCGGCTGTGGGAACCGAGAGAAGGTAATTCACAAAAGCATTACGATCTTCCATTATCCGTTTACAATGGTGAAAATTGATAGAAATCGATTT
>JABAAH010000195.1:292-568 GCA_014238855.1 Planctomycetota bacterium
GGTCCATTATCTCTGATTCGGGGAGTCCCCCGACGCAAGATGCTTGGCAGTCTGCTTTCAACAAGGCTCTGTCTTACGAAGCATTCCTTCAACACCATGCAACTCCGGAGCAGCAAGCAAAATGGGAAGCCTCTCGGTCGCAAATCTCTCTTGTTCCCGAGCATGAAAAATTGCTCAAAGAATTTGTCCGTAAAATGCCAGTTATGGTTTTAGCTGGAGCGTGGTGTGGTGATTGTGTAAGCCAGTGTCCGATCTTTTTACGCTTCTCAGAAATTA
>JABAAH010000196.1 GCA_014238855.1 Planctomycetota bacterium
AATGTCCTTGTCATAAGGGTCATGAATAACAAGTTTGATCAAAATAAAGCCAAAACTTGTTGAGAAGATTTCGAAAATGTGCATTTTTGCCTATATAATACTAAATATGACTGTAAACTTTAACCCCAAAATGCGTAACCTGTTTTTCAACGGATCCTTTAGATTTGTACAACTTTAATAGTGCATGTCCTGAGGTGTCTAAATATCTAACCGGTTAAGCTCTAGGCATTTTAGTTTCAGAGAAGAAGATTTTTGAAGTTTGACCTAATTTTACCCATTTTTGCCCCCTTGTGGGCCCCTAGGAGGCCCAGCCCCCCCAATTTGTACAAATATGAAAGGCCTTGTCCTAGGGGTCATGCATACCAAGTTTGGTCAAAATTGGCCCAGAACTTTCAGAGAAGATGTAAAAAAAACGAATTTTCCCTATATAACACTATATGTCTACTGTAAAGTGCTTTATTTTTGCGGGGTCAAATTTTCGCGGATTTCAAAATTGGACTTATTCGCGGGGTCTTAAATTCGCTGTCAGTCTATTTATATGTACCGTGAGGTAAC
>JABAAH010000197.1:0-154 GCA_014238855.1 Planctomycetota bacterium
AGTGATTACTAATCAAAGTTCTGGAAAAACTGGAACCTTGTTAGCTTCAGAATTAGTTTCAGCAGGAGCCAAAGTTACGTTAGTTTATGGTCCAGGAACAAGTGAACCACCAAAAGGTGCTAAAGTAATTCGAGTTAATTCTGTAGATGAAATG
>JABAAH010000197.1:164-553 GCA_014238855.1 Planctomycetota bacterium
GTCTTGCAATGCATCGTTCAATGTATGAAAATGCTGCAGTTCAAAAAAACATGGATTTTCTAAAAGGTAAAATAGATTTTGTGTCACCACAAATGATTGAAGGAAAAGCAAAAGCTCCAGAACCAGAAGATGTTCTCTCATTTGTTCTAAAGAAATTTGGAGTTTCAGAAAAATTACGTGGAAAGAAAGTTTTAATGACAGCAGGTCCAACTGTAGAAAAAATTGATTCTGTCAAAGTGATTACTAATCAAAGTTCTGGAAAAACTGGAACCTTGTTAGCTTCAGAATTAGTTTCAGCAGGAGCCAAAGTTACGTTAGTTTATGGTCCAGGAACAAGTGAACCACCAAAAGGTGCTAAAGTAATTCGAGTTAATTCTGTAGATGAAATG
>JABAAH010000198.1 GCA_014238855.1 Planctomycetota bacterium
GTTGGCGTTGTTGCTGTATATGGTCAGGTTTTCTAGGATGAGACTTTCAGTATCTATAATGACGTTTGGTGAGTTCAACTGCGTCTGATCTACTGCAAAGCTGTTTCCTGCAAGATCAAAGGCTGTAATGTCAAATGATACATCTCCTTCTGCACTGTTTTGATCTACATTCACGCTTGCATTTGCCACTGTACCGTTTACACTCATCACGTGTGTGGAGCCCAAGATTGTAATGTTTGCAGCTTTGAGGGTCTCATCTACGGTGATTGTGATGTTTAGAATGTTGTTTACGGTTGCAAGGGATGGGTTGGCGTTGTTGCTGTATATGGTCAGGTTTTCTAGGATGAGACTTTCAGTATCTATAATGACGTTTGATGAGTTCAACTGCGTCTGATCTACTGCAAAGCTGTTTCCTGCAAGATCAAAGGCTGTAATGTCAAATGATACATCTCCTTCTGTACTGTTTTGATATACAGTCACGTTTGCACTTGCCACGGCACCATTTACATCCATCACGTATGTAGAGTCCAAGATTGTAATGTTTGCAGCTTT
>JABAAH010000199.1 GCA_014238855.1 Planctomycetota bacterium
CCACAAGTCCCCCGCCATACAGACAGTCCTTTGGGCAGCAGAATCCGAATACAACCCAACCATATGTTCCCGCGCCATCAACTGCTCAGAGCCCCAATGCTGCCGCTTGGGGTGGCTCTGCGATAGGAGCAACAAGCCCTGGTGCCATTGACTATGGGCGAATCCCCCCCGCAAATACAGCACCGACACAAAGAGTGACCCAGCAACCTGTCGGACAGCCTCAAACTGTCACCGCCGCGCCGGCTACGGCACCCTCCGGCTATGCTCAATCAGGTTTTGGACAACCTGGCTTCTCAGATCCTTCGGGATTCAATCCGCTTCCAAATGTCCCTGGAGTGAGTCAACCAGGACTACCACCGCAAGGCTTTAATCAACCTCCACTCCAACCGTTTCCAGCCAATGAGCCATACGTCATCGTTGATGTAAATGCAGAAGAAACACAAACAGGTCGGCTCATGATTGGGGCAGGTGTCAACTCAAATGCAGGGTTGGTTGGCAATATTGTTGTTGATGAACAGAACTTTGATATCACTCGGCTTCCAACAAGTTGGG
>JABAAH010000019.1:0-12525 GCA_014238855.1 Planctomycetota bacterium
GAATACCGTTCGGTTTCTCACCAAGCACGCTGCCGGAGTCGAGACCCGTCTTTTCGCTGTCGATGACAGAGAGGATCCGGTACTTCTCCGAACGACGGACGAGTCCGTTGGCCGTCTTGCCGTCAACGGCACCGAAGTTCGCTTCGCAATAAACGACTGCCGTTGGAACTCGCTTCCGTCCAATGCCGGTTCGCGGCCGGGCGGACATCGAAAGATTGGTCCTGGCTGCAAGGTTGTGATTGGCAGGCTGTGCGTTGGTCGATATAGCGAACGGGGACGCTGACATTGTGACTCCTCGAGTTAGCTCAGAGGAGGCGACCAGATCGTGACGGCCGAGTTTGGCCGTATGTCAACGAGTAGTCCCCGCTAAGTAGGTAGAATACCTTAGCACTGATTAACACCGACCGATAGGTGTACATGAATGACAGGACGGTCAAGGGCACTTTCGCAAACGTCGAGTTTCTCAAAACAATTACTGAGACAGGTTTCGATTCCGACGGCCATGTGCCTGTTGAAGCGTGAATCGACGATTTGCTCGGGGCAATTTTCCGAAAGTTCAAGCAACTTGGAATCGATGACAACACGCTGGTGATTTTTGCCGCGGGGCAGGTGTGTGATGAAGTCGTGCAGAATATTGACCTCTTCCCCTACTTTCTTTGACCCGGTTAAAGCAACGAAACCCGATTCTTATCAGATCGATAGCCAGAGTCTTATTTCTCTTTTTAAAAATGAACAAGAAAAAGCTGGCAGAATCATTTCTATCTCGAAATGGGAGTAGCAAGGGCGACAGTCACGAAAGATTAGTCCTCCATTGCCGTTCATTACACTAAAGAACAGATCGCTGCCATTCAGAGAGCTTCGCCGAAAACCCTACCTATAAGCCATGGCCTACATTGGTCGTCTGGGCATCGGAGTCAGAGGAGCAGATCGCCCCGGCTTCTTTGACGAGGATCAACTCTACCACCTGCAGCTCTACCACCTGCAGCGTGATCCGAGAGAAATGAAGAACCTGGCGTATAAAAATGCTCAGACCACTCGCATGAAAGAGATGTGTTCTCCTCTACAACACGACTATGATGCCACCTCGAAGTCATTGGTCGTCCTTATTGGTCGTCCTTTTGGAGAGTTCATTCCCGGAGGAAACGCCGCCGGCCCCAGCCATATCGACACACAGATCGAAATCATTCAACAACTCGAAGTCAAAGGCAAAACGGTCACGGTGACACAAGCTTTAAAGAAGGATCTGGGAGTGACCGATGAACCAGTTTCCAAGGATAACGCGAATCGCGTAGAAAAACTTGCAAAGAAACCAAATCAAACGGTCAGGATCAATAACTGAAAAAAGACCGATTCGATTTTCAGCCGGCATATGTCCATCCGTCGTCACACTTCGACACGACGTGGCAACGCGTCGCCACTCGCCAGAGTGCCTTTGGAATCGGTGTCGGGTCAAACCGATAGAGATCTGGAAAGTTTTCCTGTAGGGCACGCGTTGCCTTAACAGCATTATAGTGTGGGATTCGAGCATCCATGTGATGCGCGACGTGTGTGCTGCCGATTTGATGGTGCATGAAATTCAGGATAAAACCGTATGGCCGGTCAACCGTCATGAAAGCTCCCTTAACCCACGTCCACTCCTCGTCATCAAAGTGTGGAATGTCCACGTCGGTATGCTGGAGCCAGGTGTACAACACCAGCCAGAAGTTCACCACTAGGTAGGGCCCAAGGTAGAGAGCGAGCACTGGGAGAAACCCTGAGGAATACGTCCACCAGCCAAGCAGGCCAATCGCAGCAAGAACGCCGACATCGGACAGCCAGACTTTACGAGTCCACCCGCCAGGAAAGAGTGCCGCAGAGAACGGCCAAGCCGGCCAGAAGTGATTGGTCATACCACGAGCCGGGCCACCCGTGGCACCAGTCAACAGGTAGAGGGGCCATCCAACCAAAGAGTTGGCGGCGATCCAGACGATAGCAAAAGCTTCGTCACCGATTGTTTTCTGCCACCACTGCCTGGCTATACCTCTGGGTGTTGTGTCACGGCATGGCACATGGGTTTCACCACTGTCGAGGTGATTGGTGCGGGCATGATGCAGCGAGTGGCTGCGTTGCCAGGAAAAATATGGCACGAGTAAGATGCTATGCAAACAGTAGCCGATCGCATCCTGAAGCCAGTTTTGTTTCGTAAACGCCCGATGACCACACTCGTGTGCAACGACCCAGCAACCCGTGCCTGCGGTCCCGGCCACGATTGCGTAGCCAATCCACGCAGGAAGCCAAGACCAGGTGAACGGAATGAACAAATATGCAAGAACTCCACTGCCGATCGTCATCACTAGAGAAACAAACAAATAAAGTGACGACTTAACTAGGTTGCGGTCAAAGCACTCAGCCGGAATGACAGCGAGCACCTCGGCCTTTGTCGGATACCGTTTCTTCGTGGCATGACTGAGGGCTGCGTCATCGTCAATGGCTGCTAATGGCAGGCGATCTTCTAGAACACAGATACTCGGCACGACAATCCTCGAAAGTCTGAATGAAACAGTTGAACCTCGGACACACCTGGCCCTCGAATGTTACAGAATAGCCGAATCCCGACGGCAGACCAACGAGTAGATTTTCAACCGCAACAAACCGCGATGCGCAAACGGTATTTGGCCAGTCGGCACTCATTTGGCGGTGCGATTGCAGCCAAAGAGCGGGATCGATAAAAAGGCCGCCGGAGCGGTCTCCGACGGCCTTCTTCAAGTGAAGTACACCCCACTGGATTCGAACCAGTAACCTTCGGTTTCGTAAACCGATGCTCTATCCAATTGAGCTAGGGGTGCAGCTATAAGTGCAGTTTGTTTTCACATGCAGTTTGTTCTCACAACAATACACCGTTATTCCCTACGGTCCAAGCGGAGTCTCAGGAATCCGTTGTCATCGACATCGAACTGCTCTGAGAGCATTTTCCAGCCAATTCCTTTGTTGCCTTGGCACATTGCCGAAACAAGCAGACTGCCCTCACCCTCACCCTCGAAACCGTTTTCGGAAAGCGGCTCGGCAGTTGCCAGCCTTCTCAGCGATGCGCAAGGCCACACCACCGCACCGTTCACAACTCTTCCGACTGAGTCCGGGGTATATGTTTTTTCTTGACTTTCTGCCCTCGACGGAGGCGTGTTCATTGCAACAAGACCACATCCTGGTGGTGCGTAGGCAACAATGGGCGTCACCTCAAATACAGACTCGAATGTCGACAAGGTGCCAGCAAGTTGCTCAAATTCAACAGCCGAGCGAACAGGCACCACGATGACTTCAGGCACAACGATCGACTTGTCTGGTTCGCTCCTAGCAAAGGTAAGCATGCCGTCTAGCTGTTCGTGCTTGGCCAACCATACTGTCACTCGACGCCGCTGGAACAACTGGTTGAATTCTTCAGCAGACACCTTTTCCTTACAGGCTTCTACCGAAATAGAAAGCCGATGCGCCCGTCTGTCAGCAAACACACGACAAAGCGGATCGTCTTCCTCGAGTGACACAAGCAAACGATCAGACCGCCTCAATACACAGCAGGCACTGAATGCTTCGGCGGTGGCTGCATCCGTTACATCACCTTCTGTATTTCTTTTGAATCTATCGAAAACTGCCCTCGCCGCCGTCTCTTGCAGTGCGAGACGAATAACGGCCGGCCTCTGCCCGCTGGCAACAAGTGAACCAAACCGCATCGTGATGAAACGCCTGAATGGATACGGCCATTTTATAAAAAACCTGCCCTCAGAAAACGAAAAGATACTGCCCCAAAGCCCATCGATAGCTAGCGGTACCGCAGGAGCATCAACACGCTTCAGGATGCGCTCAAGTCCTCGCTTGAAACCGAGCAACTGACCCGTTCGGGAGATTCCACCTTCACAAAAGATTCCAATGAAATCTCCGTTCGCGAGCCCACTTTCGATTTCATGAAGAGCCCGTGCAATCGATTTTGGATGCGGATCGAAAAGGATGAATCGCCACTGCGCAGCAAGTCGTGTTAGAAACCGACCCTTGATGTTCGGGCCATACACAACCATTCGTACTGGCCTGTGAGATGCGAGAACCACCAGAAACCCATCGAGCCACGATATATGGTTCCCAACAATAAGAGCTGGCCCATGCACCGGGAGACTTTGATCTCCAACAATGCGAAACCGATAAAGAAGCCTGATCAACCAATCCACAAACACCCGCAGGGAAGAGCGGGGGGCTGAAAATATCGCGATCACTGTTGCGGCTCCTGCGCATAATGAAAAGATCAGAAAGATACCGCGTGCGGAAAACAGTGGCTCCGCCACTTCTTTAGCACCAACAGGCATCCGTAAGACGTAATAGCTTATGGATGAGATCAGCATCCCTGTGAAAACCAACAAGTTTGTCGATGCTAATGTTGCCCCCAATCTTGCTGGCGGACTTTGTTCCTGAAGATATGCCTCAAGAGGAACGTCAAACATTCCGGCTCCAACACCGAGAAGAAAAAGCCACCATGCAGCCGACGCCATACCGACTGAAAGTGACGCGTCTGGCTGAAAAATATCCTGCCTTGAGAATGCGAGTGCGAGACATGCAATCGACATAATCATTCCACCAACTGGGACAATCCCAAGGTTCACGCTAGAGTCCGCATCAATCCCTTGGCCTGAGAGCCGGCCCGCGAGCAGGCTACCACCACCTATGCCAATCACGAGCGCAAGGAGAAGAGGCGTCACCTGGCTCTGCGAGGTTGCCCCAGATTCAAATGCATATTGATCGACGTTGAGTTGGGCAACCGCCGCGATTCCCCAGAAGAAAACAATCCCAGCCGCTGCGCCAATAAGCCGGCGAGAGGCACAAAGAGCACGGAGATCTTCTACCGTCTTAGAAATTCCATTTCGAGGAAACAACGCATTTGCATCAGCAGCCGGAACATTTGGTAGCCGAAGTGAAAGGACCCAGCCGAGCATCGCCACTGAGAAAAGTGCTATCGCGGCAGGCACCGCAAACCCCCAAGGAATCTTACTCAGCCACATCGGCAACGGGCGATCAAGATCGAGTTGCGGGGTCAGCCAGGTCATATCGGCCAACCAATTTCCCGCTGCCATTCCTGCAAGCGTCGCAGCCAAAGAGACAAGAGCAAAAATTCCATTTGCTGAGGACAGTTTTGCCGTCGGAACTGTTTCAGGAATTGTTCCGAGCAGACTTGGATTCAGTAATGTTGTCTGCAGTCCAAACAGTCCGACCACACCAAGAAGCAGCCAGAGCCCCAAAGGGATTCCTCCTAGCACAACTCCAGACCCGGCACCCCATGCAATTGCCACGGCTGCAAGAATACCGATGAGCACTTCTGCAAACTTCCACCGAATAACGATCGACCGCTTTGGATATCTGTCTGCCAGCCAACCAGCAAGCCAGGCAAAGAGCACAAACGGCACGACATACACAGCCGTTCCGATTGCTAATACGGCAGCTGGCGCTGTACCAACTGATGCCGCCGCCCGCTTGCCAAGGCCAATAACAATCCACCTCACCATGTTATCGTTCAGCACCGTGAGCGACCGAACTGCCAAAAGCGAGGCAAAACCAGCTGTCGAATCAGGTGGCTGACGCTCAGAAAGGGATTTTTTCACGTCAGAATCCCATCATGAGGCAGTAAGCAGCTGTTTAAAATCACTTGATACACGCTTATTACCAAGTTTTAAGCGCGATGATTGACGGCGGGTTTGTTCGGGTTAAACCTAACCGACAGCGGGAACTTTACCGCCCGTTTGCGAACCAAGCAACCTCTAGCGTATTCTTAGGGGAGTCCAGAGTCACATACACGCCATCGGAGCTGCCAAGATGCAAGAGAACAAAAACTTTTCACCAAGAGTCTCGCAACGAATTTCTCTCGTGCTTCTCGCATTCGTGGCAAGCTTTTCTTGTGCCTCTTCAGCATTTTCGCAACAAGTTGTCTACTACTCGCCAGTAATTGCCCAACCGGCTCCCTATGCCGGCAGATACATGCCTTCTGGCACGTATTCAAACGTCACTGCATACTCTCCTCCAGTTGCAGCGGCAGTTCCAGCACGTTCAGTGGCAGTAACAAACTACTATGCTCCAGCGACATCGGCTTATTATGCTCCAACGACGACATACTACGCCCCAAGATCAGCCTACTATGCTCCAACGTCCGCTTATTACGCTCCGACGACTGCTTACTATGCCCCGCCTGCCTACGCTGTGCCTTATTACCGTAGAGGCCTCTTTGGCCGCTATCGTCCAGTTGGGGCCGCTGTTTACCCTGCGTACTAGAGTTCGTTCCACGACGAGTCGATTGCGTCAAATTGCGATGCAGAGATTCTTGACCGCCCACTTAACCGATCTATAGTGGAGCGACGTTACCTTGTCTCGTGTTTCACGAGGCAGAAGCGAAATCGACTTTATCGAAACTAAAATATGACACGAACAGTCACGATCGTTGGTGCAGGACCTGGTGGTCTTGCGTCTGCAATGTTATTAGCCCGAGCCGGACTGCGAGTCCGAATTCTTGAGAGGCTTCAGACACCGGGAGGACGTACCAGTTCGCTAGAGAGCGGCACAGGCTTTCGTTTTGACCTCGGACCAACATTTTTTCTCTACCCCCGTGTGCTCTCAGATATTTTTTCAAAATGTGGATATGATCTCCACAAAGAAGTCGAGATGGTCAAACTTGACCCCCAATATCGACTTATTTTTGGCTCAGGTGGAGAACTCGTTGCAACGCCTGACCTTGCGAGGATGGAAGACGCTGTCGCTCGTATTTCGCCAAATGATCGCGGTTCGTTCACACGCTTCATGGCTGAAACTCGTGAAAAGTTCGTTCGCTTCGCGCCGTTCCTTGAAAAACCTTTTGAGCGGTGGACAGATCTGGCGAATCCCGATCTTCTGAAACTTGTTCCTCTTCTAAAACCATGGAAGAGTCTCGACGCTGAACTGGGCCGTTTCTTTTCCGATGAGAGAATCCGGTTAGCTTTTACGTTCCAATCAAAATATCTGGGAATGTCTCCATTTCGATGTCCAAGCCTTTTTTCTATTCTCTCGTTTCTTGAATATGAACACGGAGTGTTCCATCCGATCGGTGGATGCGGTGAGGTCTCAGCGACAATGGCTCGTCTCGCTGAAGAAATGGGTGTGGAGATTCACTACGGCGAGCCCGTTGAATCAATGCAATTCAGTGGTAAAAAAATTACTTCAGTAACGACATCAAAAGGGCAGTATGCGGCAGACGCAACTGTCGTCAATGCTGACTTTGCCAGAGCCATGACGCGATTGGTTCCGGATGCATTACGGAGACGCTGGAGCGACAAAAAAATAGCATCTCGTCGTTTCTCGTGCTCGACTTTCATGCTCTATCTAGGGCTCGACGGCTGTTACGATTCAGTTCCTCATCACAACATCTACCTGGCAGAAAACTATCGCGAGAATCTCGCCGACATTGAGCGTCGACATTGCTTAAGTGCGGACCCGTCGATGTATGCCCAAAATGCGTCGATTACAGACCCAAGTCTTGCACCCAAGGGCATGAGCACACTCTACGTCCTTATACCCGTCAGCCACAAGCATCCAAACATTAATTGGAAGAAAGAAGCCCCTGCTTTTCGTGAAGTTGCAATCAATCAACTTGAAAAACTCGGAATCAAAAATGTAAGACCACGAATTCGTTACGAAAAAATGGTCACTCCTGACGATTGGCAGGAGGAGTATGCAATCTATCGAGGCGCAACCTTCAACTTATCGCACGACCTGAATCAAATGCTACACATGCGACCGCATAATCGCTTTGAAGATATTGATGGCATGTATCTCGTTGGTGGCGGCACCCACCCAGGCAGTGGGCTTCCGGTCATTTACTCCTCGGCAAAAATTACAACGGACCTGCTGCTTCGTGATTTAAACATGCCAACTGAGACAAGCGAACCATTGGAACAAGTGAATCAACCTTGGCAGGCCCCCATACAACACCCCGCGGAAACCATCGGAAGCGGCAATTAATGCTGGTGAGAAAAGCTTTCTTGAGGCCGACACCATGAAACCTTCGCATCACACCGGTAAAACGTGGGTACTTTAAATCGAGAACTTGTGTCGTTGATATTGCATAGACTCTGAGCCAAACATCACTAAGGAAAAGCACGAGCAATGGACAGATCCATCAATGACATGATGAAAGATCCCTCAACCGAGGAAATGACCCGGAATGTTCGTCCGAGAGAACTTAGTGATGCCGAAGTTAAGAATCAGGTGATTATTGTAGGTGGTGGTCTAGGCGGACTTGCAACCGCCTGCACACTTGCAGCACGTGGCTATGCCGTGGTGCTTTGTGACAAGAACAGCTGGACCGGCGGCAAGGCAGCCGTCTATGAGGCGGATGGCTTTCGTTTTGATATGGGACCGACCATCCTGACGATACCCGCAGTACTCAAACGAATATTCGATGAGGCAGGTCAGCCTCTAGAATCGGCACTTGATCTTGTTCCGCTCGATCCACAATGGAGAAGTTTTTTCGACGACGGCACAACGCTAGACCTGCACGCCGATGTTGAAAAGATGAAAGCTGAACTGGAACAGTTTTCGCCCGGATCAGGAGCAGGCGAAGGCTACTCTCGTTTCATGGATCTTGCCAAGAAACTCCATAAAATTTCAGATGACTTTTTTTTCTGGAAGTCCATTGGTGGTCTTAAGGACATGTTCGACCCAAAGAGAAGCGTCACAGTCTCAATGCTCCGAGAAGTCATGCGAATGCGGCCGGGACATAGTGTTGCAGGAACAGTGCGATCTTACGTTTCAGACAGCCGCGCCGCCCAGATGCTTGACCATTACACGCAATATGTTGGAAGCTGCCCTGAGTCATCGCCCGCAGTCCTTTGCGGAATTGCACACATGCAATCAAATGACGGCGTCTGGTACCCACGTGGTGGCACAGCCGCGGTCCCAAAAGCTCTCACCAAACTCGCGTTGAGCCTCGGAGTTGAGATACGAACAAACACTGCAATCCGTCAGATTATTGTTGAAAACGGACGTGCCAGCGGCGTCCTCACTGCCGATGGTGAAACAATCAGGGGTGGAGCAGTCGTTACAAATTCTGACAGCGTGCGAACCCACAAAGAACTACTTGATGGTCGACCACGACAGAAATTTCTTGGGCGAAGGAATTATGAACCAGCCTGCTCGGGTGTTGTTCTCTACCTTGGCTTGAATCGCCGTTACGACCAACTGCTTCACCATAACTTTGTTTTCTCTGCTGATCCGCATAAAGAATTTGATGCAATCTATCGACAGGGTGAGCCAGCTCCAGACCCCACATGCTACGTTTGCGCACCGGCGGCCACTGAACCCGGAGTCGCGCCACCTGGCGGAGAGTCGCTCTACGTGCTTGTGCACACGCCGTACCTTCGACCTCATCACAAATGGTCTGAGATGCTACCGGCATACAGAGACCGAATCGTTGAAAAACTCAAACAAACGGCTGGCCTTGAAGACATTGAACAGCACATAGTTGTTGAACACGCACTGACTCCACAGGATATCCAAGACCGCTATCACGTTTTAGATGGTGCTATCTATGGCCTCGCAAGCCATGGCCGGTTTCTTGGAGCATTCAAGCCAGCCAATCGCTCACCCGATGTTGAAGGCCTTTATTTGGCAGGCGGATCAGCCCACCCGGGACCTGGAATGCCAATGGTCCTTATGTCCGGCTGGATAGCGGGTGACTGTGTTGATCAAGATCGTATCGTTGAACCAATCGGTTCGATGAATCAAGCGGCGTGCGTCGCATCGTGAACACGTCAGAGAGATCTCAGAGCAGGTCACGCACTCGGAAGCCTTCTGACGCAACGTTACCACCGCACGCGAAGCGTCTTTACGGCTGGTTCATGTGGTATGTCCGTGGATACTGCCGAAGACACTTTCATTCAATACGCCTCCTCAAACCTTCGGACAATCGACCTGCAGTGCCGGTTATCGAAGGCGAGTCTGTGCTTCTGTACGCGAACCATCCGAGCTGGTGGGACCCACTCATCTTCTTTTTGGTTGCACAAAAACTTTATCCTGACCGAATGAACTATGGACCAATGGATGCAACGGCTCTTGGTCGATATTCATTTCTCAAGCGGATCGGCTTTCTAGGCATTGAGCGTAATTCATGGAAAGGCGCAGCCCACTTTCTACGGTTTGCAAAGGCTGCCATGGAACGTAGCGATGTTCTTTTTTGGGTGACACCACAGGGCGACTTTGTTGACCCACGACAACGGCCTGTCGACATGAAACCCGGTGTTGGTCACGCTGCTGCTGCTGCAAAGCATGGGTGGATCATTCCCTTCGCGGTGGAATACCCGTTCTGGAACGAACGCCTGCCCGAAGCACTTGTTGCCTTCGGCACACCCCAGCGAGTCGAACTTCATCAAGACCTTGATGCCACCCAATGGAACAAACACCTCGCGGCCGCGCTCGAAGAAACCCAAAACGAATTACGAACTGCAGCGATTTCTCGTGACACAAACGTCTTCATTGAACTTGCGGTGGGTACTGTCGGCATTGGAGGGGTCTATGACATCACTCGCCGGATTCGTTCGACACTTGCCGGCCAACGCTTTAACCCGGCACATGAAGAGGATCCATCGTGACAGAAAGCGACTTCACACTGCTCATGCTTGCCGTGCTCGCAGGCGGCCTTGCTCTTCTTCCCGCCATCTTAACTTGGAAAAACCTAAAACTCTTTCAACGCAGCCCAGACACCGACACTTCCGATCCTGTTTCCATTTTAGTGCCGGTACGAAATGAGGCGGCTGTTCTTGATGGCTTCATCGTCAATGTGCTGGCAAGCCAGGATGTTGACTTTGAACTTGTTGTGCTCAATGACGCTAGCACGGACTCATCTGCTCACATTGTTTCCAAATGGACTCAACGCGATTCACGAGTGAGACTCGTTCATGGAAAACCGCTGCCCAACGGATGGTGTGGTAAGCAGCACGCCTGCCACCAGCTAGCAGAAGCAGCTCACAATAATATTCTTCTATTTATCGACGCCGATGTCACTGTCCAGCCAGATGCAATAGCGCGAAGTGTTGCTTTTTTACAAGAATCAAAAGTTGATCTCGCGAGCGGGTTTCCGCATCAAGAAACTCCGACGTTCCTTGGCTGGCTCCTGTTGCCGTTAATCCATTTTGTGTTGCTGGGATTCCTGCCGCTCTCTCGAAGCCGTCACTCAAACAGTGCATCTCTGGCAGCAGGCTGTGGCCAACTATTTCTCACAACACGCGACGCATATCGTAGGGCAGGCGGACACTATGCAATTAAGTCCTCGCTTCATGATGGGATCATGCTGCCGAGATTGTTCCGAAGAGGAGGGCTTCGTACTGATATTTTTGACGCGAGTGACATCGCGTCATGCCGTATGTACGACACAAACCGAGATGTCCTGCAGGGGCTCATGAAAAATGCTACTGAGGGAATTGGATCACCGAAAACAATTACCCCTTTCACACTACTGCTTGTGGGCGGCCAGGTCCTCCCGACCGTGCTTGTATTGATTTACCTTGCTGGCACCGGCCAATCCGAAATAACACTCCTCGTCATCATTTCAAGTTTCATTCTGAGTTATTGCCCTCGCTTTCTTACACTCGCACGGTTCCGGCAGAGTGTTGGCAGTACCCTCTTTCATCCGCTCGCAGTAGGAGTCTTTCTCGTCATTCAGTGGGTTGCTCTAGGGCGCCGTGCCCTCGGACTCAAAGCATCCTGGAAGGGCAGGGCATTACGCCCTCAGTAGAGCACTCCTGCACAAGAGAATGTTCCTGCACAAGCACTTCACCGTGAACGCGATGAAGCGACATCCCTCGCCTGACGTGCGCACGCTATAGCCTCCGCGGTCGTCTCTGCAGTGACGGTAATGTGACCCATCTTGCGACCAGGACGTGGTTCTTCTTTTCCA
This sequence comes from Planctomycetota bacterium, assembly GCA_014238855.1. Lineage (GTDB taxonomy): Bacteria > Planctomycetota > Planctomycetia > Pirellulales > UBA1268 > UBA1268. The sequence continues at coordinate 11,930 of JABAAH010000019.1, forward strand.
TACAGATGAAGGCTAGCTCCCGGCAGAGCAAGAACACCGCCCCAATCAGGCTCACCCACCTGCCAGCAATCACCAAGTACATTTGCCATCGCTGCTGGAGCAAGAAGAGTTGTGACACCAAGCGGCAATCCACAGATAGCTCGTACCTGTTGTTCAAATTGGCTGGCTGGACAGGATTCGATTGTTAAGTGTCCAGAGTTATGAGTTCGCGGTGCAATCTCATTCACCAGAAGACGATTTTCGTGTGTCAAGAAAAACTCGATACATGCTACACCAACAACTTGTAACTCTGAGAGGACTGTCGCTGCAAGATGTTCAGCTTCACCCAAAACTTCTGCTGGCAACTCTGCGGGGCATGAACTGACATCAAGAATATGATTCCTATGTTCATTTCGAATTGCAGGAAATGCGACAACAGCACCGTCGAGACCCCTCGCTGCAACAACCGACAACTCACACTGAAAATCAATCCATTCTTCAAGGACACACGTTGCTCCACCGAGCCGCTCCCAAGCATTGCCCAAATCAGAAGGTTTTTTTATGAGTTCCTGCCCCTTTCCGTCATACCCAAAGGCTGCTGTTTTGAGAACAGCCGG
>JABAAH010000019.1:13233-45404 GCA_014238855.1 Planctomycetota bacterium
ACACCAAGTACTGGGAGGTGCGTCTGAGCTGCGACCATGCCCGGAAGATGTGCTGCGCCTCCGGCACCGGCAATAATGACTTGCAGCCCTCTCTCAGCGGCAGTATGAGCGTATTCTGTGAGTTTCTCTGGTGTGCGATGAGCGGACACAATTTCACATTCGTGAGGCACGCCAAGTTCGCTCAGAACCGCCGCTGCCCGCTCAAGCGTTTTCCAATCTGATTTGCTACCCATAATGACACCGACAAGAGGGGACTTCGAGCCCTGAGGAGACTGTGAAGACTGTGAAGACTGTGAAGACATTGTAATAAAAAACTCCAAAAACCGGGTTGCCTCGTCTGCAGAAGATGCCATCATGCTCGGAGTACCCTTTCACTGCAACCGTCAACGCTATGACACCAGTTCCCGTACGACGTCCGCCCCTTCCAATACTCGCCACAATCGATTGGCCAGAGGGTGTTGTGACTCCGGAGCCGAAGACCGCTGCAGCATTGGCTGCAGCAGCAGAGAGGCTTGCGACAGGCCAACTTGTGGCCATTCCTACTGAGACCGTTTACGGCCTGGCTGCAAATGCAATGGACCCTGATGCTGTTGCTCAGATCTTTCAAGCAAAAGGGCGCCCGGCGACAAATCCACTCATTGTGCATGTTTCAGACACAGATATGGCTCGCTCTTTGTCGTCTCAGTGGCCGGATATTGCTGAAAGAGCCGCTCGTGCTTTTTGGCCTGGACCATTGACCTTAGTCGTTCCAAAAGCGCAATCCGTGCCGGATATTGTCACTGCCAATGGTCATACTGTTGCACTGAGATGTCCTGGTCTCACTGTTTCTCGCCGTCTCATTGAATTGGCCAAGTGCCCCATTGCGGCTCCGAGCGCAAATCGATCAGAAGCTGTATCTCCGACAACAGCGCACCACGTACTTGAAGGACTGGGTCATCGAGTAGGCATGATTCTTGATGGAGGACCCTGTGAACATGGGCTGGAATCAACAGTCCTCGATTGCACGGTGGACCCGCCTACGATCCTTCGGCCAGGGCCAATATCTGCTCAGCAACTGGCCGAAGCACTTGGTGTACAAATTCTTTCGTCGAAAGAAGACCGTGTAGAGCAGGGCAGGGAACGCGGTGAGGCTCTACGAAGCCCCGGCAGCCAGCCTCGACATTACGCCCCTCGCACCCGCCTCACACTAGCAAGGGATGCAACGATGCTCATTCCAAAACTTCTTGAGGCAGGGCACCGCGTTGGCTGGCTATCTCGCTCACCTCACACCGCTGCTGTAGTGGCACTTGCAGCGTCGCCGAACCTCATTGTCACCCCGATGCCACAAGACCCCGCAGCGTACGCACGCAGCCTCTACGCCACGCTCCACGCCCTTGACCAGCGAGGACTTGATCGCTTGGTTGTTGATGCAGTCCCTGCAGATGACGACTGGGCAGCCATTCATGACCGCCTCGAGCGAGCAGCCACGTGACCCTTGCTACAATGAGCATCGACGTAGAGCCCCCGTGCCGAGGCCTCGCGTTGACAACTGGGTGAAACGACTCTACTAATGTGGATAATCTTCGAATATTTGTGGTTCCCCACACCTTTTGAAGATCCGGACAGATAGCTCAGTTGGTAGAGCAACGGACTGAAAATCCGTGTGTCGGGAGTTCGAGCCTCCCTCTGTCCACTTTTAGCACAGGAGGCTGTTGAGACTGCTTCCTGACAGCCGCAAACACGTCGTTATATGCCTTCTCTGGCCCAACGCTTGTAGATCTCTACGTTTGCACGATATTTTTTCCGCGCTGTTTCATTTTTCATATCTTTGATCTGATCGTCAGTTTCCAGCACGTAGACGTCGTCAGATTCGGTACCACAATCTTTTGTCCGTCTGATCCATTCGTTGAGCAACTGGCGATGACGTAATAACTCGTCCGTATACTCTCTATTTTCGGCCAGATTATGAATCTGCCACCTATCTTGCAGGTACAAATAAAGCTCCTCCGCAGGACGGCACGGTGAGAACAAGAGCTTCTCTCCAAGCTGACCGATCCCTTCATCTGCATGAAGTTCTCGGAGCCGCTGAATGATCAACTTGCTGTCTTTATAATTGCTTGGCATGAGATGCGGACGAGTTGGTAAAAAATTCTTTATGTAAAGAAATTTTTCACTACGCACTGATCGAATTCGATCCACGGCCTCTCCGCACCTATCTCGTGCAGCAAAAACTGCATGCTTGGGCTGAAAATCATTTGCGAGAATATTTTGCCCCTGTATCCAATCCGGAATGGTTATGCCTGCTGCCGCAAGAGACAACGCCGCTATGTCAATATGCTCGACCAAGTCAGTCCGAACATGTCCTGCCTGAACCTGTCGGCCTCGGATAACCAAAGGTATATGTGTTCCTTCATCATATAAAAACTGTTTGCCACGGGCATGACTCAACCCATGATCAGTGAAGAAAACAATTAGCGTATTCTCGAGCAAGCCCTCTTTTTCAAGCCGCTGTAGCACACGCCCGACGTGATGATCCGTTACGCGGACTGAATCAAGATACAGGGCCCAATCTTTCATGAGAATGTGATCCGGCGGGTAATACGGTGGCAACAGAACATCACCAGAATCTGTAACCCCTCCCACCAGATTGTTCACCTGCTGCTCAAAAGCCGCATATCCTCCGGCTGAAGCACCTCGAAGCTTTCCTCCATGCAACTGCACCTGCATAAAAAAAGGCTGTCCTGAGCGACGTCCAGACCAGTCATTGTCATCGTAAATCGAAGGCTTCCAATCGAAGTTATAATCCGTCTTCCCTAGTCTTTTGCTGGACCGATCTGTGAGCGGCTGACTTCGGAAATCGGAGTCGAGTAAACCACTCCCGATACACGTGTAATACCCTGCCTCCTGGAAAAGTTCTGGGACTGGCTTCACGCCGGCAGGCAAAGCAATACGATGCTCTCCTCGACCACTTCGATGGTGGTGTGTCCCTGTTGTTGTTTGATACATCCCCGTGATCAGAGCAGACCGAAAGGTCGAGCATACAGGTGAGGTGGCATACGCACGCGTGAACCGAACGCCCTCAGTTGCCAGGCGATCAACATGTGGTGTCTGAATGGTCGTCTCACCATAACACGAGAAATTCGGGGACATGTCGTCGACAACAATCCAGACAACATTTGGGCGTTCTGCTGCTTTCGCCTGCAAGAGAACGAATAACGACAAAAAGAAAGCAAAAAGAACTACGCGAAGACGAATGAACAGTCTCATCTTCGGGCAATAACCCTCTATCTCAAGTCTATTGCATTGGAACAAATTCATTTGATTTTTGATTGAATTCAATCCACACGAGTCAGTAGCAATAGACGAAAATCCATCACACTATCACCAGGAATCTTTTTCGCTCGCAATATCAAGGTGCCTTCCCCTTGCTCAAGCTGAATTTTACCAAGAGTCATCCTCTTAAAATCCTTGATGTAAGACTCCGTTCGTTCGAATCGGTCATTTTCCATTCCGGTGAGTGGTGGATTATGAGGAACAGTTATTTCTCCAGTAAGAGAGCTGTTTTTAAAAACCAGCTCGACGGTTGAACCGACATCACCTTCGGGACACGTGTAAAAAATCTCAGCACGGTAGAGTCCAGCAGCACCGACCTCACATTCCCAGGAAATAAAATCGTCTACCGTTGTCCAATTTTCAAAAAAAGAATCATTTGGAAACCGGTTTGATCTCTTGATATTGCCATGCCCAACGCCGTCACGAGCCGGAACCTGTGTCAAACGCGCGCCTCCATACCCAACAACAAATGGTCGCCTGTCAAATAGCTTGCCGTAGTCCGAGAGCGTCTTCTGCCGAAATTCATTCGCCTTCTCCTGAAGAGCGGCTGCTACCTCGGGCTGTGAATCATTGAGTTGGGCCTGCTGCCCCTCATCCTCATTCATGTCATACAGCCGTCCCTCATTATCAAGACGAAACTGCTGGGTCCTAACAGAAACCTTATCGTTCCAATGATGCACGAGCGTTCTATCCGCCCAGGAAACCTTCTTGTTGAGCAAAAGTGGCGCAACACTCAGGCCGTCTATCGGCTTTGCAGTGACGACCTCAACATGCGCCAGCTCTGCAAGAGTTGGCATAAGGTCCATCGCTGAGCAAATCTGCGATACAACAGTTCCCGCCTCAATGACCCCGGGCCAACACATAAGCAGTGGAGACCTAACGCCCCCTTCATCTGTCGATCCCTTACGGCCACGCAGGCCATCATTCCATCGGGAACCATTTGGGCCATTGTCACTGAAGTACACAACGATCGTGTTTTTCTCTAACTTGAGTTCTTTGAGTTTGGAACGAAGTCGACCAACATTCCAATCGATATTTTCACACATTGCGAGTGCGGCTCGCGTGTGATCAATTTTTTCACTTCTCTTTTTCGAGTATTCTTGAGTGAGCTCTTTGTTTTTAAATTTATTCCACCATCTATCCGGGACCTGCATCGGTGAATGCGGGGTATTGTAAGGAAGGTAAACAAAAAATGGGTTTTCGTGCTCGCCTTCAATAAAGTCGATGACACGATTCGTGAGATCATCAATGATAAATCCTTCTCCCTTGATGAGCTGCCCATTGCGCTCAAGCATCGGACTGAAGTAGTTCCCCCAGTGGCCTGAACAAAAGCCGTAGAACTCATCAAACCCTCGTGCATTGGGATGATACGGATGCTGCATGCCACTATGCCACTTACCAAAGGCTCCGGTTCGGTAACCAGCTTTCTTGAAAATCTCGCCGATCATCGTCTCGTCCGAATTCACGCGTTCACCACCCTCGGAAGTGGAATACACACCACAGCGAACGTGATGCCTACCTGTCAGAAACTCCGCTCGAGTTGGAGAGCAGACAGGACTGACGAAGAACCGCTCGAAGCGAGCTCCATCATGTGCGAGTCGATCAATATGAGGGGTCGCTAAAGAGACATTTCCGTTCATGCTTAGATCCCCCCACCCTTGATCATCCGTGAGAATCACAATGACATTTGGCTGTTCGGATCCTGTGACCTCATGGCATAGGCACCCACAGACGAGCAAAAGCACACCTTTAAAAAGAACTTCTTTAACATCATCCATTGCCTGCTTTCCTCCTTAGAAAACTTTTTCATCAGGCCTGTGCAACGCGTACATTTGCCCTCTGCCGTTTTTAATGTGGCCGACAGTCCTGGCCTTAAAAAAAAACGGGTGCCACAAGATGTGCCACCCGTTTCTTTACAAATGCTTCGTCGACGACTCGTGGTCGTCATTCTGACTAAACTTCGACCATTGCCTTCAAGTTCTTCAGAGCACGAACACGAACCTTTACGCTCGCTGGCTTTGCAGGACGATCCTGAAGTTCACCAGTGAAAGGATTCTTCACGTTCTTTTGTGCAGGACGTGCTGGAACTGCGCGACGTTCAATCTTGACCAAACCAGGAATCGAGAATACACCGATTCCGCTTTTGCGAAGTGCGTTACCAATTTCTTCAGTTAACGACTCGACGACTGCAACGACGTCTTTCTTAGGCAAACCTGTGGTTTCTGAGATCGCTCGCATGATCTCAGTCTTTGTCATTGGCTTACTTCCAGCTTTTTTCGCCATTATCGTTCGTGCCTCTCGTACGAGAAAAATTTTGTGCGGCAAATAACCCCGACCGCATTTCGGTGCTCGACCGAAAACGGCCGCTTGCGGCGATTAGAGGCATTACCCGTAAAAATGCAAGGGAAAACAGTGTTTTTTTATATAAATAGCCAAATAAACCCTTGTTTCTGGGTACTTACCAACAAAAAACCCCTCGATAAAGGGGCAGTTTCCCGGCACACCTCGGCATCGAGGACCCTTTTCACATTTTCAAACTGAACTTCGGCAGGTTCGCAAAACAGACACAAACAGGCCTCTGCTGCAATAATAGTGAGGAGCTATGCCAACTCGACGTGTAGAAGCCCGGTTGTAGAACGAGTTTATGAAAGACGTAGATGGAATCATCGTGACTTCACAAAAAAAAACTGAAACCGCCTGGCGACGACCACGCATCTGTACACGCTTCTACTGCATTGCTGCGATCACCTTATGCGGGCTCTTCGCCATTGGAATACGTGTTCCGAACATACCCCACTCTCTTCGGTGCATAATTTTTTCTCTTGTACGAGCTGATGACTCTTCAGAAGCAACTCCAGAGGAACTCGCTGTAAGCAACGGCGTGTATCTGCCGAGTGAACGACTTCGTGAACGTCAATTTGACCAAGCTCAACGACTCATTGCTGGAGGCAGAATGGCAGATGCGACAGCACTCCTTGATGAAATGTTGACAGCCGAACAAGATGTTTTCCTAGAGGGTGATAGCGCAAGTGAACAGACTCGTCGCAGTATGAAAACGCTGGTGACAGAACTCATTGGTGAACTTCCTGAAGCAGGAACCAAGGCATATCAACTTCAATTTAGAAAACGTGCAGATCGTGCACTTCGAAAAGCTCTAAGTGAGAATAACAACGAAGCAATTATTGCCGTTGCGAGGCGGTGGTTTCACACTGAGGCTGGTCATCGTTCCGCAATCCTTACAGCGGCAAGGCTCCTTGAATCGGGTCAGCCGCTCGCGGCAGAGGCATGGCTGGAACGCATCGCTACCAGCCCGATGACAAACCTTCCCGATGCCCTGCTTCCGACATTCAAGCTCATGCAGGCAGCAACAACAATTGCAATTGATCCACATGAAAAAGCGAAGGCCTTAAAACTCCTCAAAGACATCAAAGGTTCGGCACGACTCGGCGGGGAACTCCTGCCTGAACGAAACCTTCTGCGAGACCAACTCCTTATTGCTAAATTGACAGGAGCTACATCTGGACCAGACGCCGAACTAACGTTCGGATCAGAAAACTGGAGAATGAGCCGAGGAAGACCCGATCGAAATCCAATTCGGCCATGTGATCGGCCGCTTTTGGTTCCTCGTTTCAGAGTGCCTCTCACACTACATCCACAGGAGCAGCGTCTGCTTAAGCAAAGAAGCGAATTACTCGCTGAACAAGGACTCCCCGTTTTCCCAGCAGGCACACCACTCGCTGTTGGCAATTCACTCCTCGTTCAATCACGAGCAGGTGTCATGGCAATTGATTTCGAATCCGGAAAAAGATTGTGGATAGAGGGGCGATTAGCGAATTCAGCGATTGCCAATATCGCACCGAATGAGTTTGAAGAACGAGGCACACATCCACTCGACGGGCTTTTCTATGATTCGACTTCTTCAACACTTTCGAGTGACGGAAAACTTGTGTTTGTTGTTGAGCAAGACGTGCTACAAAATTCTCGAGAACGTTTGCGACAGCCTGGACGTTCACGCACTGTTGAAAACAACAACCGGCTTGTTGCTTATGACATAGCCCAAGAAGGACAACTCCGCTGGCAACTCCCACGAGCGAACGAAAACCCAGAGTCTCGCTGGTTTCTGGGAAGCCCCTTGCCACTCGGCAATGAGCTTTATGTTCTCGTTGAAGAACGACAGCAAATACGGCTTGACGTATTATCATCTGCCACAGGCGACACCGTATGGTCACAACCCCTAGCCGAGATTGACGTCGAGTACGACATTAATAACCGAAATGATCGGAAACAACTCGGGCTTTCACCTGCCTTTGCTGAAGGCACTCTTGTCTGCCCAACCGGCGCTGGCGCAGCAATTGCTGTTGACCTCGCCGCTCGCACGCTTCGCTGGGCATACCGATTCAATGTCCCAAAACCAGATGATGTTCGAAGACTCGCAAACGGCATCCAGCTAAGAATGCCAGGCTTTGCAGGAGGTATGGCCGGGATACAAATCAAGGCTGCTGGAGAAGGTAACACCAGCGGGGGCAAATGGCTTGATGCACTACCAACTATTTCTGGAAACAAAGTCATCCTCACACCAGCCGGGTCAGAATTTCTTCATTGCGTGAACATCCGAACCGGCGAAGCCCTCTGGCAATCGCCACGCACTGATTTCGTAAATGTTGCTGGCATTGTCGACCGCACGGTGATCGTACTTGGACAAAAAAAAGTTGCAGCCGTTTCACTTGATGATGGAAAAATAATCTGGAAACAAGCTGTTGGACTCAATGACGAAATAATTTGTGGCCGAGGCATTCTCTCCAACAATCGTCTCTATGTTCCAACGAACGCTCCAGCCGTCGCTGAAATCGACCTTTCAAACGGTACGCTCGTCGCAACCTCTCTCGGGCGAGGTTCTGCACTTCCTGGCAACCTTGTCTCATACCGTGGGGAAGTCATTTCGCAGGGGCTCGACTTTCTCGACGTGTACCACCAGACCGCTGATCTCGAGCGCAACATTGAAACTGCGCTGCAGAAAGATTCGATTGATCTATGGGCTCTCCATTGGCGAGGAGAACTCAACCTGTCCAAAGGAAACACGTCCCAAGGCTTGAAAGATATTCGACGCGTACATGGACCGGCGGGCCCCAAACCTTCTGCTTCCACAATCAGCCAAGCAATTAAATTTGCACTGAAAAATGATTTTGCTGGTGCTGCTGCGTCGTGGCCAGAAGGTGTTGAGCTAGCACCATCACAACAGATGGCGGCGAGCATCCGCAGGCTTGCCGTAGACGGATACCTCGAAGCAAGCAAGCCCATGGAAGCCTGGGGCGTATGCCGGGACTACCTTCAATTAGCGAGCCTCGAAATACCTGAAGATGAAAACTTGATTCACGATCGTGAGGACTCTTCGCTCTGGATCGGATCGAGCCGTTGGTTCCAAAGGAAACTCAAGCAAATCCTTCAATCCCAGGAATTTACTGCTGGCGGATCAACACCTAAAATACTACTGCAAAAAATCGATCAAGAAGAAAAGCTTGCTCTTGATAGGGCGGCAAGAATCCCTGACCTCGAAACACGTCGCGTTGCCTTAGGGACTTTCATGGACCGATTTGGCAACCGCCCCCTGAACGACGAGGCCACGGGCATTCTCAAGGAGACACTCCGAACAGAGATTACAGGACTAACGGGCATAGCAAGACAGAACATCCGCCTTCAACTTGAACTCCTAACCCCGAAGGATCTCAATCGTTCGCAATCGGCACAAAACCCTTTGCAACAAAGCATCTCCCCAGAAAACTTTGTACGCGACACATGGCCACTTGGAAAAGTAGATGTCACGCAAAGCCAGGAAGCGTCTGCAACAGGGGATATTCTCAACAAATCAACACAGATCAAATTAGTCCACGCCCAGAATTCTGGCTTCCCCGGTGCAACCCTTGAGCATACGGGCAGAAGCATTATTCTTCGGGACCAATTCGGAACACCAATCGGTGATGCTATCTCGATCGAAATTGAGGGAGCGAAGCACCCACACCTCACAAATTATTTTCGCCTACGATCAACGTCAGCATCCCTCATTGATCGCATCCTGCTCCTTCAAAACAGCCACTCTCTTACCGCTTTTGAGGTTTGTGAACCAACCGATGGTGAACATCGTCTGCTCTGGGCGAAAACAGATGATCGCCTCGTTCAACCACGACAACCCCTTGTGACCCGTACTCCTACGGGCACGACGGAACGACTCCTACGACCCCTTGGCCCATTGCCACTGCGGTCAAAAGTTGCGGTTGAATTGAGCAACCATCAAATCCAGAGAATACCTACGTTTCGTGTCGGACGTCCGCATCTCACAGGTGTCCCAATAATCTCTGGAAGTTCTCTTGAGGTATGTGATATCCGAACAGGCAACGTCCTATGGAGACGCCGCAACATTCCTCCACGAACAGAAATATTTGGTGACCACGAGGTGCTCTGCGTCACCTCACGCGATGGCAAGAACTCTCAGGTTCTATCGATGACAGACGGCCACAAAATTGCAAGCCACGACCTTCCTGCCCGACAGAACAGACTCGCTATTGCCGGAAGAAATCTTCTTGTCGTGCAGCCATCGAATTCCGATACCGATGAAAACCTCCAACTCGCCGTCGTTGACATCACTGACAAGAGTCACCGTGCTATTTGTGAATGCCCAGCTACGACACGTGGGGTTATTACTGAGGACAATATATTTATAGCGATAACACAAGACGGCCAGTTAACAGCAATCGATGTTGCGAGCGGGCAAACAAAGTTCGTAACAACGCTCGAAGAAATGCCCACAGGGTTTCGAGAACTTCGATGCCTCTCGTGGCAAGATCGCTACATATTATTCGCAAGCCGAAATACAACCATGAGTGATGAAAAACGCTTTCGTGGAATTGACTCGGTAGAACGGTTTGGTGTTGGGTCAGGGCTGGAGAGAGCTGAATCCTCATCTGTCTGGTCACTGAGCAAACTCACTGGCGACATGATGTGGTCACGTCCGGCTTCTATCCAGCGGCACATTATTCAAAGCCCTCAGCCAGCTGGCCTGCCGACACTTATATTTGGCCGCCGGCTACGCATGGCCAACACGTCAGCAGGACAGGGAAGGGGACGATACCGATTGAGTATTCTATGCATCGACAAACGAACTGGTGCAATGCTCTACCTCGACGACAAGCTGCAACTTGAATCGCCTCAGACTGAGAACACAGCAGACCTGAACATTATTGGCAACGCCGTGAGCTCTTCTGTCGAAATGAGAATTGTAAGTCGACGGCAAATGGGAGGAAATGTTCCAAAAATCACATTGCACTTTACTGGTCTTTCCAGCGACGACACGGAGCCCTTTCATGCCGAGCAAGAACCTCTTGTCTACACAGACGTTCTCAGTGAATTGAAATACTGGATTGAAAGAGCAATCATTGGCCAATAAATTTTCTGACAATTAGAGCATCGATTACGGTGCCACCCACGCCTCTTTCCCCTGCGGTCTCGAGAAATTCAAACAAATGAACACAATCCTTCGGAATATAGAAGCACTGGCTGACCGCAAAACGATGTCGTCAATATTGGTACCATTTCTTCTCATTGCAGTCGCTCAATCAGGCAGTTGGCACCCTGATACCACTCACGCAGCCTCAATCGATGTACAAGAGGCTGTCGAAGGTGGTCTCGACTGGCTCGCAGCAAATCAGTCAAGACGTGGTAACTGGACGGCCAACGAAGGACGGTACCCGACTGCAATGACAGCACTTGCAGGAACAGCTCTACTTCTTGAAGGCTCTACTCCCACTCAAGGCAAACACGCTGACTCGATAGCACAGGCGGTTGATTACCTCGTGAGTCGATCCCGACCAAATGGTCTCATCGGTGACCCAAAAACAGATGACCGCTACACGTACGGCCATGGATTTTCAATGCTCTTCTTGTCACAAGTCCTTGGTGAAGAAGAGGACCTTGCTCGACGAAATGAAGTTATAAAAGTGCTCGAACGAGCCGTAGAATTCTCGGGCCGAGCACAAACAAAAGATGGGGGCTGGGGGTACGTGAGTGCTAAGGACGGAAACGATTTTGACGAGGGATCAACAACAATCACACAGGTACAGGGGCTCCGAGGTTGTCGAAATGCGGGCATTTCTGTTCCGCGAGAGACTATTGACCGAGCTATTGCCTATATCCATAAGTGCACCATGCCAGACGGAGGGGTTCAATACAGTTCGAAAGGTGGTGGAGGACGCCCAGCGATTTCGGCTGCGGCTATTGCATGCCTATTCAATGCTGGCGAGTATGATGACACACATGTTCCTCGAATGCTGACCTATGCTGAGAAGCATCTTGGAAACATTGCAAACGCGGGGTTTGGTCATTGGCATTATGCACACTACTACTATTCGCAAGTGATGTATCGAGAAGGTGGCCAAAAGTGGTCTGACTATCGACGTCAAATTGAAAAACGATTAGTCGCGGAGGCGACAAAAGATCGCGCGGGAGTAGTCTGGCAGCAGGGCTATATTGGACCTGTTTACACAACTTCTACAAACCTTACGATTCTCCAACTGAATGCCGGAATGCTCCCGATCTACCAGCGTTAGGGGGGCCTGGTGAGCATCTTGTACTGCTGAGGCGTACCTCCTGAACAGGCAGTTGGTTCCATCGGCCGTTAGGGAGTATCATCTGATTGTTCGTTCGTTTTGATCCAACGCAATGTAGTAAACCCTCGAAAATGTCTCTGGAGTCGTGAATGCCGTCCGAACCTCAACTTCAACCAACTACTGACAGGCTGCACAATGCTCGCGAAAAGATTGTTGAACAGCTTTCCAAAGTCATTGTTGGCCAACAACACGTCATTGATGAATTGCTTATTTGTCTCTTTTCTCAAGGCCACTGCTTACTTGAGGGTGTTCCAGGGCTTGCAAAAACATTGCTCATTAGCACACTCGCAAAAACTCTTGACTTGGCTTTTAGTAGAATTCAGTTCACTCCCGACCTTATGCCAGCAGACATTATTGGCACAGAGGTTCTTGAGGAAGACCGAAGCAGCGGAAGCCGTAATTTACGCTTCCTCGAGGGACCTTTGTTCGCAAACGTGATTCTTGCTGATGAGATAAACAGAACTCCCCCAAAAACTCAATCCGCCTTGCTCGAGGCTATGCAAGAACGCCAGGTAAGCGTTGGCCGAACACAACACAAACTCACCGACCCCTTTTTCGTTCTTGCAACACAAAACCCTATTGAGCAGGAAGGCACCTACCCACTGCCTGAAGCACAGCAGGATCGTTTTATGTTCAAAGTTTTTGTCCAGTACCCATCATTTTCTGAAGAATTTGAGATCGCTCAGCGAACAACAGGCACCAACTCTTCTGAAGTTGAACCCGTACTCACGGCACAGGAAATCATCGCACTCCAAAAAAGTGTTCGTGAAGTTCCCCTGAGTGATCATATTGCTCGCTATGCGCTGGCGATCGTTCGGCAAACACGTGTCGGCGCTGATGGTGTTCCCGACTTTATTTCTGATCAACTTGCCTGGGGTGCCGGCCCACGAGCTGTTCAAAACCTGATCCTTGGCTGCAAAGCCAGAACCCTCCTCCAAGGGAGACCTCACGTATCTATTGAGGACGTTCAAGCCCTCGCCGCCCCAGTACTACGACATCGCATTGTCGTCGGCTTTGCCGCAGAAAGTGAGGGTGTCTCGGCAGACTCCATTATTGAAAAGCTCATTGAGACAACCCCCGCCCACGAGGATGAACTGACGCGTGACCCCCGCTTCCAAACAATATTTGCCTCCTGAGGTACTCGCTCGTATCGGACGGCTCGACCTACGGGCCCGAGCGGTTGTAGAAGGTGTTCTTACGGGCATGCACAAAAGCCCGTACAAGGGAAACTCTGTCGAGTTTCTACAACATCGCGAATATACCCGCGGGGATGACCTTAGACGCGTTGACTGGAAAGTCTGGGGCCGGCAAGACCGGTTCTACGTCAAGGAATACGAGAATGAGACAAACCTAAGGCTCTTCCTTCTCGTTGATGGGTCTGCCAGCATGGATTATATTCCGCCTCGTTTTGACCAAACCCTAGGACTGACAAAGTACGACTATGCCGCCACTCTTGCAACAAGCCTCGCATGGCTTGGGCTTTCTCAAGGAGACGCCGTCGGTGCTTCTATTTTTGACGAACGGGTTCGCACTAGTGTGCCAGCTCGCACAAATAGATCGCACCTCAGCAGCCTTATCGCCGGACTGGAAAAACCACGCCAAAAACATCACTCTGATTTTCATTCCGTTCTTCGCAACCTTGCAGAAAATTTGCCACGGCGAGGTCTCGTGATCATTTTTTCAGACCTGTTCGGCGAAAGAGACGCGCTCTATAAGGGCCTCCAGGTTTTAAGACAAAGAGGACATGATGTTGCGATATGTCACGTACTGGACGACGATGAACTGGACTTTCCTTTTGATGGCCCCACGCGATTTGAAGGACTCGAACTCGGCGGTGAGATTAGCTGTAACCCTCGTGCTTTACGAGATGGTTACCTTCAAGCAATGGAGCAATTCCTTGGAGAGGTGCGTCACCGATCTGCTGCTTCTCAATGCGACTATCAGCTTGTGAGAACGAGCCAGGCTGTCGACAAAACACTTGTCAACTTTCTATCCAGACGATCGAAGACACGTGGGCGATCGTAGACCACATTTCATGTATACCTCGAATTTCCACAGTGAGTAAAAGTCATAACGATGCCTTCATTTGACTTCATAACGCTACTGTGGTGGGGACTGCCGTTAGCTGCGGCGCCTATCGTCATACATCTCATAAACCTGCTTCGGCATCGAGTTGTCCGCTGGCCAGCTATGGAGTTTCTGCTTGCAAGCCAACGGAAATATCGTACACGCATTCTCTTAAGGCAACTTCTGCTCTTATTGCTTCGAGTTTTAGCGATCATGGGTCTTGTCCTGCTCTTCGCACAACCTCGCTGGGTGACAAATCTGGGCAGCATACTTGGCAGCAGCCGAACAAGGCACGTCGTGCTTCTTGACGACAGCTACTCAATGGGTGAAGTGCTTAGAACTGAAGTCTCACCAGATGTGCCTCCAACGACCGCCATGAGCCGTAGCTGCACGATGATCGAGCGACTACTCGAAGAACTTGCATCGACACCAGGACAACAAGACTTCTCACTTGGACGCATTTCGAAACTGACGCAATCAAACGACAAGAATTCACCAAACGACAAGAATTCGAGCAACTCTCCAGAAAAAGAGTCCAAGGGAAACCGATTCGACATCTATACAGAAATTATCACACCGAAAAACGTTGACTCGGCTCGCGTCAATGTGAAAAAACTTCGACCCTCAGCCGACACAACACAAATTACTCCCGCGATTCGTAATATCACACCACTCTTTTCAGGTGATGATGGATCTGGCGTCCTCTGGCTACTCACTGACCTGAGGAAAACCGATTGGACTATGTCTGCGGACATCGCCGAAGCTCTGAAACCCCTTGCAGACAAAGGTATTGAAATTCACATCGTCGATACGGCAACAGCTGAATCTGACACAAACATTCTGCAAAACCTGTCGAGACCAAACCTTGTGGTCGAACGCATCGAAATGATTGGTGGTACTCCTGTAGCCAATGTCCTGCTTCCATGGGAAGTCACAGTTCGTAATTACTCATCATCACCCTCACAGCAAGTGTCGCTCGCTATCCAAGAAGACCTTCTCGATCGACCCGGTGTGCAAATAGATCGGATTCCACCGGGCGATAGTGCCACAATACAATTTGAATCTCGATTTCAAACTACTGGCAGACACACCGTTCAGGTTGAATTACCAGCAGACCGGCTATCTCTTGATAACTATCGAACCGCTACCGTAGAGGTAGTCGACGAAGCCGAAGTTCTTGTGATCACGACAACGAGTAATCGGAACAGCCTTGACGATGATTCCTTTTACCTCACAACGGCACTGAATCCTGGCACCACTGCAGCGACAGGGTTACGGCCACGCATCGAACCGCCAAGAGCTCTTACGACACTGGACCTCAACACATATGATTCTGTGTGGCTGCTTGACGTGCCACGCCTCGATGCCGCAGCAATCAGGGCACTCGAGGACTACGCACGGAGTGGTGGTGGAGTCGTTTTTTTCGTGGGACCGAACACAGATTATAAAACAATGAATAACTCATTGTTTCGCGATGGAGAAGGGCTTTTCCCTGTTCCCCTTGCTGGTGCTGTGGACCTTCTTAAAGACCAACAAAATCCAAACGCACCTGACATAACTGCTGAAGACCATCCTGTTGTTGCTATCCTGAGTGGCCGACGAAACCCTTTTCTCGACGCTGTGAATGTCGATCGCTACATGGCCGTTGAACGCACGTACCAGCCTCCCCCTGACAGCGGTCTTCGCCGACTTCTTTCCCTGAGGAATAATAGTTTTCTTGCTGTTGAGAAGCCATTTGGCAAAGGCATGGGAGTTGCGTTCCTCTCCACAGCTGCACCTACATGGAACAATTGGGCTCGTAATAACCCCAGCTGGGTAGTCGTCATACTGGAACTTGAAAGACATCTTGCTCGGCTACGGCGACAATACAAAACGATACTTATCGGACAGCCAATTGAAATAGATCTCGAGCAAGGCATTGATCGAGTTGATGTTGATTTTCTTTTACCCCCAGAAAATCGCATTGTGCATGAGATTGCAGCAATGAACCAGGATGGCAATCTTGTAGCTGTCATGAACAACACGCTTGAACCAGGAATCTATAAAGCTCGCTGGCAAACTGTTGCAGGAGTACGCCAAGAATGGACTGCGGCTGTAAACATCAACCCCACTGAGGGCAACCTGGAGCGACTGCCAGTCACCGAACTGCCTGAATCCTTGTCCGGGGTCTCGTTCTTATACGATCGGGCTGACAACCTGAAGCCTACGAATGAAAATCGTGGTAGCTCATCTCTTGTGCAGCCCATACTTTTCATTTTACTGATTATCCTTCTCTGTGAACAACTCCTAAGCTACTCCGTGAGCTACCACAGAGCACATAAGAAAATCTAAACAGAAAACCTAAACTCATAACCCTCTTCCACCCAATGATGATGCGTTTGATTCCCAACACGAGAGTGCCAACTCCATTTTGTGTGGCAGAGCGTATTGAGTACCGAATCTCCAGCGGTCTCCTTGATAGCTTTTCTGAATGGTGGCACATGCCTGTCCTTGTTGCGTGTATAGCAACAGTAATGGGGGCGGTCTTGTGGATATATCACCACGACGCTGCTGAGATACCCCGCTGGAAAGGTGTGCCCTTGGCTTTCTTGCGAATTTTCGCATGGACAATACTTTTGTTTGGATTACTCGATATGAGACGAACAGCAGAGCATGAAATTACGTTTCCCTCGAAGGTGGCTGTTCTTGTTGATGGAAGCGCTAGCATGACACTAGCGGCCAATACTGATTCCAACATAGCCTCAAAGAAACAGCCAGATGAAGCCACAAGTCGCGCCTACGTTGCCAGCAACATACTTCAAAACAGTGACTTCTTAAGTTCTCTCCGCAATACACACGAGGTGTCCGTGTGGAGTTTTTCAGCGAACTCTCAAAAAATTGCATTGCTTCCTCAAGAAAGTCAGTCACTCCAAGACAATACCGCAGATGATAATCAAGACTGGCAAGAGAAACTACGTCCGCAGGGATCAGAAACCCGTCTTGGCGATGCTCTTTTAAACGTTCTACGAGGTGAGCCGGATGAATCACTCAGTGGCATCATTGTACTCACTGACGGTGGAAACAATGCTGGAATTGACCCAACGCAGGCCGCATCGAAGGTTGCTGACACACCGACAGAAGTGCACGTCATAGGACTTGGCTCGGACCGATTACCTGCGAATGTACGCGTAGCTGATCTGCTCTCGCCACCACGCATTTTCCCAGAAGACAGTTTTAGCATCACTGGCTATCTCCAAAGCCAAGGTCTTGAAGGCGAGATTGCTCAAGTAGAGCTTCTTGAAGCAGAGGCTGAGGCAATGATCGGTGCTTCTTCAAACGAAACGCCGGGCGGTCGTGTTCTCGATACGACTGAAGTTCAACTTGCCGCAGATGGTGAACTCTTAGCAGTACGGTTTGACCTCGATGGGCTTGAAACTCCCGGAAGTCGTGTTCTCGCAATCCGCGTCATTCCCCCCACGGCAGACAGCAACTCGGGAGATAACCTAGAAGCTGCCGACATTGAAGTTGTAGATAGCAAAACGCAGGTATTGCTACTCTCTGGTGGACCAAGTCGTGAATATCGTTTCTTGCGAAATGTTCTGCAGCGAGATCAAAGTTTTGCTGTTGATGTACTTCTCAATTCTGCGCCGTCTGGCATATCGCAAGACGCACGCAAAATCCTTGACAGATTTCCCACAAATAGTGAAGCGATGGATGAATATGACGTCATTATTGCTATCGACTACGACTGGGAGGAATTAGACCCCGCGTCTATCGCTCGCCTTGAACGCTGGGTGAGTGAAGACTCTGGAGGTCTTCTATTCGTTGCTGGCAACGTCTTCATGCAACAGTGGCTTACAAAGAGACGTTTTGAATCAATCCGAAACATCCACCCTGTAGAACTTCGTCGGGGTGAGCAGATTCTTCTTACCCCACAATTGGCAGCGACTGATCCACTACCGCTCCGCTTTAGTCCTGATGGGAACGATAGTGAATTTTTATGGCTCTCCACAAACCCCATCGCCAGCCAGACTATTTGGAGTGAGTTTCCAGGTGTTTACGCGTGCTTCGACACAGCAGTCGCGAAACCCGGAGCTACTGTGTATGCCAGAATAGGACGCAATGACGGTCTTGAAATGAGTCGAGAAGGGCCCATCTACCTCGCCGGCCAACTCTATGGATCAGGCACCGTCTTTTATGCAGGAAGTGGCGAACTGTGGCGAATACGCGCTGTAGATCCCACAGCTCACGAACGACTGGTCACACAAATGGTTCGACACGTTGCTCAAGGACGACTCTTACGAGGATCAAGTCGTGGGCGACTGATCCTTGAAAGAGATCGTTACCCAGTTGGAGAGTCAGTGACCGCGCGTATCATGGAGACTACAGCAGGCACTCAACCAAAACTAGAAGTTATCACTCCGGACGGTCAGCGGATCACAGTGCCCATTGCCTCAGATCCAGTTCGAGCCGGCGGACTCCAGGGAAGTTTTATTGTAACCAGCGAGGGCAGCTGGCAGATCATTCTTACTATTGATGACACCCAACGGGAACGAACAGTCCGAAGAATTCAAGCAACGTTACCAGACCGTGAACTTATTCAGCCAAAACTTCAGCGGAAGACTTTGAGTCAAATTGCCACCGCTACTGGTGGCTCAGCATGGTTCCCACTTGGAGAGACGCTGAGCGAAACTGATATCACGAAAATAGCTGGGATGCTGAAGGATCGTTCTCGCACAGAATACGAAACTGGTGAGAACGACAAGGCATTCAAGAAGACGCTGAACACACTCCTACTAGGCATTGGAATTGCCCTCCTGTCTGGGGAGTGGATTTTACGGAGACTGGCAAAACTCGCGTGAGCAACTTGCTCAGCAGACTGACTCCAGAGTCAATTATTATGATCGCTACACCTACTCCACTGAAAACAGAACCTGCTCTTACCCAGCAGGCAACAAACAACGAACGGCTATCTCCAGACAACCACAGGCTTTCTCAGCTTCTTCAACGCGTACGCAAACGGGCTCGACGGTGGATTTTACTTGAGGCATTTTCAGCCATTGGATTCTCCATCGCGGCATGGTTCTGGCTGACACTACTCCTCGACTGGCTTATCGAACCTCCTCCGGGAGTGCGAATACTTGCTGCAGGAATTCTCTGCTTCTGGGTGGTATTTGTGCTTGTAAATAAACTTTTCCTGAGATTACGCATACCACTTCACGACGAACAACTTGCGTTACTTATTGAACGGACACACCCAGAACTGCAAGACAGTCTTTCAACGGCAATAGAACTCCGTCTTAATAACACTGGTGAACTGACGCGAGAAATCGACCCCACGCTCCTAGGCCGTACAACGTCGATCGCTGCTGCTTCTATCAGAAAAATAAGAATGGGCCGTCTTTTCAGGCGAACGCAACTTCTTCGTAAAGCGGGATTAAGTAGTTTTTCTATCGGCACCATGATTGCTGTATTCATCCTGCTACCAAACGTCCGCGAGACGTGGGCACAAAGAATGCTGATGTTTAGCAACACGCCATGGCCGCGACAGGTAACTCTTACTGTTGCTGACTTTCCTAATGGTGTTCGAAGAGTCGCACGAGGAGCAGACACCGAAATACTTGTAACCGCTCAGTCGACTGGAAAATTACCGAAATTCGTAGAGCTACAACACCTAGGTGCCAATGGTTGGACAGCGCACCGCATGGGAACTCGCGGATCGGCTGAAGAGAGAAGACAACTTTTTACGCATACAATCAAAAAACCAAAGGAAGACCTCACCATCAACGTTCGCGGTGGTGATGGAAGAATTCGAGATTTGCGACTCGAAGTTGTCGAACCTCCTTCATTGAAGCAACTTGTTCTCATGATCACGCCTCCGTTGTATATCGGTGGTGAACCACGACCACTTGCAGCAACACGACTTGTTGAGGTACCAGCGGGCAGCACGCTTTCGATCACTGCGGAAGCATCAAAACCATTATCCAAAGCAACCATTCGATCACTTCCTGCAAAGCAACAGATAAGTAAAAATACAACAGGCACTGCAAGCTCGGCCGTAGAGCAGGATTTCATTGTGGCTCAAATCGAAGCAAAGCCTCCAGGAATCACATCAAAGAATCAGCAGAACTCTCTAAGCGAACCACCAGAGAGCCTCTCTGGAACACTCGGCCCAATACTTGACGACTCCATCTTGGAGATTCAATTTACGGACACCGCAGGAATCACCAGCCAAAAACCTATCCGCTTCCAGGTAATAGCTCGGCCTGACCAACCTCCAAAGGTTGAAGTGACACCTCAGGATATCTCATCATTCATCACTGCCGCCTCAAGCATTCCCATCACGGGAAAAATTGAAGATGACTATGGGCTTGCGGAAGCGGTGGTCTCACTCCGCCGTATCACACCTGCAGATCACACCGAAGCCACTACGAACGCCAACCTGCAACACGTGTCGATGTCATTACCCACACAATCATCAACTGTGCTTGATCTCACGAAGGAGTCTTCTACCCGCATTGGCGTTGACTCGCTTCCTCCCAAAGTGGGTGATGAGCTCGAACTAGTTGTTTCCGCAAAAGATTATTGCGGCCTTGCCAGCGGACCCCAGACGACTGTGACAGACCCTTGGCGACTTCGAGTTGTGTCGCCTGAAGTCCTTCTTGCGATGCTTGAGGCCAGAGAAATCATTCTGCGTCGTCGATTCGAAAGTCTGATTGCAGATTTTCAACAAAAACGAGACCGCGTAGCATCTGATGCAAACACAGAAGAGCAGGATCATAAAGTATTAACATCACGACTTGCTGAAGCCACTTCAAAAGCAAACGGCGAGACGACCGAAATTGCCGGATCGTTTCGAGGCATATCAGATGAATTATTCAACAATAGGCTTCTTAATCCGCAACTCGAAGCTCGCCTTCTCAATCAGATCGTAACGCCTTTAGAAACAATCATCGAAGGACCACTCGAGCAACTACGTCTTGCGTCCTACAACTCAGAAAAAACTGTAGACGCAAAGCAACTTATCCGAATGGCGGATACCTGTCTTGAACAGATGCGGGCTGTGCTTGATAAGATGATCGAATTAGAAACCTATAATGAAGTCATCGATTCCCTCCGAAATCTTATTGAGCAACAACAGTCAATTCGTGGGGAAACAAGTAAACAACAAAAGCAACGTGCCCGTGATGTACTGAAGGGACTTTAAGGCTGTGGTTGAGATGCTGATTCAAAGTCAACAAAATACCGACCGACCATGTGTTACAAAGCTTGCTCTCACGTTGTGTGGAATGATGGCGGTTACTATTTCTGCAGCATCATCCGGGTGGACGCAAGACATTGCACCACCTCCGAATTCACAACTAGCTGAAAAAGAACGTGCAGTCAGCCAGCGAATGCGAGAACTAGAGTCCACGTTCCTTCGGCTCGCTGATCTCCTTGACACAACTGACCCACGCAGAGCAGCCACTCTTCGGTCAGCATTTGAACAGGCAAGAGAACTCGAAGTGACTGATCGACTCGATACCATTGTGGAACTGCTGGAAAAAGGACAGTTATTAAAAGCAGGCACCGGACAAGATGCTGCTATCGACCGTTTACGTGAACTGCTTGCCGTACTGGAATCCGGAGAGTCTAGAAAGACAGTCACTGACTCAAAGAAAAAAGTCAAAGAGTTTCTTGGACGAATCAACACTCTTATTGCTCGGCAGATGGGTGTCGAGGGGACAACCGAAGCCGGAGGCGACCCGAAGAGTCTTGCAGAAAAACAAAATGCTCTTGAAGATGACACGCAAGCGCTCGCGAAAGATGTTGATGCTTTTCGCAGAGAGGCAGCGAATGCCGCTGGATCGAAGGTCGACACCAAACCAGATGATGCACCTCAACCCGAGCCACCGCTCGATGGTTCTCCTGGGAAGCCATCCGGAGAACAACCATCCGGAGAAAAGCCATCAGGAGAGAAGGGAGGAGGAAATAGTGATGGACAGGACCAGCAAGATGATTCCGCTGCGCAAGAGAATAGCCAGCAGGAACCCCAAGGAAACGATGAAGTTTCTCGAGCTGACCGGACAAACAAAAGGCTTGAGGCAGCTCGTTCACGCATGCAGCAGGCGAAGGAAAAACTCAATGCTGTAAAACCTAAAGCTGCTCGTAAAGACCAGGAAGAAGCACTCGCTGAATTAGAAGCTGCCCGGGCGGAACTTGAAGAAATTCTTCGGCAACTCCGTGAAGAAGAGATTGAACGCCTTCTGGTCAGGCTAGAGGCTCGAATACGCGACATGCTCCGAGCGGAGCGTATGATTCTCCGAGGCATCCAGCAACTAAGAAGCAATGCAGCTGAACGCACACAACGAGAACAAGAACTTGAATCTGCACGGCTTGGATCGGAGCAAAATGTTGTCACTGCCACCATTACAAGAGCGTTAACACTCGTCCGAGATGACGGATCTGCCGTTGCAATACCAGAGGCTCTTCAGCAAATCAGAGAAGACTCTACCATGGCCGCAAGTCGCTTGAAAGAAAGTGACTATAGTCAATTCACACAGGTAATTATCGAGGACTTGGTCGTGAGTCTTGAGGAGCTCCTTTCTGCCCTTGAACGTGCAGAACGCGAACAACAGGACAGGCAGCAACAGGGGCAGGCGCGTGGTCGCCCGGCAAAGCCTGGCGAGCAACCTCTCGTCGATAAAATCGCCGAACTTAAGATGCTTCGAATCCTGCAAACTCGGGTGAATGGAAAAACGTCCCGGTTCTCTGCCTTATTGAACGAAGGATCTGAACAGGCTTCAGAGACCGAATTGATTGACGCGCTTGGAAGATTGGCACAGCGACAAGAAAGGGTAGAACGAGCTGCACATGACATCGCGACTGGCCGCACAGAGTGATTCAACCCACACCCAGTAATTTAGTCAGCACAGAAATTCAGTCCGTACCTAGTAATTCAACGCCTATTCATCGTCTACCAGAGTATAATTTGGGAAGTGTCTCTTACGTGTCAGATCAACAATACAATGTCCCTGCTTTACGTTCACCTGGAAACCGAACCATGCGACTTATTAGTACCATACGAAATGTCGTAGAGATCATTGGCCTCTGCATTGCTCTTCACTGGACACATGCACCTCGTGTGCAGGCTGAATCCACTGCACGTGCTGAAGATTCAATCGGAGACATCAATCTGCCAAATGAACTTTCACGCAGGGCAAGCTGGAGCCAACCGAGCGATGTTGAAAACAATAAGCGGGTAACAAACTGGATTCAGAAGCAGCCCGAGACAACCCCTGACATCATGGCGGCTGTAAAAACAATAACGAGTGACGAGACAGATACTCTGGACCGGATCATGAAGGTCATCTGTACCGTTCGACAACAGTACAACAAACTCCTCACAGATATACGCTTTACGCCTCCAATCGAGATCGCTCGCCTGCAAGAAAAATTCACCCAGACCAAGGATGATGCTTTTGCTGCTGATACTATTCGACTGTGGTCTGCCCGAGAATTGCTACGGCTCGGTCGTTATGATGAGGCAGCGCCTTTACTCCAAGACCTATCCCTTACGACGAGTGTCGATCCAACGACCTTACTGTTTTGTAGGGCTGCCTGTGATTACTGGCTCTTAAAAATAGAAGAGGCCGCTCAAAGTGTCTCTCAACTGCTTGAACGTGAACAAGAGCTACCCGTCCGATATCGACAGCTTGCGTTATTGTTAGAAAATGACATTGCTTCTCTTGAGGAAGATTCTCTTGACCACATTTCTCGACGCATGAGAGATGTTACGAAGAGACTTGAACGTGGGCATGCTGGCCCTAAAGTGCAGGCTGTGCAAAATGGAGTCGTCCAGTCACTTGATAAACTCATAAAGAAACTCGAAGAACAGAAACAACAGCAGTCATCTGGAGGTGCTGGTAGCGCTGGTGGCAACATGTCTGACGGTCGTCCAATGGAAGACAGTCAGCTTGCTGGTGGGAAAGGCCGAGGTGAAGTGAAAAAAAGAGACCTCAGTGACACTGAGGGATGGGGCGACCTCCCGCCAAGGGAGAGAGAGGATGCCTTACAACAGATCGGAAGAGATTATCCGGCACATTACCGAGAGGCGATTGAACAGTACTTCAAGCGGCTGGCAACAGGCAAGCAATAAGAAGAATGGACCAAATGTAGTGGCATTTTTTTCCCAAAAAAAACAAAAAATGTATCGATGCCTACCAATAATTCACCGGGCCCACAAGAAAAGGTGGAGCACGCATTCCGTTGTCATCACGGTACTGGTTACCTTCATGACTCTCTGGGCACCTCTAAAGGCAGCCGCTCAACAGGGCACAGAACCGAACGTAACAATCATTTGTTCGAGCGGAGAAATATTGAAAGGGAAACTTACACGCCTGGACGACAAAAGTATCAGTGTTTCTGATGATGCCACAGTCCCTCCAGTCCGAAGAAATGTAAAAGTTCCTTTGATTCGGAAGATAGCCTTCGCGTCACGCTCTGCTGAACCTGAAGGCTTTCTGATTGGCCTTCTCAATGGCTCACATCTTTTAGTCGATGCCATCTCAGCGAATGATTCGAAAGCTTTTCTTACGATTGGGAAAAGTGTGCTTGAACTACCACGAAACTCAATTCACTGGATAGGCTTCCAAAAAACCGAATCGGGTGTACTCAACGCGAGCGAATGGTTGGAAGAGCTTCCCGAAAACCCAGTCGCGGACATCGTTGTCGTAAAACGTGATGACGCTTGGCAGTTCATCGAATGCGCAATTACTGAGGTCACACAAGAAGATATCATTGTGCTGCTCGATGGTGAAACAATACCCGTATCACGAAATAAAATAGCCGGCATTTGCTGGCTTCAGCCAGGCAAGAGGCCCGGAGAAGAGACCGAGCCTAAGCCTCAGGAGATTCTTTTAACATCGCCCCGGGGCACAATCAGGTGCCGTCGAATTAGCTGGAACGAAACTCGACGATGCTGGGACATTACAATTGCCTCAACAAAAGAGGATTTCACGACCTGCTTTCCAGCAGATGCGCTGTCATCGATCGACTATTCCTTCGGACGGCTTATTGACCTGACTCGTCGGACCCCTGCAAATTCGCAAACCGATCCCTACTTTGGCGGACTCGCAAAAGATCCCGCACTTCTAGAGTACTTCGCCCCACGAAGGATCACGATAACCGACGGCGACGATCAAGAGAGATCCATTCCAGCACTTCTCACACACCCACGAACTGAAATCACCTGGAGCATTCCTGCTGACTCAAATCGCTTCCAAGCCAGCTTTTCACCGGCCAAGAATTCCACATCACCGACTGTCGTTGTAATTCAAGTTGACAACACCGAAGTATTTCAAGGGGTCATTGGTACTTCAGTGAAGGCCGGTAAGAGCGACGGACCACTTGCTGTTGACCTCCCTCTTACCGGCGGAAGGCAACTAAAAATAATTGTTGACTTCCTCAAAAAACCCCTTCATTCAGCGAGCGAAAAAACTTCGGTTTCTTTATTGAGCGGCCCGATTCAAATCGAAAAACCAAGAATCGAGCGATAGATAATAGACCATGCAACAACCACGAAGCACACACAGCACACGGAAAACAGCCTGTAGTACTCCAGTAATATTGCCAGTAATGTTGCTCGTAGTTCTCGCAACCCAACAACCTGCCAGACTCTCCGCTGCCGACGACACGTTCACACAGGTCTTGGCAGCTCAACAAGAACGCATCCGCACAATTGAAACTGCTGCAAAAACCTCAGTTTCAATTTTTGCTGGCAGTGCTGGAGGTGGTTCTGGCGTACTCATTAGCCCTAATGGTTACGCCCTTACAAACTTTCATGTTGTTCAGCCAGCAGGAATTGCCATGCGATGTGGGCTGAATGATGGTCAAATCTATGATGCTGTTCTCGTTGGACTTGACCCCACAGGTGACCTAGCGGTTATCAAACTGCTTGGCAAAGACACCTTTCCTTATGCTTCTATAGCCGACAGCGATACGGTTTCTGTAGGTGACAGTTGCTACACAATTGGGAATCCATTCTTACTAGCAACAGACCTCCAACCGTCAGTGAGCGCTGGTATCGTGTCAGGCGTACACCGTTACCAATTCCCGGCTGGCACGCTCCTGGAATATGCTGACTGCCTCCAAGTTGACGCTGCCATCAACCCTGGCAATTCAGGGGGAGGGCTTTTTAATGCAAGCGGAGATCTCATTGGAATTAATGGACGTGCCTCATTTGAGAAACGTGGAAGAATAAACGTTGGGGCAGGGTACGCGATTTCTGCAAATCAGGTACGGAACTTCCTTGGCATACTCAAGGGTGGCCATCTTGCAGACCACGCAACGCTTGCCGCAACAGTCGCAACGAGTGCTGATGGACGTGTTGTCGTCTCTGATATTCTTGAATCTTCAGACACGTGGAGAAAAGGACTTCGGATCGACGACGAAATCATTGAACTTGCTGGAAAAAGTGTCCGAAGCGTGAATAGTTTCAAAAACATTCTGGGGACTCTACCCGCTGGCTGGCGGATTCCCGTTGTCTACCGTCGCGAGGGACGGCCGACTGAAATATTTGTCGAACTCGCAGGAGTGCATACACCTGCGATGCTGAATGAACTTATGGCCGGTCGCCGCGGAAAACCTTCTGCACAGAACAAACCTGGTGATAAACCCAAGCCAAACCCGTTAGCCCCTGACCTCAAAGACCTTCCGGAAACAATCCAAAAATTCTATGAACGTCGTTTTGGCTATGCGAACTTTTTCTTCAACCGTGTTGAACTTGAACGGGTTCAACATACGCTCGAGCAAAGAAAGCTTTCATTGGAAAACCAAGAAAGCACGTGGAGATACCAAGGACGTCTCGAAGCCGGTGGCTCGTTTGAAATTGAACTCAACGATCAGTCTGCAAAAATTTCTCTGCCAACTGGAATATCTCGTTGGGAACAAGTTGTTGCCGACGCAGGTCTCGCTGCTGAAGCCGGATTTGATGCAAGCCCTCCCGGCTCTGGCGGCATGCTCGCTGCGCTCACCATATGGCGACGCCTACTCCTTAAAGGACCAGAAAACATCGGCGGAAGAATGACATACTGGGGCCAACAGCCTCTTTATTCCACGACCACAAATCAGCTCACCGATGTGCTTGAACTGACAACGAGCAATTGCCGTGCGAGGTTTTTTGTTGATACATTCGGTAACGTTGTACAAGTGACTTTTTTCCTTGGCACCTCCTCCACGTCGTGTGATCTCTATTTCAAGGGACTTGGTGAACGCGGCCCGTACTGGCAGCCAACCCGCTTGACCGTGACCTACGACGGTGGTCGATTCGCTACATTTCTTTTTGATGTGGAATCCTAGAGAACCTAATGGCTACTACAACCCTGCGTAACACGTGCAATCACTCGAGATCACTTGAATTTTCTGTCGCGCTTGCTGTTGCAGCACTCACTCTCTGTCCAGCCTCAGTGAGAGGCGGCGATGTCACTTCAGTAAGTGTCGATGCTGCAAGCCGTGTCACAAAAATTTATGGAGCGGGGGGAATCCGGGGTCTGGAGTCGTACCAGACAGGAATACTTGTCTCTTCGTCAGGCCATATTATCACCGTGCTGAGTACAGCAATCGACTCAGAGGCGATTGATTGTGTTCTCGATGACGGTCGCCGCTACATGGCAAGCCTCGTTGGCGTTGACCTACGCCGGGAGCTAGCAGTCCTAAAAATAGATGGCGATGACCTTCCCCATTTCAAACTCTCTGCTGACTCTCCTCGGCAAGTCGTTGGCACCCGCGTACTGGCTTTATCGAACCTTTTCGGTGTAGCAGTCGGCGACGAGCGAGTGAGCGTTCAGCATGGCGTTATTGCAGCTCAGATTCCACTTCGTGCCCGTCGTGGTTCTCATGAGGCTGCCTACCGTGGAGATGTGTACATACTCGACTGCACGACAAATAACCCTGGTTCGCCGGGCGGCTGCCTCGTGACATGGCAGGGACTTTTTATCGGCATGCTCGGAAAAGAGCTACGATCTGCTCAAAACGGAACATGGCTGAGTTACGCAATACCAGCCAACGAGCTAGCGCTCGGTCTTGAAATGATTCTCAGTGGACAGACTGACCAATCGCTGGCTGATCAAACACAATCTCTCGACTTTGACCTTCAGTCACTTGGCTTCATACTTGTTCCTGATCTACTCGACCTCACACCACCATTTGTGGAAGCCGTGACACGAGATACATTCGCTGCAGCTTCTGGCTTACAGACTGATGATCTCGTTGTTGCTGTTGGAAATCGCACCGTCACATCACAGCGAGGGCTTCGGCAGGAACTATCCCGTTTGATTCCCGGCGACCCAATTCAACTGAGTATTATACGAGATGGAAGTATTGTCTTCGTGGACCTTGGAGTGATTCCCGCCATTGCTGAACCAACGAGAAAAAGGTGACGGAATGAATGGAGCCCTGGAATGAACGGAACCTTGAGACGTGTGCCCTCGTACTGTTTCAGTCTTACAGTGTGGCTGCTTTGCGTTGCCTCACTGAATTTTTACTGTACCGCTCTTGCCGAATCGCCGGAACAAGCTCTTGCTGAACAACCGGAACCAGCACTCGCTGAACAAATAGCGTTTCAGACTGCCGTACGCACAATTGCGCAATCTGTCGTTCGAATAGAAGCGAGCGGCCTCTCCATTGCTGCTCTCCAAGGCGGACGAGAAGCAACACCGACAGCGGGGCCATCAAGTGGTCTTGTTGTTGGATCTGAAGGCTGGATTCTTACAACTGAATTCGCTGTTCCTGCTGATATCAAAGAGGTTGTCATAACTCTTCCGCCGAGCCAACAAACAACGAAAACAACAAAACAACCGCTCGAACGACTCGTTGGTCGAGTGGTGGGCCGTGATCTCAATCGGCGACTTGTATTGCTCAAGTGCGAGCCAAAAACACCGCTTGCCGAACCTCAGTTTGCTACTCAAAAACCTATCCAACAAGGAGCATGGGCTCTTGCTGTTGGCCGAGTGTGGGATCCTTACGAACCGAGTGTGGCGATCGGCATTGTTTCAGCAGTCGACCGATGCTGGAGCAGGGCTATCCAAACAGATGCAGCTATATCACCAGTCAATTACGGTGGTCCCCTGCTTGATATTCAAGGTCATGTTCTTGGCATTATTGCACCACTGCCAGCTGAGGCTGCAGGCATGGAAACGGGAACTGAGTTGTACGACTCGGGCGTCGGCTTTGCCGTACCCATGCATGACATAGTACCTCTGTTACCTCGTTTAAAAAAAGGTGAAACGCTCAGGCCCGGGCTTCTCGGCATTGGATATTCTACAACCGACCCTATCAATGGACGCCCTGTTATCGAAATAGTGCGAGCCGACTCTCCTGCAGCAAAGTCAGGAATACAAAGTGGT
Source organism: Planctomycetota bacterium (assembly GCA_014238855.1). Lineage (GTDB taxonomy): Bacteria > Planctomycetota > Planctomycetia > Pirellulales > UBA1268 > UBA1268. Next base: position 42,632 of record JABAAH010000019.1, read on the forward strand.
GATCAAATCATCAGTATCGATGGTCAAACTATTCAACGCATCGCAGATATTCGACATGCGTTAACACCAAAGCTTGCAGGTGACTCAATCAAGATGATCCTTCGACATGAAGGCGAAAAAACACCACAGACAATACAGGCTGTTCTTACTGACACACTTCCACCATGGAAGCGGTCAATGCTCGGCATTATTCCAGCACGCCGAACATTGAAGGCGAAAAACAAAAAAGTTCAAAACAATGGTGTTATCGTCGACTCGATTTGGCCGAACAGTCCGGCTGAAAAAGCTGGGCTCCAGCCAAAAGATACCATTACAGCTATTGCCGTCACTGGGGCCGCCAATGCAGACAGCCTTCCTTTTCGGCCTCTTGCATCTTCAAATCAACTTGCTGGTTTTCTCGGTGGACTCACGGGCAGCACTGATGTTGTTCTCAAAGTTCGTCGCGAGGAAGTGTTCCAGGATTTTTCCATGACGACAGCCCCATTTCCGGAAACACCTTTACCGGGAACACCTTTCAAAGATACCCCTGCTGCTACACCAATACCCGGCAACACCCCACCAGCAGCAATCGTAAAGCTTGAAATCCCTGAAGTTGCAGAGACGTCATGGGCAGTCGTTCCAGACCAGCAGGAAGGGCCGCCTTTGGGTGTACTTGTATTTTTTGATGAGCCATCTGGAGCTCTTTCAGAAAATGCTGTAACTGCTTGGGCAGCCAGCTGGCGGGAAGCTGTTACCCGGCACGGTGTTGCTGTTGTCATACTCCCTTCTTCAGACTCAAACACCTGGCGACAAGCAGACTTAGAACGAGTGGGGAAAACAATGAATGTTCTCTCGCAGCGGTATGAGATTGATCCCACCAGAATTGCTTTCGCTGGTTTCAGAGCAGGAGGGACATTTGCATGGCTTGGAGCCAACCGGTTCGAGACAATTGTTCGAGGCGTATGTCTTATTGACGCCGACATACCGAGGAGATCAAAAATTCAAGAAGCTTCACCAGAACGCTTCCGTTGGGTACTTTTCGGCACAGCAAATAAAGAGGACACAAACGCAGAGATACAGCAACCATTCGAAAAAAGTGAACAACTACTCCGCAGTGCCGGCATGCCAGTAGGCTTCTTATCATTTGCAGACGATGAAGAAAAAGCATTGAGACTCTGCCAATGGGTTGAGGCACTTGGACTTCTTTAGATACGATCAGATGGAAGCCGTGGGCTTCATCGCCGTTTTAGAGACTTTATTCCAATACCTTGAAAACCTGCCAAGATCTTTCACCCTGCTGGGATCACAAAATGGCGGCCAATCGATCGCAAAAACGGGGAGTGTCACTGATAGCGTTTCGGCAACGTGACGCACTGCTGGACACGATGTCTTGGCAACACTGACTGCATTGACAGTGTATGCCTGAGCTCTCTCTTGCAAGACCGACGCAGAATTCCCAAACCACACTTCAAGGTCTGGGAAATCTGCAAAGCATTCACAAATAAACGCAATTCGTTTGAAGGATGGAAGTTCTTCAGACAACACGTGTGGGTCAAAAATAAAAACGGCTGGCGACGCAGGAGCTCTCAGCAGGGCAGGGGACTGTGTCGAGAGTGAATCTTGCGTAATCCACACGAGTGATTCATCGGGAACGTCACGGGTGTCATATGAAATGACTGGTGGTATCGTCAGTTTCTCACTTCTTTCACCATAGGTACGTACGAACAAGCTCTCGTTAAGCTCTTCGTATGTTCCTTCAAAATCACAGTGTCCTAAAACAGGACACACCTCACAATGAACTCCGTTAGTAAACCGTTCCAGATTATTACGATTAAATATATACGGCTTGCTCGAAAATACTCCGGCAACCCATTGCCACGAAAAATTATTGCTCGCGGGATCGGCATCAAGCAGATGCTTTAGAAACCACGCAGCACCGACCTTCCATGAGACTTTTCGGGTATGGACAAGCCACGAGGCAAGCCACATGCGCTCGTGATTGTGAAGCCAACCATCCCGCACAAGTTTTTTACAGAACGCATCGACACATGCTAGTCCGGTTTCCCCATTCGCAATATCCTCGGGAAGATAATCAATCACTTCTCCTCGAGGTTCTGCTGCGGGGGTTTCTAATTCTTGCCAAACGCCTTCAGGCCGAGCTTCCCGAACCCGCTGCCAATAATCTCGCCAGCCTAATTCAGAAACCAGCTTTTCAGCTTGCGACGCATGCTCAACCTTAGAGATCGCTGCGTCCCGAACCTCTGCCAGAGATAAAACTCCGTGACGTAGCCATGGGGACAATCGTGTCACTGCTCCCGACACAAAATTTCTTGTGGAGCCATATCGGACAGGATCAAGCGTCTCAAGCTGAGCGATCGCCTGAGATCGACCTCCTCGAAAATACCGCTTGGGAAAATTTTCTACTTCAGCAGAAGTCGGGTTGGACAGTTCACTGCCGGTCGCTGAATGAAGCAAGCGAGCGAGTTGCGCATAAAGCTGTTGGGGATCATTTCTGTATGACTGAAGGTTTTCCAATATGCGATTCCTCTACCTGCCTCAGAAAGCTGAGACACTCGGCAGTATATTCAGACAAATACAAAACTGCCTTAAACGTGGGATATCAAAAATCGTAGCTCATTGCACCCGTGAAGTAAATCGATCGTTCCGCTTGTTTACCAGGTACACAAGCGGGCACAAGTGAGCCGCCACTGCAAGCAGCGTTGCAGTGCCTCCTTCAGCACAGTGCCTCCTTCAGCACAGTGCGTCCTTCAGCACAGTGCCTCCTTCAGCACAG
>JABAAH010000001.1 GCA_014238855.1 Planctomycetota bacterium
AAAACTTACCAATTACATGGTTATTGTTTTCATAAAAAAACTTCATTTTCCAGGTTAGAAAACTTTATTCTCCTGGTTAAAAGAATGGCGAGGACGGGTCGTAAACCCTGATCCCCGCCATGCTGTTCACAATATCATTAAACTGAATCGAGCAAAGATTTTTACGTCCAATAAGCCCAGAAGACCACCTTATTGAGTGTCCTTTACTGCTTCACTTGCTCTACGAACCTGAGCAATGTAGGCGTCTTCACCAATGTTTGTATTCAGGAACTTCACACTCCCATCGGCATAAGCTGTACCGATCAATCCGGCTGGATGAGCACTACTTGCTCCATGATAATTCCGTTTCCACTTAGCATTGGGTGTGACGGCTGTACCAAGTGGATAGGTACCCAACACAGTAGCGTTCGTCCAAGAAATAACCCGATGCTGATTAAGCCACCATTGCTGGGCACTTGCATTTTCAGCCAAAAGGATGACCTGTGTCAGCCCGTCTTTGAATTCTCTAAAGCATGTCAAACCGGCGTTTTGACTTCCACCACTCAGGACACCCATATTCATTGCACCTGTTGCTTTTTGCATCCAAGGTTTGTCCCAATTTGTGCCTCCGACGAGAGAATTTCCCCAATACTGCATGCCGATATTGGCTCGATACGTGATGCTTCCTTTACGATCACCACGACCATTCGATTCAGTCCGAAAATTGACACCATTGATATCTTTCACATCCGGAGTCCATGAGGGACAGGTACCAAAAGACAGTTCTGACGCATTGCCAAGAGCATCAGCAGCCCCTTTTGTCGCGCCAAAGGGAGCTTGAAAGTTACCACCTCCAGAAGCACTCTTCATCTGATCATACAGATTTACTTGCTCACCAAATGGAAGGATATCAATAACCCAAGTGTAGGCTTGAATTCCTGAGGCAGTTAATGCTGAGGTGGAGCCATTCAACAGCTTTGCAGCCGTTGGAAAACCATTGTCACCTCTATAGGTATTTACGTCAGCAAAACCGTGCAATGCGAGGCCCATTTGCTTCAGATTATTCCCACAAGAATTACTACGAGCAGCCTCACGAGCTTGCTGAACAGCTGGTAACAAAAGACCAACGAGCACACCAATGATCGCAATCACCACAAGTAATTCAATAAGCGTAAAGCCAGCTCGTTTTTCATGACTTTTCAGTGATGATATTGCCGGTGGTCGGAAACCCAATACAGAATGACACATAGATAATCCCTCAATTGAAAGTAAATTAATCACCAAAATTTAGTACGAATAAGTTAAATAATAGGACATAACCCGCACCCAAATACTTGTTTTATAATAATTCACTTCTCAATAAATGACAACATTCATTTTCTTGACGAATTTCTATCAAGAGAAATATGCTGGTTGGAGCTAATTTTAGTTATCGCATGAGTCCGCCTGGGCCTGAATTTTACGGAACCAAGCTGCGACTTCACGTAATGATGGAAGGCACTCTGAATCAGTTGGCCAGTATTCTAAGCCCGCGTACCCAGTGAATCCGGCAGCTCGAATCTGTTCGAAAACATACGGGTAGGATGTCTCTCCCTTTTGGAGTTCGTGTCGCCCTGGACTACCTGCAGCATGAAAGTGCCCGATCTTAGCCATATTTGATCGAATATTTTCGATCAAATTGCCCTCACTGATCTGCTGATGATAGATATCAAAGACAACTTTAATATTGTCACTGTCTACCTCATCAATAATCTGAAATGCTTCGTCACTTTGTACAAGATAGTACCCAGGGTGATCTACTCGGTCATTCAGAGGCTCAATCACTAAAGTTACATGAGCTCTCTCAAGAAATGGAGCAACTTCACGTAATCCCTCCACTAATGACTCGTGTTGAACTGCTCTCGACACACCTTCACAAAAATCACCAACTTGAGAAATAAGAATGTTATTTCCGAGTCTTTTTACTACCTCGATTGATGCAGCTACTCCATCAACATACGCCGAGCGGTCAGCCGCATTTACAAGGCTAATGAACTTTGTACAGCACGCTGAAATGACAAGCTCATTTTCATGCTGCGCTTCCTGTAATGCATCAAGGTCTTTATCCCACCAACCCCAGAACTCAATCGCAGGAATACCAGCCTCATGCACGGTTCGACATGCCTCTTGAAACGTCCGTCCCTCAAACACAGCATCAATACAGACTGATGGGGAAAACTGATTCATAGTGCAACCTACTCACTTTCTTTACATCATTCCTCTACAGCAATACAAACCCGGAATACAACATGAACAAACATTACAAAAACATTAGAGAATTAGACACCGGGGAAATCATAAAGCACCGGAACTTCAGGGAAGGAGCATCAACCAGAGGTCCGGTATAAAATACTCAATCTATTCTGTTTGCATTCGTAACATATGCAGTAACTATGTTGGTTTTTCTGACTTGGCCGTAACACGTCTTTTAGAAAAAACTACCCCACTCCACGCGATGGGGTTTGGAACACCACAGTTACTGACCGACAAGTAATCGTATGAATGCATTTTTATGCAGATCTTTTACAACACAATCGTTCTTCATGTGTGCCAACTCGAGGAGTTGTGACGCTGCTAGCCGACCACTCCGTACGGCCCCCTCCATCGTGGATGGCCACCCTGTTTGGGTCCAATCTCCAGCAAGAAAAAGATTTTCGACTGGCGTTTTCTGATTCGGACGTACGCGATCAATACCCGGACGTACTGAAAGAACAGCTGTGGGATCAGTGACAATGCGAGAACGTATCAGTCGAGCACCCCGAGCTGCCGGGAAAATTTCCTGTAACTCATTGACGACCGTTTCTAGAAGCTTATCCCGGTTACCATCGCAAATACCTCGCGAAGCACTAATAACAACCTGGCAGTGATGCTCGACATCTTTGGGCTGAGCATGGCAAGCTTTCTCATTACGAGCACTTTCATCTTCCTCGCCTTGAAAGACCCATTGAGAAACACGTCCAACCAGCACAGCATGTGGCAGATCAAATATTTTTTGATCAAACCACAAATGTACCGCGGTTATTGGGGAACCGACAAAAGACTCATCAACAGGAGGCAAGAGCTTCGGCACAAGACGCTTGGCTGCCCGCCACGGCACTGCAAGAACAACCGCATCAGCCCACAGCACGTCCTGACCACAGAGAACACCTGTAGCCTTTCCTGACTCGTCATATTGGATGCCTGTCGCTGCCTGACCAGAATGAACAGCTGCCCCTTGACCACGCAGCCACGCCACTAATTTCTCACCAAAGATCTCACCGAGTGGCTCAGTCGGCACCAAAAGATCTGCTGCCTTTGGGTGCGCCAAGAACCCATCGACGACTACTTTTCGAACAGCCGTAATACCAACAAAATCTATTGACTCACCGAGTGCACTTTCAATGACAGGCTGCCAGAAAAGCTGAATAACCCGCTCTGGTTGTCGCGAGCGAAGCCACTGTGCCGCTGTAAGTTCACTATCGCCTTCCCCAAGTTTTTGTCGGACTGCGAGACGAACCATACCCCATGAAAGAGCAGCCTTCTCCAGTAATGAAAAGTGATTCATCCCAAATAATAAGGGCACCAAATGTAGCGGGGCAGGCACCCACCCCGCTGGCGTGCACGCTGAGCGACTACCATCAGGACCAATGAACCAAAGCGTTCGATCTCGCCTGAGATAATGTCCTAGCCCCGTCTGTTCGCACAGATCAAGAAAGTTTGTGCAACAACCCATTGCAACGTGCTGACACGCATCAACCAGACTGCCATCCTCGGAGTCTTCGAAGGAAGCTGCCCGGCCACCGCACTGTCGTCTCGACTCGATAAGGTCAACCTTGAACCCTCTGCCAAGTAAAGCAGTTGCTGCTGAAAGTCCAGCAAGTCCACCTCCAACAATGACCACTCGCTGCTGTTCATCAGTAGGGTGCTCGCTTTTTTTATTTTGAATTTCTTCAGTCATCGGAGCCCCACAAGAACACTGTAAACACCAATACATGGTAGGCGCCACTTCGGCGTCTGAACCCGCTGAAGAAAAATTGACGAACCAGCACTCTCAACCGATCGTAAAAGCTCTCGATACACACCAAACATTGCCCTGAAAACACGCTTCCCATCGACTGAAAGCATCGAATCCAGATGCATTGCCTCGGAGAACCAGGACCTTGCTCGGGACACCTCCATCGCTGCAAGATTATCGAAGCATGAGCCAATACGCCCTGCTAACAAATCTTCTACGTCGCATCCCGATACGTAAAAAGACTCCGCCGAAAGATACACCCGCCCCCGTTCTCTATCTTCAACAATATCTCTCAGAATGTTTGTCCATTGGAAGGCGAGCCCGCATGCATCTGCGGAAGGAGTCCATTCCTCTAAAGATACACCCGGCCGGAGACCCCAGATTGGTACGGCAGCCAGCCCCACTGCAGAAGCTACCAGCCGACAATATTGAATGAGGCTTTCTGTGGTCTCATATCTCGATTGCGTGAGATCACACCGGACGCCCTCAATAATATGAAAGAGATGCTCATGTGGTATGGAGTACCGTATTGCTGCAGTTGCTATTGAACGGAGCACTGGTTCATGAACAAGTTTGCCGTGAAGAGCATCTTTCAGCATGACCTCAAATTCAAGAAGCAGTCGTGTCTTTTCTGACACCCGGTCATCACCATCAACAATGTCGTCCGCAAGGCGACAAAATGCATAAAGCGCGTTCGATCCTCGACGTTTCTCTGGCGTAAGAAACCGTAAAGGCAAAGCAAAGCTTGAACCACTTTTCTTAAGAATTGATCGACACACTTCCGCGTCAGCATGCTGAGAAACAATCATGACCACGTACCTTGAAAGACCTGCTGCACTCGAATCATCACCATATGCGCTGCCGCCCTGAGAGCGAGTTTCATCTTAGTCCTCTTCTGTAAAACCGGACGTTTCGCAAGTGTATCGAATCCTGCTCGCCGAATTGCTTGCGCCACACCTCTTCCTCCCCCGAGAAATAGCTGAATGGCGGGCCTCAGCACGAATGGTGCCGTTTCTAAGAGTGCCTGGCCGTTATCGAAACATTGTTCGGCCCATGCGACTTCGTCTGTGAGAAGTGATATGAATTCCGGGCTTGCTGACGGCGACTTAAACATTTCCTCACTTACACGATGGCGCCGCATGTCCTCTGCTGGAATATAAATACGTCCACCCAGATAATCTCGCCGGACATCTTGCCAAAAATTAACCAGTTGCAGGCCCGTGCAGATTGAATCAGAGAGCCTCATCTCATCTGATGCTTTACAATTTGCCAAACCCAACACAATGCGGCCTACCGGATCAGCAGAACGACGACAATATTCAAGCAATTGTTCTCGAGACTCATACCGAGTCACTGTCTGGTCCTGAATAAATGCATTGATCAGATCAGCAAAGGGATCTAACGAAAGGCTGTGTCGACGTACAGTCTTGGACAGTGCAACAAACACAGGATGCGATGGCACACCTGCAAAACACGCATCGAGACCACAACGCCATGCACTCAATGCAACTGTTGAATCACCCTCCGATTCATCTGCTAGATCATCACTCCACCTCGCAAAGGTATAGACATTTGCAAGGTCCTGTCGCAGGTCGGGAGGAACAAGACGAGTAGCAACCGTGAAATTCTCATAGTGAGCAGCAGCTACTTGCCGGCAAAACATCTCAGCCGACAAAAGATCAAGATTTACTGGCAGGCGAGCTAATTGCCATGCTGTTAGATCTCGTTGAGCCACTTGAGGCAATTCAGCGTTCACAGCCGACATCGTTTGAAGGTATCCGGAGGACAATCACGGGCACTTAATGGCACGCTCTTAATTCTACAATATAGGAAAACTCTCGTCCTCTGTACTAGCTCTCGTCCTCTGTACGGAAACTTGCAACAGGGAAACCACCAGAGCATCACAGAAAGCCAGAATCCTCAATTCTTGCGTTGAACAAATGTGACCGCAAAAGACGCCGCTAAACCAGCCGCAGCAAGACTACTGAGACTACGCCAACCGAGACCGTTGATTTCGTCTGGTCTGAGATCAACAGCAAGCGTCGAAGCGCACCAGCATGCATAGAAAACGACTGGCGTGATAAAGAATTTGACAAACAGCCTTTGACGCACCGTGTGAGATCGTGCGCGTTGATGAATTGTGTATCCGGACATACTTCCCCCACGAATAACAAGAAAGATTACTATCGGAAAAACACACCGACGAATCATAGATTGAATGAAACATCCCCACCAGCCAGCAGGAGCCAACCAACTCACTCGAACCTCAGGACTCGCACTTGCGTACAAACCGGAACAAAAATACGCATTTCCTTACGACACAAGGCTGACCAATTCCTATGAACGGAAAAACTGGTAGCGACTTAACGAGGAGAAACACCTACACCCGATTCGAGAGCAATGTCATGCTGATATCGACTTTCGACAGCACACAATGCCTAAACGTATTTCGGCTGTGCTCAAAAATGAACCGTACTCCAAAATGAACTACGGTCCGAAAAGATAAAGAAAGAGCAGGGGGGTCGTAGCATCTGCCAGCATGGACTCCTCGAAAATCCTGGGCTCATGCTCAGCAGAATTCCGCCTCAGCAGAATTCCGCGGCCATGCTAAGATGCTTTACAGGAATTTCCATGCTAAAACGTCGCAGACGCAAACTCATGAGCATACAACGACAGGAAACAAATGAAGATTCTGCTTGCCGGTCCTCGAGGATTCTGTGCCGGAGTCAACATGGCGATCGAGACTCTTGAAACGGCAATTCGTCTTTTCGGCACACCTATCTATGTTTTTCATGAAATCGTGCACAACAAACATGTTGTTGACCGCTTTATTAAAGAGGGTGCTGTTTTTATTGACACCATCGAGGAAGTTCCAGAAAAAGCAACACTTTTATTTTCAGCACATGGTGTTGCCCCCGAGGTGCGGCGGTTAGCGACCGAACGAAAAATTCGAGCGATTGATGCTACATGCCCACTTGTAACAAAGGTCCACCTTGAAGCAATTAAATATGCATCCCAAAACTACCACATCTTTTTAATTGGCCACGAAGGACATGACGAGGTCATTGGGACCATGGGGCAGGCCCCAGGGGCCTTCACACTTGTGGAAACAGCAGAGGAAGTGAATACCTTACCATTTGGCCCTGATGATAAACTTGCATACCTTACACAGACAACACTGTCCGTTGACGATGCTTCCCGAATTATCAATCAACTGAAGGCGAGATTCCCACAAATGATTGGACCTCCAAAAGATGATATCTGCTACGCGACACAAAACCGGCAAGAGGCCGTTCGGCAATTATCACAAGAGGCCGATCTCGTGCTCGTACTAGGGAGCCAGAATAGTTCAAATAGCCAGAGGCTTGCCGAACTAGCGAAAGAACACGGAGTGCCTGCGTATCTTATTGATGGTGCTGACGAAATCGATGCATCTTGGTTCAATAATATTGAAGTTGTTGCGATCACTGCCGGAGCAAGCGCACCAGAACAGGTCGTTCAAGACTGTGTCAAGTGGCTTCGCAGCCGCTTTGAAAACAGTCCGTCTGGATTTTCTATTGAAGAAAAGACTATTCGTGACGAAGATGTCTTCTTTCCGCTTCCAAAATCAATTCGATCAGCAGCAGCGGCAGTACAACTACCAATGGGCTGAGACCTCAATAGCACGATTACACACCACATCCGAACTGCCTCTACAACTCATTAATTACACCGGCCGAAATACACCGAAACAGTTCCGGTTATTGCTGAAGCTTCTTATGCCTAAAACGGTGTGGCTGATCGGCGTCGGCCCCTAATCGCTCCTTTCGACTTTGCTCGTAGACATCAAAGTTTCCTTCACATACGTGCACGTAGCCGTCGCCCTCGAATGCAATAATATGCGTGGCCAATCGATCGAGAAACCATCGATCATGGGTAATAACAACAACACTCCCAGCAAAGTTTGCAATACCTTCCTCGAGTGAACGCAGTGTGTCGACATCAAGATCATTCGTCGGCTCATCGAGAAGCAACAGATTTGCACCCCTTCGAAGTAACTTTGACAGATGAACACGGTTTCTCTCTCCGCCAGAAAGCGTGCCAACTTTTTTTTGTTGGTCTGGCCCCATGAAATTGAACTTCGCAACGTAACTACGGGCATTCACCGTGCGCTTCCCGAGCTGGATAGTGTCATGGCCACCTGAAATCTCTTCAAATACTGTTTTCTCAGGATCGAGTGAATCACGACTTTGATCAACGTATCCGATATCAACTGTTGAACCAACTTTAATCGACCCAGTATCTGATTCCTCTTGTCCAACGAGCATTCGAAACAGAGTCGTTTTCCCGGCACCATTCGGACCAATAATCCCGACGATACCACCCGGTGGCAACCTGAACGAAAGGTTTTCAAACAACAACTTATCACCGAATGCCTTGGAAAGCCCCTCAGCGTCAATCACCTGATCACCAAGTGGACGACTCGCCGGAACAGTGATTTCAACATCTGTGTCACGAGTTGCCGCTTCTTCGGCCGCCAACTTCTCAAAAGAAGCCACCCTCGCCTTGCTTTTTGCCTGCCGAGCCTTCGGTGACATCCGAATCCACTCAAGCTCTTTAGTGAGAGTCTTCTGACGGGCACTTGCATGCTTTTCTTCAAGCACCATCCTTGCCTGTTTTTGCTCAAGCCATGAAGAATAGTTTCCTTCAAAAGGTATGGCACGACCGTGGTCAACTTCAAGAATCCATTTGGCGACATTATCTAAAAAGTATCTATCATGAGTCACTGCAACAACAGTGCCGGTGTATTCAGCGAGGAAGTGCTCGAGCCATAAAACACTTTCCGCATCGAGATGATTTGTCGGTTCATCGAGTAACAAAAGATCTGGTTTTTCGAGCAAAAGACGGCACAGTGCGACCCGCCGACGTTCACCACCAGATAGATTCGTAACAACCCAATCTCCTGGAGGAAGATTCATGGCGTCCATGGCAATTTCGACCTGGCGGTCCAAATCCCATAAATTCTTGGCGTCGATTTCATCCTGAACAGTTGCTTGTTCGGCGAGCAGTTTTTCCATCTGTTCATCATCTAATGGCTCAGCGAAACTTGCATTGATTTCTTCGTACCGCTGGAGTATCGCTCGAGACTGAGTCACTCCATCCATGACATTTTCAAAAACCGTTTTATCAGCATCGAGTTCTGGCTCTTGTTCAAGATATCCAACGCTGAATCCATCAGACAATCGGGCGTCCCCCTCGTACTCAGTATCGATGCCGGCCATAATCTTCATCAATGTACTTTTACCTGCACCGTTACGGCCAAGTAGGCCAATTTTTGCCCCTGGATAAAAGGCAACGTTGATATTTTTCAGCAGTTCACGCTGACCAAATTTTTTGGTGAGATCGGTAATCTGAAAAATGAACTGGGCGCCCATCAGTGCTCCTATGAGTACGTATGAATCAACTTGCACAAAAATATAAACTGCATCCCTCGTAGCTTGCCTCTGCACGCATATCGTACCTCATCACCCGGTCATCCACGAGACACCGCGGATGGAAAGAGTGACTGCCTGCCATCAGGGACGACTACCGCAAGTTTGCGGAGTTAGGGGCAGTCGTTGCAGGGTCTCTGTGCATCCACTACTATCCCTTAGTACATAAATTGTGAGTTAAAGGAGTCCCTTCCATGGCTGAATATGCAGACCCTGACGTTCTCGTTTCAACAGAGTGGGTTGCTGAACACCACAATGATTCTGCCGTAAGAATTGTTGAATCGAATGAGGATCGGGCTCTTTACACACAGGGTCATGTTCCGGGTGCTGTTGAGATTGATTGGCAAGTAGACCTCCAAGATCAGGTTGTTCGAGACTACGTCGACCGCAAGGGTTTTGAAGAGATATGCCGGAACAATGGAATCACTAATGACACGACAGTCATTTTTTACGGTGATAAGAATAACTGGTGGGCTTGTTATGCATTCTGGGTGTTCAAACTCTATGGTCACCCACAATGCAAAATTATGAATGGTGGACGGAAAAAATGGCAACTCGAAGGCCGCGCGTGGTCGACCGACAGGGTTAGCTATCCTGCAACAACCTATGTAGCACCAGAACAGGACAAGTCAGTCCGAGTGCTTCGGGAAGAGGTTCTTAAGCATCAAAAAGCTGGTAAGAATCTTGTTGATGTCCGAAGCCCTGAAGAATACTCTGGCGAACGACTGCATATGCCCGACTACCCGAACGAAGGCGCTCTTCGGGGAGGTCATATTCCTGGTGCTGTAAATATTCCGTGGCCACTTTCTGTGAACGAAGACGGGACATTCAAGACTGCGAAAGAACTTGAGAAGCTTTACTGCCAAGCGAATCACTTAAAACGTCGAAGCCCGACCATTGCATACTGCCGTATTGGAGAACGCTCAAGCCTCACATGGTTTGTTCTCAAATATCTTCTCGGCTTTGGAAATATTCGAAACTACGACGGCTCCTGGATGGAATGGGGGAACTGTGTTGGAGTCCCAATTATAAAAGGCTCTCATCCTCACGATGCCAAAGATAACAGCGCATCGACACCTTCGTCTTAGAACAAGTTCCTCAGGTACTTTCAGAACCAAGACAAACAAACCATGGGGAAGATCAATATGGAAACGGTGAGCGAACGCCTCGACCAGATTGTCGAAGAGTTTGTTGACTTAGATGCTCGAGAAAAACTTGAGTTGCTCCTCGACTTCGCAAACCGTCTGCCGCCATTAAGCGATGAGTATTTGGCTAAAAAGAATACTGAGGATCGACGTGTTCACGAATGTCAAACCTCAGTATTCCTTTGGCCGGAAATCTCGAAAGGCTCAATGAAACTCGTGGCTGAAGTTGCTGAAGAAGCACCCACGGTAAAAGGTTTTGTTGCGATACTCGCAGAAGCAGTAGCCAGTCGCCCTCAGCCTGAGGCACAAGAACTACCGGAGAACCTTCTGGAAAGAATGGGGCTGGCAGACGTTCTTGGCATGCTACGTAGCAGGGGACTCCATGCAATAGTAAGCCGAGTTCGCCAAGAACTCATTGATGCTCAATAACCGGCATGCCTTCACACATTACAGCCGCGGTCGTCGACAACTTGACACCTATCACAGCTAACAAGAAACCGAACAGGACGATGACCTCTCAAGACTCTAAGAACGACACGAAACCACTTGTGGCCGGGATTGACCTCGGCGGCACAGCGGTCAACGTGACACTACTGGACAGTACTGGAGAGTTTCTGATTCGTGATCTCTTTGAACATCCCGCACGCAGTGTTGAGGGACCAGCAATTTGTTTACAACAGATTGTCGATGGACTTCAGAATGCTGTCGAAAAAATTGGTAGAAGCGGGGATGAGATTTCTGCGGTCGGGCTCGATACACCCGGACCGGCTACAGCCGATGGGGTGCTGAGTAAAAAAGGGTCGACTAACTTTATTCATCCTGACTGGGCTGGTTTTGATATTCGTGGGAGTCTGCAAGAACTGCTAAATATCCCTGTTCATTATTTAAACGACGGAAATGCAGCTGCAGTTTGGGGCCACACCACCATTTTCGGAAATCAACCAAAGAAGACATCTGTATCTGCCATTATTGGCACCGGACTAGGTGGCGGCATTGTTCACCAAGGCTGTGTTGTGGCTGGAAGCCGAGGTTTCGGTGGTGAACTCGGGCACGTCCTTATACCGATGGCAATTCTCGGTGAAATGATACCTGAACTGAAGAACCACAGAACGCTTTGTAATTGTGGTCGTGTCGGAGACCTTGAGTCACTCTGTTCTCTCACAGCAATTCGAAAAAACCTGCTTCCTCATTTCCTACAGAATTACCGTGACCACGAATTAGCGTCTCTTGAACCAGGCAAGGCGGCGATTCGAGTTCGTGGTCTGGCTGCAGAAGGAGACGAAATGTGTCAGTCAATTTTCCGAGTTCAGGCCAGAGCTCTCGGCCTGTTTTTCGACCAAATGATTAATACATTTGATCCTGATGCACTCATCATAGGAGGTGGAGCTATTGAAACCGAGCAGTCTTTTCAACAATGGTTTATTACCGAAGTCAGAAAAGGTATGCCGACTCAACGGGAAGAGCAACAAGATATAGTCATTGAGATAATGCCAAACGGAGACACTGCTGGAGCACGTGGCGCGGCAATCGAAGCACAGCGTGTACTAGTATCGAACCAATAGACCACGAAGGAATCTACAAAACCTTCTGAACCGGCTACACTCACCCTTAAACAAGTTTCTATTTATACTGAATCAATAATTGGAAGCACAGGAAGCGTGACTTTCCGAAGCCTTTCAGGTGCTGTCAACACAGTCTCACCTTGATTTGTAGCGGGCGGGCCAAACAATGCGAGCCTCGCAGTTCGCAAGAAACCCTTCCAAGAACCAAAGGTCGCTTCTACCGCCGCCGGTTCGTAGCCACAGTGCGCCATACACTGCTGACATTTTGGATTACCACTTGCCCGTCCGTATGAACCCCAGTCTGTTGTCTTCATGAGATCTGAAAAAGTTTCGGCATATCCCTCGTCGAGTAAATAACATGGTTTTTGCCAACCAAACAGGCTGTATGAGGGAGTCCCCCAAGGCCGACATTCAAGATCCCAGTTCCCTTTGAGAAACTCAAGGAAAACTGGAGACTGATTGAATTTCCAACGACTTCCTCCGCCCTTAAAAATCTTTCGGAAAAGCCCATGGCTTTTTTCACGACTTAGGAAAATATCCTGCTCTGGAGCTTTCTCATACGAATAGCCGGGCGAGACCATCATTCCCTCAACTCCAAGTTGCATGACTTCGTCGAAAAACTGACTGCAACGCTCCGGCTCGGCGTCTGCAAAAAGCGTTGAATTTGTCGTAACTCGAAAACCAGCCTTCTTAGCAGCACGAATAGCATTGATTGCTATTTCATACACGCCATCTCGACAGACAGATGCATCGTGCTCCTTCTGAAGTCCATCTAAATGAATTGAGAACGCAAGATACTTTGATGGCTTCAAATGTGGCAGCATTTCTTCAAGCTTTATTGCATTTGTACAAACATAAAGATACTTTTTCCGCGCAACAATCCCTTCAATAATTTCTCCGATTTGAGGATGAAGCAATGGCTCACCCCCCGGTATCGCCACAATCGGGGCGCCACATTCATCCACCGCCTTCAAACATTGCGATGGCGAAAGATGTTTACGAAGTATCTCACTAGGATGCTGAATCTTCCCACAGCCGGCACATGCCAGATTACATCGGAAAAGAGGTTCGAGCATAAGCACGAGTGGGTACTTATCGTTCCCTCTGAGACGCTGTATAGCAACATGACGCAACACAGACATCATCTGCCCAACTGGAACACTCATGACAATACTCCTTCATACATTTCTGACAATTCCTCTTGTGAACCCGTATGCCTGCGTTTCAGCCCGTTGCTTTCAGCTTTTATAGCCGACTGCCATCTTGCTATCGCAATGAGCGGAAATGAAATCCGGTAGTAGTGATACCGAAGATAGAAAACTCCTGGGAAACCAGTCCCCGTAAATGCTGTTTCGTTCCAATCACCATCAGAACGCTGCGTGGTAAGTAACCAATGAATGCCACGCTGAACTGATGGAGTGTTCGACTTATCAGCAGCCACAAGACCTGCAACTGCCCAAGCTGTTTGTGAAGCTGTTGGCTCACCAATGCCCTTCAGGGTTGAATCTTCATAACTCGCTGGGCTTTCACCCCAAGCACCATTCGGCTGTTGGGCCGAAATAAGCCATTGCACCCCTGCATCAATCAGCGGGTCGCCTGAGGAGACCCCTACTGCCCGAAGGCCTTCAATAGCCTGCCATGTTCCGTATATATAGTTCACGCCCCACCGGCCAAACCAACTGCCGTCAGGCTCCTGCGTATCACATAGATATCTAATTGCTCGATTGACTCCAGGCTCACCAACACCGTGGCCGAGACTTCCGTAGGCTTCGAGCACGCGACCAGTAAGATCCGGCGAACTTGGATCTATCATTGCATTGTGATCAGCAAAGGGAACCTTGCAGAGAATCTCATGGTTATTGTCACGGTCAAAAGCACCCCAACCACCATCACTATTCTGCATGGCAGCCAGCCACTGTATTCCACGACGCATTGCTTTTTTGACATGAACAATACGCTCACCTTGAATATCTGCACACGACTCTTGCTGTTTCAACCATGTCGAGAATGCGATCAGAACCATCGCCGTATCATCGACGTCTGGGTAATAACAGTTGGCATATTCAAAGCACCAACCAGACGGAATGGCTTGCACTCGGCGAGACCAATCACCCGCGAAACGCACTTCTCTGGCAAGTAACCAATCAACAGCAGGATCCATGCTGCCAGAGTTGTCGACCGATGGTGTGCTTATTTCTGCAAGTCCTCGGAGTGCTATCGCTGTATCCCAGACAGGTGACCGGCAAGGCTCCACTCGAATCGTTTCATCATCTGGATGCTCAAGGAGACCGTCTAACTGCTTCCAGCATTCCGCTACTTCAGCAGAGTTACCATCACAACCCATAGCGCGAAGCGCTACGATACTCCAAATAATTGGAGGGAAAATTGCACCAAGACCATCACTTCCACGGAAACGCGTTAGCATCCATTTCCGGCATGCCATAACTGCACGTCGACGAAGAGGGCGAACGCCAAGGCAATCAACTATCTTTATCATACGGTCAACTAGTCGAAAAAAACGTGACCAACCATCGTCTCCGCCGATCGGACGATTCCTCATCTCAAACGTACAATCTGCAAAGAGCTCATGAATGCCTTTTGCATCAGGTAGTTTTTTCACCGGCTTGAAAGACCAGATCAATGAAAGGGGCACTATCATTGTTCGCGACCACGCTGAAACGCGATGCAAGTTTATTGGAAACCATTCCGGCAGCAAGATCATCTCCGGAGGAACCGCTGGACAATCCGCATATGAAATTTGTCCAAGCAATGCCAGATAGAACCGAGTAAAGCTATTCACAGCCCAAGGCCCACCTGCTTTCGCAATCGCAGTTCGAGCCCTCTTTATAGGCTCTGATTCAGCATCATAGCCACACATTTTTAACGCAAGATAAGCTTTTACGCTGGCGCTGGGGTCGACGTTCCCTCCCGGATAGATAGCCCAGCCACCATCTGGTAACTGTTGGTCGAGAATACGTTTCGTACACCCTGATGCTGTGCGTTGATCAAGACGGCCTGCCCATCCACAAATCAAGAGATATTCACTCTCGAGAATAGTATCTCCCTCAAGCGGGCCCCTCCAATGACCATCGGCATTCTGTCGCTTGGTAAACCACCGCACCGTCTGTTGAATCGCAAGTTCTGCGAGGCTTTCAGTTATCTTCGAGTAACCCTGGGGTTTACCCACCTGACGGGACAACTCATGCTGTGTGTGTTTTTCAAGAATGGATCGCGAACGTGGCGCATCATCATTCCACACAGGTGTTACTGTTTTCATGCGTCCAGAAAAAGTCATAGGGGCATCCATGCTCCATCGTTATACCGCAATGAACCAGCATGACCCATTCCTTGGTTCATGCCTCACTGAAACCCGGCCTTTGCGAAGAATAGAGAACACTGGCTATCAACGACAAGTGCGAAAGCTCAAGAAAAGTGATTGTGCGAGCTAAATTTCGAAACAACTTTGTTCAGAACTCAGATTTTCATCACGCTAGGGGCTTTAGGTCGACCTTGAGGCCCGGGGAAGGGTGATCGAGACCTTAGTTCCCTGCTGCAGCCGTGACTTTATCGAGATACTTCCACCGTTTGCATCAATCAGTCGAAAGGCCTTTGAAAGGCCCAACCCAATGCCGCGCCCAGCCTCACGACCACTAAAAAAAGGATCGAATGCTCGGCTCATTGTCTCCATATCCATCCCAATTCCATTGTCATTCACCGTAACGAGACATACTTCCCCTGTACTTTCAATTGCCTCGACAGAAACTGTTCCACCATGAAAGATTGCTTCAATTGCATTTGAAAGGATGCCCCTCAATGAGTCTTCAATCTGCCCACGATCAACAACGATACACATTGTTTCAGAAACAACATCAAGCGTTAGTCGTACTCCACGTTCCTCTGCCATGGACTCCATTGAGGTAAAAACACTTTGAAGCAAGTCAATAATATTGACCTCCTCCTGATGGGGTTTTGGAGGCCTTGCAAAGATCATCAGCCCACCAATCATATCTCGGGCTCTAAATGCCTGATCAACAATTGTTGCTAGACGTCGTTGGCGTTCGGGCTCATGTTCATCATAAAGAAGCGCCTGAGCACGTGCAGCGATATTCGCAAGTGGATTGTTTATCTCATGGCCGGCTCCATAAGCAAGTTCTCGTATCGCCTCTAGGCGTGCAGAAGAAACGCTGCCTGAGAAGTCTACAAAGAGTGCTCGAAGAGACTTCGAAGCCACCAGTAATTCATGAAGCACACCGACCTGTGAATCTCCCTGGCCGAGAGACAAGATACTCGCGACTTCATGATCAGAAATCTCTTTTCCACCAACTGGCCGGGCAGAAATTTCTCCTAGGATTTGGTCGCGCCAACGAACAGCTGTTGAATGCGCTACCGAGGCTCGGGTTTCGATTGCATCAGATCCCGATGGAAGTATTCCCGTTGCGATATGTAACTCCTGCATGGAAACTGAAATTGACTGTTTTAAAAGAGCGGCCGCCTGTGGTGTTGCAGAAGTGATCAGACTCTCTTCGAGACGCTCAAGCCAACGAATCGCAGCCCGTGCTGCAGAGAGGTCATTATTTACAGCCCCATGCTCGGGCGCGTGTGTTTCTTCTGCCGCCAGCCAGATTGCAACAGCTGGATCAGCGGCAGCAAGATGCCAGCACCTATCCCTCCAAGAACCGCTCGTGAAGCGATCTTTTTGAGGGCGTGAATGCTCTTCTGTGATCGTTTGCAAAGAATACGACACCGCCCGCGTCAAGCCCATAAAGGCTTGACGCGGGACTGGGAGTGCCACATATGGCTTCTTTTTATGACGAACGAGTAACCATCCAACAACGGCCATCATCTCATGACGCAGCCGGGACAGATTCAATGTCGAGCAGCGTACAAATCCTGTCGACTAGCACATCAGCTTCGAATGGTTTCTGAAGGAACTCATTCGCACCACAAGCCTTGAGATCTTCAATCTTGTCAGGCTCACACATACCAGATATGCAAACGATTCTGACATCATCCATAGTAGAGTCGCTACGCACTCTCTGACAAACTTCTTTCCCGTTGATATCCGGAAGCATAACATCAAGAACGATCAGGTCAGGTCGATAATCCTTAACCATCATGCCGGCGTCAAAACCATTATTGACACTGCGAGTCTCGAACCGTCCATCACGCTCCAGGACATCAGTGATGAGTTCAACAAGATCCTGGTCGTCATCAACGACAAGAACTTTCCTACGGCCACTTTCTAATGCATCCGTCGGAATACCATTATCTTTCATGAAGAGAAATAGTTGGTCTCGTGGAATACGTCGAAAACGACTACCCGGAACTCGAAAACCCTTTAACTGCCCAGAATCAAAACAACGAATAATCGTCTGCTGGCTCACCTTACAAATTTTGGCGGCTTCACCAGTCGTGTACACAGTCTTTTGCATCTCCCTACCACCCTCTCTCTAGCAACTATTAGCTAGTCAAAACGGATTCTTCATCATGGCCCTTATGCCATGATGTTGATTCCTAAGGCCTCCTGATTGCCATTGATCGGCATCCTGCTCGATCCACCGATCGGTCCTTCTCAACCGATCGGCCCCAGACCTCCCCGCATTCCTTCTCGGAGAAAATCGCCCAGGCACTACCTGAAAGGATAACTAGGAAACAAACGACCTTTACAGGTCGCCCGCAGGGCTTACCCCGCCTGCCATCCTTGCCAGATGCCGAACTCTACTGACATCTTACGTAGTGAGTCAACACCAACAAAACACCTCAAACCCCGCTGTTTTTTACAACTACTGCATTTACTCAAACCTTTTCTTCTCAGCTGAGCCAAATTTATGAACAAACCACCTAACTCACGAATCCAGCCACCATCTCGTATTCTTACAAACGGCCTCCGCCTGAGTATTCCCACGATGACAGGCCCCGCCATTGCCGAAAATTCATCACTGCTCTTCGACTGGTGGAATCACGACCTCAAAAAGTTCAATGACGGGCTCTGAGGAGATATTGATAGTTGCAAAACGACCATACGTGCGTGACATAATCCCTTGTTTGAAACCAAGGCAGAGTTCGGAAAAATGTGGACCCGGTACAACTTCAAATAAAGACACACAGCGAACCTCCCGGTGTAAATCAGCTTCAATCAATATTCGCCCCAAGGGTGTGCCGCCTGCCTGAATACGAGTGACTACGTCTTTGGGTAATCGATCGACCGCGATTCTTACAATACCGTATTGAACGACGTACTCCTGAGCGTTGGAAGGAGCACGCACACACTGCAAAGAACTAAACTTTTCAGTCTGAAACTGCGGACTTGTGAGCAAGATTTCTCTTGTATAAAAAACTTCACCGCCAACCTCATCTGCCATAACTTTTACGACATCCAGTGAGACCGCATGTCCATGAAAATCCTCCATTGCCACCGTCATATGAGAGTGGTGCGCAAGCAGAGAATGAAAAGGTTCAACGACATCTTTTGCATTAACCACTGAAAGGCTTCCAAATTCCTTCAGAGGAAGAAATTTAGTAATGAGGTTTTCAACGCAGCGAGCGGCATTTTTTTCTGCGGAGGATTGATTTTGTTTCACCATACCAACAGTATGACGCCAAATTTCGGAAACGTGCACCCACTCATTGAAACAGTGCTTTAAACAGCGCTTTTTGAAGTTACTAAGTCATCTACTGCTTGCTGGGGCACAGCAAGATCTAGAAGGAATTCCAGAACCTCTCGCAATCTCGAGTATTGACAGTCCTTAATCGCATCAGCGGCCAGTTTCCTTTCGACCGCAACGATTTTCGCAGCTTTTTTGAACACGCCGGCCTGTCCATACAACCGCCTTGCTGTCTGTACGGGCGAGCAAGCTTTGCCGACAGAACTTTCTTTGACAGAACACGCTTTTCGCAATTGTAATAATTCCAACCGGCCGACTTCATCTGAATTTTCAAGTGCGAGTGCCCACATTACTGTCGGTCGACCACCTAGAATATCACCTGCGACTCTCCTATCGTTTTCAAGATCACCCTGCCAATCTTTCAAATCATTCAACACCTGAAACCCTGTCCCAACGTGCAAGGCATACTGACTTACGGAAAGGGCATCAGCAGGCTGAAGCCCAGCGAGACGGATGCCCATTGCTACCGCAGCTTCAAACGCCGGGGAGGTCTTCAGACCATAGATTTCAAGACATTCGGCGGAAGTCACATCCTCATCTATATCCCGCCACCATAATTCAGCGCCTTGGCCTCGCGATAATCTCACATGGGCATCAGAGAGGATCGTGAGCAGGTCACTCCGAACACTCGGTGAACCATCTAATCCAGCAATTAAACGGTATCCGGCACCTACAAGAAAATCACCGATATTGATAGCGGCTGGAATACCATGCTCGAGATGCACTGTAGGCTTCCCATAACGAGTTGTGTCACCATCCTCAATATCGTCGTGTACGAGAGACGCCTTGTGAAAAATTTCAATGGAAACCGCAGCGGCTCTCGCCGTGTCGCGGCTGACAAAAACAGGCACGTGTTCATTTCCCTCTTCGCGCAGATCAGCGCACACTGCATCATAAGCAGCGAGCGTCACGAACGGACGAAGGAACTTACCGCCGCGGCCTAAAAATTCACCCGCAAGCCGACCAGTCACGTCAAGTGAATTGCCTGTGTCAGGTTTGTGTTCGCCATTGAATTTCACAGCAGAGCCAAATCCGTCTCCAAGACGATACTGCGTCGCAAGTTTACTGATTGATTCACCTGAAAAAAGCTCAGAGGCCTCACGGAGTAAGGGAAGATAGTCGCCGACGGGACCGGATGTTCCACCTGCTACTCCAAGTAAACTGAGCACCCATTCAACATCAATGCCAGCATTCAGAAGACCTTGATTACATGTCAGTGTTTTGCCTTCCGAGCAGCCCCTTCTCTGAAATGGTACTGCGGCAACTGGGAATGCAAAAGCCGGAAGCATTCCAAATGCCTTTTCGAGGTCATGTAATTCTGCGACACCAAGTATGCCTTGATATTGGCCCGTTAAAAGGCTTCCTATTGCCGCCACGGCGCCTCTGCTGGATTCAACAACCCATCCACTGTCATGCGCAGCGGACCAAATGGTACTAATGCCACAACTCGGCCCACAAACCACGGGACAACTTTCATCCGTCACTGATTCTTTTGCAGTTGGACAGTCCGGTAGTAGCAATAATCGCTGACCTGCAGCAGTAGATGCAATCTGGTACCGCCACACCTCCGAAAGAATCGTGACCATTGTCCAGCCAACAAACGATGTATCGGCCTGTGCTCTCTCAACAAGATCCGCAGCTTTCTTACGCAAGCCATCACGCGATTTCACCTCTGCCGGCAACCCCTCACACGACCAGGACGCAACCATATCCGAAGACAAGGCTCTCAATCGCTCACGCATAGCTTTACTAGGCGGCACCCGCTCGACAGCCACGTCTGCGTTAGCTGGTGTGGGTACATTCTGTTTTGATCGGAGTTGGTTCTCCGGCTGACCCACGGTGGACGGCATTGAAAACTCCTGTGGACGTCGTTTTTTCATTAACCGCAGACACCTCGAAAGAGTAACGCCACTGAATTTTTCAAAAAGTAGCCTCAAAGTCCTCAAAATAATCGTTTTGCAAGGACACCGTGAGCGAGAACGCACCCTAAAAGCACGTTTTCTGTCTTGAATTCTAACCGAAGCGACAACTCAGATGCCATATCTCGCTTTTACTTGTCAAAAAAATGGTGGAGTAGCGAGTCCACTTGAAGCAATCCCTGCCGCGTCAGCGTGGGAAAATCATTCGTTTCGATTGGTTCGAAAAATCCTTTTTCACCCAAATCGCTCCACACTCCAGCCCACTCAATAAGTGGGTCTATACCGTATTTCGTACAGAGGCGGGCTGTGTCAACTGAGCCTTTTTTGAGACCAAGCACGAGTTCCCGAATGAGCAACTCTCGTGATTCTGCAACGAAGCCACGTCCAAGTGGTAATTGATCAGCATCAATAGCTGCCAGATAGTCATCCCAGTGAGTCTTGTTCTGATAATGTATTCCTGAGAGATGCCCAAAACTCGCGACACCAATCGCAACGAGATCACTACCCTCCCATAACATATCACGATACCGAAATTTCACGTTTTTTGAGTCTCGAACTAATGTGTATGCACTTGATATCGAGTAGCCCGCTTCGACAAAGCGATTGAAGGCCCAGTCAACCCAAGCACGTTTGGTAGGCCAGTCAGCCACTGAAACAGCCTCTCCATTGTCTTTACTACTTTTAACAAAGACAGTGTTATACGGCAGCTCCATCTGATAAATCGTCAGACTATCAGGAGCCAGTTTGAGTGCTGTTTCAACTGTTTTCTGCCAGGACTCCGTTGTCTCTCCGACCATGCCTGCAATAAGATCAATATTGGTGCTTGGAAAGCCCGCGTTTTGAATCCATTCCCATGCACGAAAAATCTCATTCGAAAGATGCGCGCGTCCATTCGTCTCCAAAATAGTATCATCAAAATTTTCAACACCCAGAGAAACGCGGGTGACGCCTAACTGTTTAAGCGCCGTGACCTTTGGCTCAGACAGTGTTCCCGGCTCGCATTCGAAAGTGACTTCTTCGGCTTCGTTCCAACCAAAACTTTCGTGCAGACCACCAACGAGTCGCTGGAGTTGCTTGACACTGAGAAATGATGGCGTGCCACCACCAAAATAAACATACTTCAAGACGCGGCCCTGAATAGCTTTCTGTTCAGCAACGAGGCGGGCCTCATGGATCACTGCGTTGGAGTATCGCTCAACATCAGTTGCTGAAACGTCAGTATACACACGGAAATAACAGAACTTACATCGTTTCCTACAGAACGGGATGTGAAGATACAGTCCTAGATCCGCATCGGTGGCAACCGCATCGAATGCGCTCACTACGTGCGGAACAGCATTCTCATCCCAACGATCAAATGGCGGATAATTGGCGACGAAATAGCTACCCGGTTCTGTTGTTTCAGCCATAAGTACTTTTCCAGACGTAACAGAGAATTATTTTGTGACGTGGGCCACTCTACATACCTCGCGCCGCGAGGAGATCACTAAAATCTCTGAGGTGATATTTTACCGAAGTTTTGTCAAGAAGTCCGCAGAGACTTCGTACTGCGATTCCCATACCGTCGGGACCGCTTGTGCCTCCGAACTGACCACCGCCTCGCACATGTGGCTCAAGATCAAGAAAGACACCTGGAATTCCACGACGTTTGAGACGGCGAGTTAGTCCAGGAAGCATTCCTTTAAGATCTTGCAGGATCTTCTCATGCCCCCCCGCGCCACAATCAGCGGGCACAAAATAAGCAAGCATATCCTCGTCAACATGCTTGCCTCGCATGGACGATGTTACCTTTCGATAGTCTTTAATATGAACCCACCCAAGACCGGGCTTCATGGCTTTCCATTGATTGAATATCTGTTGCGTTGAAAAGCCTTGGACAAGCAAATTGGCCGCATCAAAAACAAGCACTAACGCTGGATGATTGACACGACGATGAATCTCAGCAAGCAGGTCACCATTCTGCCCCACCAAATTCGCCTCAACTTCTAGGCCAAATGTGAGATCTGATCGGTGACAAGCTTCGGCAATCTGACCAATCTGGTCAACAGCCTGTTCCAAATACACTTCTGGAGATTCGCCTTTGGGAGGATAAAAAGAAAAACCTCGAATAAGTTTTGTCTCAAACGCATGTGCCCGATCACACGCTTTCGCTACATCCTTCTGTAGGTATTTTTTAAAAGGAACATATTGATTCTTTGTTCCGTCACGTTTATCAATTAATTTCACCTTTCCAATTGGTGAAGCAATGGAAGCAACGTTAAGACCATACTTATCTTCTAAGTGCCGCACCTTCTGGATTTCACTTTTCGTCAAATCCATTACATTTTTTATCCCTTTGCCCACGTCGATGAAGCGCAAACTGTAATATTCAAGACCAACCGCCGCCATCGCGGTAAATTGTTCTACAGCCGTTAAATCGAAAGCAGACTCGTCAGCAAGTGCTGAAAGAAGAACGTGACTAGATGATCGAGACATTGCAGAAAAATATCCTGTAGGACAAATGAAAAACGTTTTAAGATATTAACCCGCAGCAGTTACACATTGCGAAATCATTTGGCTGCTGCAAGATGCTGCCCCTCAGGCTCAGAGATAGTGATGCACGACGATATACCACCCCGAGGGGTAAATTGAGCAACGAGTGTAAATTGCTTCGGTTCAAGAATGCCTACAAGGTCTTCGACAATTTGATTACTCACATTTTCATAAAAGATTCCCGCATTCCTATACGCCTGAAGGTATAATTTCAGACTCTTTAACTCAACACAACGGTTGTTTGCAATATAACGAAATGTGAGTGTCCCAAAGTCAGGCTGACCTGTTTTTGGACACACGGAGGTAAATTCTGGACAAACGATTTCTATAAGATAATCACGTTCAGGGAATTGATTCTCAAAGGTCTCAAGCAGGTCCTGAGATGGCTTCGGAGAAAGTGTTGTGTTTAAGGTATTCATAGAAGGGATTGTGCCATGAACAAAGCAGCACGAAAAGGCAGGGCTATAGTTCTCCTTTCAGGCGGGCTTGATTCGGCAACAGCTGCAGCATGGGCGATCTCCGAAGGGTACTCCGTGACAGCAATTTCATTCGACTATGGCCAGCGGCACCGCATCGAATTGTGTGCCGCTCGTGATGTGGCAAAGTCTTTGGGAATTCATGATCACGTCACACTTAAAATTGATTTGGCTTCATTCGGGGGAAGTGCGCTTGTTGATTTTTCTATTGCAGTGCCAAAAAACAGATGCGAAAAAATCAGAAGTAATGAAATTCCTCCGACCTACGTGCCCGCCCGCAACACAGTATTCCTATCACTCGCTCTGGCGCTTGCCGAGACACGTAATGCTTCATCACTCGTTCTTGGCGTGAATTCTGTCGACTATAGTGGATACCCAGATTGCAGGCCAGAATACCTTGAAGCATTTAAGACACTCGCCAACCTAGCAACAAAACTAGGAGTCGAGGGCACTACATTTGAAATACTGGCACCACTGGTTTCACTTACGAAGCCCGAAATCATTCGCCTAGGGATCTCGTTTCACCTTGACTACGGGCTCACTACAAGCTGTTACGACCCAATGAATAATGGTGCACCTTGTGGCGAATGTGATTCGTGCTTAATCCGTGCAGCTGGATTTAAAGCCGTGAATCGGCCCGACCCACGAACACTCGCCTTCATGCCCCAACAAGAGGAACAAACCCGTGGTTCAGATTGCTGAGGTGTACTCATCACTGCAGGGTGAGGGTCGACTTGCGGGAACACCAAGTGTCTTTGTACGGACAAGTGGATGTAACCTCCGCTGCTCATGGTGCGATACACCTTTTACATCTTGGAACCCAACCGGGACAAATCGAAGTGTCACCGATGTAGTTGAAGAAGTGCTTAATCACAGGCTTAAGCACGTTGTCATTACTGGGGGCGAGCCTCTTCTCTCACCGGAGATCAATCTCCTTTGTAGCCGACTCAAAGAAAGCAAACAGCACATCACAATTGAGACAGCAGCTACCGTGATACCAGACGACGGACCACCAGCAGCGAACCTCATGTCTCTGAGCCCAAAATTACAGTCTTCGACGCCCGCTCCTGAAACCGGATGGCAGCGACGACATGAAGATCGCCGTCGTCGTGATGACATTATTCAGCGTCTGCGTGCCACGCCGAGCCAAATCAAATTCGTTATTGATTCACCCGCTGACCTTGATGAAGCACTCTTATGGCTGGGGGAACTCGGTATTCGTCCTCGATCGAGTGAAGCACGTCATGTTTACCTCATGCCTCAAGGGGTTACGCTTGCACAGCTTCAAAAAGAAACCGATTGGCTATATTTGGCATGCGAAAGCCTTGGGTTCCAGTTTTGCCAAAGACACCATATTTCTTGGTTTGGCAATACCCGAGGAACATAAAGTTGCTTCGGATCAATATGTAACCCACGAACTATGCGTAACCCACACCAGATGGCACCGCATAACTACTTAGCTAAGCAATCTTTGGTGGTGCCTGTCCACGTGGACCAAACGTTAGCACCGTTGCCGCGCCAACTCCAACGATGAGAATCCCTGCAAGAAAGAATGGACTGAGGGCAGATGTCGGAGTGTGCGAAAGACTCAATGTAGTCAACGTGTTAATCACTGGTGCACAACCAAATACTACAGGCATAACAGTAAACGGCTTACCCCCGCAGGCGAAGGCCAGGATTGTTCCCAGAGCACCGATTGCACCAAGTGAACCGGCAGCTGTACTCCAGGCAATACCAACAAGACTCCAACTACCCTTATCACCGAGAGGCTGGAGGAGCGCCAGTGGCACGAGTACAGCAATCAAAAAATACGCTATCCCAATGCAGATCAATGGCCGAAAACGACTGCCCCCCATCGCGGCCTGACCTTTATGCAACACCGGCCCATAGACTCCCCAACTCAGAAGTGCGAGACAAACTGCTAGAAGTATTTCAATAAAATGCTCCGCTTTTTTTTCTACACCATCTGTGTCACCAGCCCCGGCTGTGTCACCAGCCCCGGACTCAACTGCCGCAGCAACCGATGGTGGGTTAGGCTTGGCATGTGCTTGTGGCTTGAAGATTAGTACTGTGACAGCGCCAGTAATGACGAGAATTAAGCCAGCAAGAAAAGGTGCTTTGAGCTGATAGAACGATTTGTTGAGATACGCGCTCATAAGCGTGTTCACAACAGGCGCTCCTCCAAAGACTAGCGGCATGACATAGATCGGATTGCCACCAGCAGTGAGCGCGAGAATGACTCCGAGTGCACCAAGTGACCCTGCTACTCCTGCAAACATGCTCCATAGCACACCAGTTGATGTCCAGCTTCCTTTCTCCCCCCCTCGCAACAGCAATGCCACCGGCGCTATGACAGCAATCAGGAAGTATGCGAGTCCAACGCAAACAAAGGGCCGCAATGCTGATTGCATCGCATCTCGTCCGAAATGGAGGACTGGTCCGTACACGCCCCAACAGATAGCTGTCAAAGCGATGGCTGCGAGCATTCCAAACACATGAGTCATTCAAGATTCTCCAAATTTGATCAGTGGGCTATGCCCTTACGTGAAACTCGATTGAGCAGATCACGTGTTGCACGTGCTACATCATGAACCGAAAGCTCTACCATACAGTCATGATGCTCAAGTGGACAGGTGCGTTGCCCACACGGTGAACATGGCAGTTCTTTTCGTAATTCTACAAGATTTTCCTGGTCTGACCTGCCAAGCCGTGGATCCATGGGACCCAGAAGAACCACAGTTGGCGTCCGAAATGCAGCGGCAATATGCCGAGGGCCACTATCCGTACTAATCACGACTGATGCGCGACGCAACAATGCCTTGGATAATCCGAAAGGCAGTTGCTTCACATCGGCAAGACTCCGGACCCTTGGGTCATGAAGTGATGATTCGATCACACGAGCTTCATCACGATCACCTGGTCCACAGTGCACAATAATCCGAGCATTTGGATAAGACTCAAGCAACTCTCTTGCAAGAGAAATAAACTTCTTTTCCCCCCACGATCGAGCTGGTCCGAACGCTGAATTGTCATTGAACACAAACAGTGGACGAGTTTCACTACTCGTCCAACCCTCAAAGAATCCACTAAGTAGTAAATTCAGGTTAGATTCATCTTCCGACAGCGTGGCTAACTCAAGCTCCAACGGTTGCCGGGGAACACCTATTCGTTCCGCAAGATCCATTGAATGTTGTGCTGTAGACATTGGAACCACGTGCCAACCATGGCGAACGGGAATAATAGGATCAGTGAGCAGAAATCTTCTACCATGGCGGGCATATCCAACCCGCTTCTTACATCCACCCCACCATGCGAGGGCCGCTGACGAAAGAGAATTCGGTACAAGCAGCGCTATATCCGGACGATCAAACGATAGTCTTGCTGCCGCCCGCTGAAATCGGGACTCAGGGTTTTTACCGTGACGATCGTATGCGATGAATTGATCAAACCATTCTGTTCCAGCCAAAAGATCTTGAAATAATGGCTTTACAACTGCAGTGAGTTTAGCATCACGACCAAAATGCTGCCTTACTGCACGAATCATAGGTGTTGTCATGACAAGATCACCAACCCATCGCGGTAATATTATTGCAATATGCATCGTTACAGATCGCTTGTCATCCGCACTCATGAATAGAATTTTTCACAGACTTTCCAAACCAACCCTACCGCCTATCACGCTCACGGTGCAAACACAGTTCAAAATTGCTATTCACTTACCGGCAGTTTGGCGACCGGCATACACAGAACCACGCACAGGCTTGCGATCGTAGCAGCAACAAGCGTCCCTCCAGCCGACACCAACAACCATCCCCAGGGGAGCACCTGCTCGGTGCTATTTATAAACGGAAAAGCAGCAAGAAAACCACCGAACCCACCGATCACAATACCAATCAAAACAAGAATCATGGATTCAAGCCAAAGAACGAACCCAAGACGGTTTTGATTGAATCCTATTGCCAACAGAATGGCAAGCGTGTTTCGTCGTTCTAGAACTCCCTGAATACCAACTGCTGCAACTCCGACTGTGCCAAGCAAAAGGCCGATGGTCCCAAGGCTTTGAAAGCCAGCAAGGAACGTGTTCTGGACTGCGAAAAGTCTCTGGAGTCGATTACTTGCTGCCTCGACACGCACACCAAAATCTCCCCAAGCAGCAGCGATCGCCTGTTCCGCTTGAGGCATGCCCTCTACGTCCGTATCACCTTGAAGCTTCACCGGTGTATCAACGAATGCCATTCTGTACCCACTCTGGAAGGGAAAGAGTTTCACAAAATTAGCTTCACTCATGAGAATCATGCCCTGTAAAATACTGGGCTCAAGAAGCCCTACTATGCGACATTGAACCTCAACCGGATTCGTATCAGAACTATCATCTTTCCACACCTCGCCGGTAACCGTGTTCAACCTTATGACTGACCCGACTCCTCCGAGCTTTAAAGCCCACTGAGAAGTCGCCGCATCAACAATGATAGGAATTTCGGCTGCATCCCACTCAGTCGACCGTAATATCTGCCATGGATTCTTGTGTCTTTCGAGCATGTCAACATGACCCGCAAACCGAAACCCACCACGCTCAAGAAAAGCATCTGATAATCCGACAACACGTGGATTTTTTGTTGCAAAAAGACTTGCACAATTCGCATCATCACCCTCGTTGGCACGAAGGAGTGCAACCGTTGATTTCCCGAGCAAGTCTGATTCTTGTTCACTGAGATTAAGCAGATAATTAGTTGCTGCAATACTTGGATCGACACTCGTGGGAAATGCAAATTGCGCAATATAGGTCCATCCACCTGTAGGAGAGTCTGTTTCTTCCCAGCTCACCGATTCCACCAACTCAAAGCCTGATACGAATACGACTAGGAATTCCGCAAGAGCGACCATGAGAACGACTGCTAGGCTTCGGATCGGACGCCGCAAAATATTTCTTATGGCTAACCCAACAAAAGATCGAATGACTCGATTCGGGCGGCACCAGAAAGGCAAGCCTGTAAGGCCGAATCCACTGCCTCGGAGAAGTCGTAACGGTGGTTGGCATCCAGTTCTCAAAGCCGCTGTATAAACCGCAGCCATAGCGATAGATCCTGTAAGTATCGCCCCAACCAGCAAGGTCGATGCGTTTATCGTCCCAAAAGAAAAAATGCGGGCTGTTTCACCACCAATTTTCTGAATCCACGCCTGCCTCAACTGCAACAAAAGTATCTCGGACCACAAAGGGCTAATCACGGCACCAACACAAATCCCAATTCCAATCGGTATTCCTGCGACAGAAGCAAGCAATGTTGCAACCTGCCTTGGCCGCCAACCGATTGCAGCGAGCACACCGAGTGTCTGATGCTGCGCTGTGACAAGCAGCCCAAAACACAACCACAGCAGAATGACTGCAGCAACAAGAAGAAAACTCGAGAGTGTCAGAAATAGTATGCCAAAAGGCGTTGAGCCCTTCGCAGCATTATTCGCAAGAGTTCCCAAAGGAAGAACTCGCAAGCCTACCGATTCAGGTGGGATGCCCGCAGCAAGTTTACGGCCTAACTCATGCTGTTTTTCCGCAGAAACTGGAGGAAGATGCCAAGCCGTTGTCTGCCCAAAACGACTACCCGCGATGTCACGAGCTCTTTGTAACGGCATGAATATTTTCGGCGAAGCTTTATATTGCTTCCAATATTTATCGTCCTCGTCATGTGGTGCAGTCGTGCGAACACGTTCGCGCTCGAAAGGGAAGGGGGGGTCCCAATCAGCGATAGATTCTTCATCAGTAACGCCTTCTACAGTAGGCACAACATCCTGCGAGATCGCCAGCCCACTCATTTCTGCAATACCACAGACCCGGGAATGGTGAACCTGCTCAGTCACGTTGCCATGAATAGTCTCTGGAATGAAAGAACGAACAATTAGTTTGTCACCAATCGAAACAGGGTTGCCCTGAGCAGCAAGGTCATCAGCAAGCCAGCGATTGATGATGACCTCATCACCAATTGGCTTCGCCAACAATTCTCCATTCATATCAACAAGATCGCCTGCGGGATGTGTTGTATCTTCGATTCCAAGGACCGTTGAATATGGGACACTTCCAGCAGGCGTGCCGCTCTCCTGATAAATCTCATTCGCCAGAAAGACAAGTGAAGGAACCCCTCCAAAACCCCTCAATTCGTGCTCTGCCGCAGCATCCACAGCTGGCTCAAGAACCAGTCTCCGACTGGTGAGACCTAGACCCCCACCAAATAAAGAAGGCTCAAACGAAAGCCCTATATCAGCTAACGATGGTGCTAAGTACCGGCTTAATTGGCCAACAAGGGATAGAGCACAGGAGCGACCGACAAAAAAAACTCCGTTCCTCTTGTCGGGCCAGTCGAGAAGTTGTTCCGCAAGAGCTAATGAGACTAAAGCAACACCCGCAGGCGGCTCTGTTGCCGAAAGTGAGAAATCTCCCACGCTTCCTGACGGAAGAATCCCAACAAGCACGACTCGGCGACTACGACTAGCACCTTGCCGACGTCCGAGAGGCAGGTCCGAGGGCACGCCCGACCGTTCAGTAACACGCAAGACAACTGATTCTCCAACCTGCACGTTAAGTAAATCCACCACCCGTTGGCTTAATTGAACCCCCTTACTATTTGTAGTTGGAATGTCAAAATGAAGATCAGATGGTTGATCGCAGCCAAGTAATGTTGCTCCTGTAGAGGCTCGCGACTGGCCAATGCGCATCGGCCGCTCAACAGTAATTTCTGTGAAAATTACCGGAACAAGATTTGTACCGCAGCCAGGAACATCAGAACTAACTTCTTTCCGCAACGAGGAAGACAGTCTTTCTGAAAATTCTTTCTGAAAGGGTTCTTGCCCAACTACTGCAGCAACAATGCCACCTAATCGCTGGCTCGACATGCGTTGGAGCCCATGCTGTATCGCATCACCAACACCCAGGCTACCGCTAATCACCACGCTGATTACAGCGGCAGTCGTAGCAAGAGCCACCAACTGTGGCCACCATTGCCAGACACACCTACCCGACAACCCAGAGGCTGAGCGAACAGGGCGGCAAAGACTATCCAAAGGGTTCTTCATGCTATGAGGCGGCCATCAAATAAATGCAAGCGACGTCCTTGTGGACATCCATCAATACGTTCTGCTATTGATTCATCATGGGTCACGATACAAAGTAGACTGCCCGTTTCGTCAACAAGTTCCGTGAGAAGATCAATAACATGTATCGCTGAGGCCGAATCAAGCTGACCCGTTGGCTCGTCTGCAAGCAACAGAGTCGGCCGCAACAGAAGAGCGCGAGCTACCGCAACCCTTTGACGCTCTCCACCAGAAAGTTCAGACGGAAGATGCCTATACCTTCTATCTAAACCTACGCGATCTAATAAGAATTGTCCCCGCTCCACAAGAGAATCATCGACTCGCCCTCCTGCTAACGCTGGCAACAAAACATTATCGAGTGCTGTACAAGACTCGAGCAGGCAATGATCCTGAAAGACAAAACCTATCTGTTGATTCCGAAACTTTGCACGTCGACTCCCATTCAATGTGTACGGATTGACTTCATCGAGTTCAACATTGCCTGAAGTCGGTTCTTCGAGTCCACCTAAAATTGCTAGCAACGTGCTTTTGCCAGAACCACTTGGCCCCATGACAACAATCCGTTCTCGTTCGGTGACCGAAAGACTGACATCAGACAAAACACTCAGTCGGCCAGTCGGGGTTGGAAATGACTTTGATAATGATCGTGCTTCAAGCATAAAAATACACACCCTGACTCATAAGTCGCAAGACAATCTCTACGCGTCACTATCTGGCAGTTGATAGGATTTCATCTGCTCAAGAATGTCTTCAGGAATCTTTACTGGCAAAGGCTTAAGGCCCTGTCGCATAAGGCATCTCACAACGACAACTGTTCCTGTCGCAACAAGAGACCCGGAGTTCTCAAAGCGGAACTGGTATGAAAGACTGCATGTCCCTCGTTTAGCGACGGCAATAAATACATCAAGGTTATCACCAAACCGAACAGCAGCTTTGTAATCAGCAGAAACCGAAACCCGGGGCCAACTAACCTCTAAGCCTTTTCGATGTTCTTCACCTGGCGGCAAGTCACGAAGGAGTGTTTCTGCATCCTTCGGATTGTTATCCACAACTCGTAATCCAAGTTCCCGGAGAAACTCATGCTCAGCCGACTCCATCCAGAAAAAAAATGCCGAAAAATGTGCTATTCCAGCCGCATCGGTGTCGCGAAATTCTACTATGCGACGACACCTAAACCACAAACTGGGGGTGGGTTCGCCTGTCATGTAAACCTACCGTCTCAGTCAGCAACGTAGGGCAAAAGAGCCATAAATCGAGCACGTTTTATTGCTTGCGTAACAGCATGTTGACTTACGGCAGTACAACCAGTTTTTCGACGGCCAATAATTTTTGCCTGTCTATTCACCATTTTGCCAATGAGTTCAAGATCTTTGTAGTCGACATACATCGGTCGAGGACGAACCCCATCAATAAAAATAGGGTCTCTTCTCTTCGCTTTGGGCTTTGGCTTAGCCCGTTTTCGTGGCGCTTTGGAAAACTTTTTCTTGCCGGGCAGCGGACTCATCTAATATTTACTTTCACATCACGGTTGTTCGTACATTAATCAATTGACATCGAACGAATACTCTTATCCATACTTTTTAGATTATGGCTCGTTCCATGCCGCCACTTCAAATCGTTATACCAGCAAAAAAGACAGACTTAGTCATTCCGTATTGCACGGGGGACTGTCTCACACGAGAAGCCCCCCGATTCATACAGATTTTCAATTGAGCTTTTGCTCAAATTATAATGGCAGATTTCTAATATCGATCGCCGTAGCCACCACGGCCACCGCCGCCGCCACCGCCGCCACCGCCGTAACCGCGACCACCGCCGCCGCCACCGCCGCCACCGTAACCACGACCGCCGCCACCGCCACCGCCACCACCTGATCGTGGAGTACGCTCGCGAGCTTCATTAACAGTCAGTGGACGACCGTTCATCTCGTGTCCGTTAAGAGCATTTACAGCAGCCTGCATACCCTCTTCAGATTCCATTTCAACAAAACCAAAACCGCGTGACCTACCGGTCTCACGATCGGAAATAACTTCAGCTGAACTAACCGGACCATGCTCAGCGAACATTGCCTCTAAGTCGGCAGACGTGGTCGACCATGGGAGGTTTCCCACGTAAATCTTCCGGGACATAAACCTTGCAACCTCAAAACCGTCGGGAGTTGAAAAAAATAATCGACTGTGACTCACGCCAAACGCACAGGCCGCAACTCCCGGACGATTCGGAGTGCAAACGTGGATCGGTCGAACGGCTCTGTTGTAACACGCCAAGTGCTCACTGCCAACTCAAAACTCTTAGATTCGCTCAAGAAAAGCCTTTTAATGCCTCGGGCATTCGAAGCTGGGAACAACACGCTCGCACGCCCGTATGCGGCATACAGAAGTCCACTCTCGTGGGGGGGGTCTCAAGGGCCCCTTATTGTGTAAAGTACTAGGAATTGGTCCGGATACAGCAAAGCGTGAAGACCGAATGACAACTAGGCAGCCTGATTGATTAACACCACACAAACATGCCCCTGCTGCCAGCATACGTTTCAATCGGAAAACGGACAGATATCACAATGTCCAAGCTGCCAGGCATCACAGGTACATTTGCTACCCGCAACAAGTGACAAATGGCGAACGTGCCCAAACTGCGGCATTCTTTTTCAAGCTGCACCAGTTCAAATCGTGTCCTGTCCGGGCTGTCAAACGAATCAGATTCATGAGGACAGAAGCGGATTTGTCGAATGGGAACGAGGCAGTGCAACCGCTGAACAGCGTTCTGCCCCCAGCCACCAGGATAGATTTTTTCAGTCCGAGCATAAAACTCGTCAGACCATTTTCCAATCACTATTGACCAGGTGGAGGCGATACCGCGTCGCAGTAGAAAGATTTTGTGTAACGTTCTGGCCTGTCGATCTATTCACTTTTACCCTTGAAGAGAGAAGGGCCTTACGATTAGCTGCACGAGACAGCTTTACATTCACCAAACTAAATGATCCTCGGATCGCTAAATGGTTGAGCCACCGAGGAGGACAATGGGCCATCAGTAGCCTCCAAACAATTCAGCCTGAAATTGCAAAAAATCTCGTCCAAACATCTGACGCTCTCCGGTTGAATGGAATTCGATACCTTAATAATTCTCTAGCAAGCACTTTAGCTAGCCATCAAGGCCGCACTCTGTATCTCGATAACCTTCGCCATATTGATATTGAAGTTCTTGAAATCTTAACACGACACACTGGTCGGGGACTATCACTTGGTGGCCTAAGCGATCTATCAATACAAGAGGCTACTGTCCTCTCAAAATATCGCGGCCGAATTTCTGTAAATGGGCTCACCAACCCTAACTCTGCGACACTAGCTGCTCTTATGCAACATTCAGGCAAGAGCATGTCGTTTGGTGCGCTTAAAAATCTATCGCACTCACAAGCCCAGCAATTTGCCATATACAAAGGCGACCTCTACCTTCGAGGTCTCCGTGAAATCCCCTGTGAAGTCGATTCAGAATTTGATAATTTTTCAGGCAAAATTGTATTAAAGCATCACGAAAGACATCCGTTACCTCATGTAGTTACAGTCGATAGCCAATCCGGAAAAACTATGACCCATATTGGACTATGGATTTTGATGGCTGCCTGTGTGACTATTCTTTTCCTCTTATTGATACCTGGACTCAAAAACTTCTAGGCACGATGTCTCTTGGGATTACACCCTGATCTCTTAACGAGACAACTCTGGCCCAAGCCACATGCCCCAGTCTCCGGTTTTCCCATCACCCGCGTCCTCTGTAGCCAGAATGATTTCATTTACCCCCGTGAGATCAATGTCGTACGATTCTGTTGTGCCGGGATTAACAACAGATGATCGAAACACTTCTCTACCATCAGAAGAAATTACGAAGACAACCGAGCCAGTTCTCTGGCTCGGAAGGCCACATTCTCCACGAAGCCGTTGCCACGCGCCATCGAGAACATAATGATATTTAGACGGCGCATGCGCATAGATTCCCGTTTCAAAGAGTTTTCCAGCAGACTCAAGCCACGGATTCTGTCGTGGCAAATTATCATATGAAGGAATCAGCCAACCTACGGCAGCGTGCTTCGGTTTAGCCCGTGAAAGAAACAGTGATACAACCGTTTTAACGACACGGCCTGGTTGTACTGTTTTTCGGTTCTGTGCACGGCCATGCAACACAGAAGTGGCATACCTAGATATTCGTTTATCCTGAGGCACAAATTGCCTTGCGGCTTCAACACCTTGTTCAGCGAGTACCTTCGAAAATTCTTCGAGCTCAAAAAGACATTCCATAACAGCGACATCAGCAAAACCATTCTTTGCAACTGCATAGGGAAACTGGATTCTTGTGACCGCACCGTTGACATGACAAGCAACCAACTTCATGCTCGCCGCCTTCCCAGCTTCAAGACTGTTACAACCAATGCTAAACCTGCCTTGCTGATCGGGCGATGCTGTAGAAGCCGAGGCATCATAGTCCCCACGACCATCAGGGTCGAGGTAACAAACAAGCCCATATACTGGCGGCTTCCCACGAATTCTGCCTTGAACTTGAAATGACTTCTGATCCTCACCCAAGACAACTGTGAGACCATCAAACCTTGCCTGCCCCGTATCCCCGAAATTCTTGATTGAATTTGAGAATTGTGGATGTGAAGCGAGCCGTAGCGCATGAGCACGAGACAAGAACGTTCCGCTGCCTTCATTCCTTACTTCATCAGCGTACGTACGATTCCCACTACCCATTAATGCCGTACCATCGCAAATTTCATCCTCATCACCGCGGCAATGCGGGAGACCTAATGCATGCCCAAGTTCGTGAGCTATACCACCGATAAAAATCGAATTGTGCTTCCCTAAAGAAATACGGCCGTACTCACCATCGGTAATTACCGGCACTTCTTTGACAAGATTCGTAACATCAAGTTCTTCACTATCAACTTGCCAGGCAACCCCTCCCCGCCAATCCCCGCGAGCGTAATAGGGACTTTTATGCAAGAAGGTTTTCTTTTCTGGATTCCATTCTGCAAGATTTGTGAAAATCATGACAGTCTCTTGATTTATACGAATTCCTTTTTTCCTAAGAACAGGATCGCACTCTTTCTTGATTCTTTCCCCATCCGATTTTTTATAATGCTTCCAGTCATTTGCTCCAACAACTTCGTGTATCACCAGTTCGCCATTGGACTGCATGTCAAGGTTGAATGAGCGTTTCCCGAGACCATGCCGCCACATTTCATTGCGGTAGAAACTTTGTATATGGAGCATGGTTCGCTGCAGACGGTCGCGATACCCGGCGCAAAAGTCTCGATCGCGACAACGCCAGACAATGATATGTAACAGCCTTTGACTAGACTGCTCTCCTTCGTCCTCCCACGCTTTGAGGACTTTCCCTGCAGCGTCGACGTCGCCTAGCACTTCATCACCGAGCGCCGTTGGCAGTGCCTCTCCAACCGCAAAGAGCATTGAGCACAACCAGAGACCGAGAATGATGCCTGAATAGTACCTCAATCGAGAATCCTTTCGCGTTCTAGTATCCGTATCGCAATCTTCAACAGCCGACACGGCATCTGCACGGAGAAATATTCGGAGGCCATTTCAAAAAGCAAATTTTTATCAACAGTGGGGATGATGATCTCCTTGCCTGATCCGATTCTGAATACTGCTGATGGTTGTTATGCAAAGAATTCAAGGTGACGAAACTACATAAACCATTGCCTTTGAAACAATGAGAGCATAGACCTTGCTTGTTAGGCTCAAACGCTGAACTGTCACGAACATTGCCTGCAATGACACCAGCGATTTGTCGGCGTTTTCCTAACGAATTGCATCAAGCGCATTGTATAGCATTCGAACTTTTTTCTTCCCGTACGTCCTCAGGAATTTTGCTCTCGCTCGCTTTGTTTCAAGCAAACCTGCCGATTTATAAAACGTAATCATAACGGTAACAAATACTAAAGGCTTCCCTAGAGCATTGGCAACAGCTTGTTCCGACCGCCCCACTGCATAACGCTCCACACGCCGTGCTGTCTCGAGTAATTGCTGAAGCCTCATATCGTCCAGATCAGCCAGAGCTTTTCTAGCCCTCAATTTGACCTGAGGCGACATCATCATTGATTTTCTCTCAAGGTTATTCATCGCTATCCCACTGGTTCTCGCGTGAAAGACATGCCCACATTGCGTACAAAACCAAGCAAACAACCCGTACTGCCCACATCAAGCATTTTTGCGCGTACATAGCCTTAAAGGGCCGGCCTTTGAATCAAAGTCTCATAGCGGCATGTTCTCACAACAACTTCAACGCAACTGAGAGACTACTACGCACTAACACGTACTTTTGTTCGACCAGCATGCACTCGCTATATTTTTCCGTAAAAAAATAGTACTGCTACCCCTGCACGGTGCGATACAAAACACCAAGGAAACTACAGAGCAATTCATGTGACACGAGAAATAAAGCTCAAGCGAAAGTCGTCAGCGGCAACACATACCTGCTTGCCGCACCCGTCTCGAGAGCATTTTGGGTTTTCGGCAAAAGTATTTGCTTAGCCAGCAGGGGGACGGGCAGGGCTTAAGAGAACCACCTTGGGCTTTTCACATGAATCACTAGTAAAGGTATCAGGCCAGTAAAGGTATCACCTCGACACCGAATAAGAAGCACTTTTTCATTCTGATATTTTCTAGCACTATCAAAAAGTTCTACAGCCACTTCAACTCTTTATGCAGGAAAAAAAAGATCATTCATGCGTTAAAAAGCAGCCCAGACATCTCCTATTATTTCCCAAGAACGCTTGTGACTTGCCATGAAGTTTTTTGCTTTAACTGTCAGAGCATCTTCACAAAGGCTAATCTTTTCACCTCGCCATCTCAACAACACGGCCATGACTTCCTTGTCTATTTCTTTGAGACCGTAGATCCCCAAGTAACTCCCACGAAAACCTATCAACGACTCAGCCACTTCAGGACCCATTTCCTTGAGACCATCGAGAAAGAGTGCCTGACCTTTGAATTGCACAAGATTTCTCAGTGTGATTTCATCGATGATCTCCAGCCCATTGAGAACTAAAGCCCTGCCTCCAAATGCTGATATTTCATTGGCTGTTTCTAAATCAAGATTTGTAACGCCATTCAGTGAAAGCACGAAACCTGAGAATGTTGCGAGCTCCTTCGCGGTACTTTTATCTACTGACAACAAACCATCTAAAAGAAGTCCTGGCTGAGTCGCTTTCGCTAACTCATGAGCCGTCTCCTCATCAACCGAGGACACATAAGGAAGTATTAGATTAGTTGCACCCTCCTCAGTCTCTGCCACCAATCGAGATGCACGAGGTGCTGTTAAAACCTCAATCTCATATTCTTGCCCGATAGCACTCAAGGCAACGCAAGTTATAAATGCCATCGCCATGGATTGAATTTTGTTCATGCCACTATTCCATCCTGACTTCTTGAAATAAAAAAATGATTGGATTGAATATGGAAAATCCTACGACTCATTCTCATACCATTTATCCGAGGGGCAGAAACCTGACTGCCGTGTACTATTCGATATCGGCATGCCGCCGACAATTTTGCCACGCCCATCAAGCGCTCAAGTTACATCCTAAGCCGATCTCTTTACGCTACATTGCCATTAACTTACTTGCTTTATTCACCGAGAATTGAGACACGTTACAACTCTCCATAAAAATACTTGCACCCTCTCAATCCGCTTTGCTTTCAGCGGCATGCCTCAACCACTTTTAAAGTGATTTGGTGCACATATCTACGCATTGAAACCACAATGCACAGCTATGCCCACGGGGCAATCCTCACCTTTCTTCAATCGGCATCTGTAAACGCATGCTGACATGACTATTATTCATTTGTTTCCACAGTTCCAGCGAGGTCATTCTATGTGCATTGCGTGTGTTGCATTGATAGCTGCTGCTATGTTTTTTATGATCGTAGTAGTGTTTAGCCCGTTAAAAAATTAAACATGAAACAGACTTTTGCGAGCATCCATGATTTGAAAATGAGTTATCCTCAAATCGTGTTTGATTCGCCGATGATACTTAAAATTATTCTCTACCGATGGTAGCGCAGAAAATTTTAAGAAACATTAAGGCACGTTTGGCCTTGGTGCTTTCGCGGAGTCCGGCGAAACAATTTCCCCTCAAAAATTTCCTACCGCACTCTGCGAAATCAAGTCATTCATCCAGAGTGTCCGCCTTCAACAAACTGCAACCTGCACGTTTTCTTGTATACGCCATGACCACGTGGCATAAAATCTATTGCTTTTAACTGATTTGAAACTGGAGCTTACTATGAATGATAAGCAAAACGTCTATGTCAGCAACTCGACCGAAACCAAGGGAATCGACAGGGAAACCCAAACGACTCTTGAGCAAGAACAGTCTCTCTCAGACATCCTTGATAACTTTTGTGAAGACAATGAATAGTGATTTCACTGGTCACATCGAAATATTTTTCGGAAATGGCAGGTGAACTCTTACACGGACTCTGCAAGCAGGTGAAGACTTTGCCAACACAACTTCCATTGATCAACGTGGCAAGCAAAAGGCTGACAGTGTTCAGCAGCGACACAACTAAACCAGATGATTATACAGCAGCACACTGCAGGAGTTTTCGTGCACCAGCTCAACGCACTCGAATTACGGATAATCAAAGGCTTCTTAACACGAACGCAAAACAGCGGACCTAAGCAAGAGAACCATTAGTAACTCTTGACCTACTTCCGTATGGCACACAACAAAAGAACTGCTCACACTTCCGGTGAACTCGGAGGTTCAAAACTTGGTCCAGTTGGCGTGTCTTCCTGATCATCAAATTGATTCGGAAGTCGTCGCTTTTGATTTTGTGATTGCACGTGGTGACCTTTGGCCTCACCAGTCACATCGAGATCACGGGAAATAGTAGACCACTGGCGCCGTAACTCAGAGAGACTTTTCCCAACTCGCAACCCAACCTCAGGCAGTTGCTTTCCGAAGAGCATGACTGCTATGACACCAATTACTACTAACTCAAGCGGACCAAGACCAAACATGTTTTTACCGATGAGTATGTTGTCTGACGAAATGTATCCAACCACAAATATAGAACATCGCCCTGCAAGCACCAATGAAACTCGTATCGTCTCTTTTTAATCTTGAGTATTTGTTGTGTCTGGGCTCTTCCCTGCTGGTTGACTGATCCGCTCTTCCTCAGAAGAGTTAATCCCTCGTTTAAACTCAACGATACCTTCACCAAGCGAACGCATAACTCTCGGCAAACGAGTACCGAACAGCAGGAGAACTATTCCTGCAACAATGATTAATTCTGTTGGTCCAAGGCCAAAGCCAAACATAATAGGACACCTTTCCTGTTCCGCCAAATCGATCCACATCTATCTGTGGTTTTTGACGTAGAACGAGCGAAAAAAAAACTCGTAGTATAGAAGACTATTTCCTCATAAATGATAACTTACGGAATGGTGAGGTCAAATTGCTACCTACCTCACCGTACAGCCTTTGCTAAGGCACTAACACCGATAACGAGCTATCGACCCAGCAGTTACAGTGCAAATACCGATGCGTATCTCGCAGACTTTGACTCCTCTGGATTTGATCGGAAATGACACAAAAAAGCCCCCACCGTAGCGGTCACGGTGGGGGTACGCACGAGTTCTCATATCGAGCCAAGAAAAGTGACTCAAAGCAATATTTGAGTGTCTCAGAAGTTCGCATCGGCACCGGTATCAACATCACCAACCATATGAAGGTGATCGTGATCAATGTAGACAACTTCCTGAGTGTCTTCATCAATTAGTGTGTGTGGAACTGGCCAACCAACGCGTTTTACTTCTTGAAAATAAACGGTGCACTTGTAGTTGGCATGATGCAACTGGGCAGGCCCAACAAGCGGGTAGTGTCTCGGCGGATCTACATAATCTGAGATCTTGTGCTTCGTAATCCGCACATTGTTTCGCTGAGTTTCAAATAAGAAAGGCCACGGTCCTTGAACAGGCCTCGCTTTTTCTAACGCTCTCATTACTTCATCGTCACTAGGTTCGTCGAGAGCCTCACAAGGACCACCTGGTGCGATCGGGCCCAAAACAGGTGCCCGCTCGTAGCGTTCATAGTTCCAGAATTTGTCTTCCTTAGACTTCTGAATTCCGACAGGAACCGGAACAGGGATCGCAAGTGGCCCAAGATTCGGGCCCTGAGCAGTAAGCCAAAAACAACCCGTTTGAGTCACAGAAATTGG
The DNA here is from genome assembly GCA_014238855.1 of Planctomycetota bacterium. Classification (GTDB taxonomy): domain Bacteria; phylum Planctomycetota; class Planctomycetia; order Pirellulales; family UBA1268; genus UBA1268. Next base: position 41,101 of record JABAAH010000001.1, read on the forward strand.
TGCCAGAAAAAGCACCATCAGCATCAGCTTCGATAATCGTTTCATCAAATTGTCCTCGTGCGTAATGTGATAACAACATCACTGACGAAGATATCGACTTTAAGCACCAGGCAACTTGCGTTCAGTTTTCTGATTTTGCCAATTCGATGCACACACTGGTAACGAAAAAACCCGCCCGAGAGTAAACCCGGGCGGGTCGTTTGGAAGTGCACTTTTAAGGGTGCAGACTGAAAACTCATCAACCATAGCTATCACACGGTGCAATACACTGCTTACCGGTGATGACTGTGAGCGTGCCGGTCATCGAAATCGACATACCACCAACCATCATCCCACTCGAGTGAAACCCGACGCCAGCCAAGTGGAACCTGTGGATAGGGATAAAACGGCCCAATATATGGCCAGGCTGCAGGTGAATACTGCGTTGGATACTGCAAGGCAGCGTAGTTTGGAGAAGAGGCGTAACTCGGCCAAGCATAGTTTGGCATATTAGGACCATCACCCCGCATCGGGATTGGAGGTGCTCCTGCGCCGACCGCACCCATAGGACGCGGAGTACCGTTCGCCATTCCTGGCATAGGCATAGAAGTCGGTGGCGCACCCGCCTGAGCCGGCATACGAGTTGGTACCTGAGGTGAACCCTCATAGTACTGCATTGATCCTGGAACAACCTGCTCACCACCAATCATCTGCTGACGAGACATTGAACGCATCCCTACAGGTTGGATGGGAGCAGAAGACGACATTCGAATCGGCCGAGGTGTTTCTGCCATTCGGGCTGGCACTCTCACAGCCGGCCCAACTGGTTGAGCCGGCTCACCATCTGCCCAGTTCACCTGCCTTTCCGGATTAGGAGAATACTCCGCATTTTGTAACTCCCGAACAGGTGTAGCCCGCTGACGAGGCTGCTGGATACCGGCATCATTCCAGGCACGCTGAGGTAGCGCTAAGTTCGACTGACTCCCAGACGAACGTGACGCTACAACGAGTCTGTTGACAACCCGCTCAACACCAGTTGTTGACTCAGCCAAACCAACTGCTGCCGCAATGTTCTTGGCATCTGATACCTCACCTTCAAGCCAAATAGTCCCCTGCTTCGCACGAACTTTGACGCGATACCCATCGAGCGTACCTGAATCTCGCAGACGAACTGCAACGCTCTTTGCGATATCTTCGGCATGGACAAGGCCTGAAAAGCTAGTGACAAAGATTGCCGCAGCTAGACAGGTAAATTTACTAATCGTCATTATCAAGCCTCCTTGCAAATTAAAGCCGATATGGCAGCAGCACTTTGAAGCCATCCGACAACACTTCCGTACAAGTAGTTTCGGCAACGGATGGTACTAGAAAGGAGTTTTTTTCCGATTTTGCGGAAGAAACGCGACAGGCTGACAGAGACTAGGCAAGGGACGGCAGATACGAAAAACGACTACTAAGGATGGCAAGGCCATTCACTCAGTTGTTCGACGTTTGGGCAGCTCAATGATTACGATCATCGTCATCAGAGTGAGCGTTACGGCGCTCGTTGTCGCTATTCCCGGCCCGAGTTGTAACGAGACGCCACACACCGTACCCATAAGCCCAAGGGCTGCGAGACACGTCCACTGTCCAGTCTGCTCATACGGCGTGCCTTGTGTAAAACGAGTTGCACCAGCTACGAGAAGACCAACCAACTGCAGTAGCCCAACAAGGCAAAATAAGGGGTTTGCGGCAGCTACCGCGAAACATAGGGGCATGACCAGACCTCATAAAAACTTATCCAAAAGCTATGTCCAAGACCGTAACGACTTCCGCTTGGCAGCACTATAGCAAGTCATGCTCGACAGCACCCTTGCTTGAGACTAATCTGCGAGAACACTTTTCAGCTTATTTTCAAGATCTGTCACCAGAATGTTCCGTTCGAGAACAACACCCTCCTTATCGATAAGAAGCATTGTCGGGAGCGTCAACACGCCAAGTTCTTCAGCTAAACGGCCATCAAGTCCTCCTGGCTCGTAGAGCTGTGGCCAATTCAATGGTCTATTTAAAAGAAACTGCTGCAATGCTGCTTTATCTTCATCGAGAGCAATGCCCACCACCACTATGTCGCGTTGATACTTTTCCTGAAGTTCACGGATGCGAGCTATGTCAACTTTGCACGGCTCACACCAAGTTGCCCAATAGTGAACAAGAACGGGCTTCCCTTTAAATTGCTGTAGGGTAATTTTTTGACCATCGATCGTTGTACCACTGAGATTCAATGGTTGACCAACAGCCTGCAGCCGACGAAGTGCCCCACTGGCTTTGCGGGCCGATGCTGAAGACGGAAAATTTTCGGCTATCTGCTGATACCGCTGTATCGCAGCCTCCTCCTTGCCCGAAAATTCGTCTGCGATGCTGATCTGAAGCATCGCCTCCGCCGCATCTTGGGCGTCTGGATATGCCTCTACAAATGCACCCAATTCTTCAAGCCAGACTACCTGAACTTTCTCAATATCAGCATCCGGTTCTTGCATGCTGGTTGCATATCTTGCAGACGCCAGACGAAAAGCGAGAAAAGATTTCAGGGGATCATCCGCAGGCAGCTTCTCAGACAGCTCTTCCAACTGACCAAGAGCATTTGGCATCGTTCCTTCCTGTGCGGCGGCAGCTAGTGTCTCGGCCAACTGCCGTAGCCAAAACTCTTTTTCATCCCCCTCGGCACGCTGGGCAACCTCCTTAAGAATCGTGACCTGCTTCGCGATCAGCTTCGCAATATCCGCACGCTCGCCTTTCTGCATCTCCTGTTCGATCACTCGCAACTGCTCAAGAAACGGCTGCAGTGTTTCAGATGCAGCTCCCGCTTGAAAAGCCGCATTATCAATTTTTGGCGAGAAAATAGAGAGCGACTCCGTCATCGTTTCACTGCCGGAGGACAATTGAGGGAGATCCAGTGGTCGCCAGACTGATCCAAAGCGAACAAGTGATCCAACAAAGACTTGTCCATTGCTTCCACTCGCAGCCTCAGTAAGAGCAACAACATTGTCATACGCCGTAATGTCTGCAGTCGCACCGTCTTGTGACTTTGGAATGATACCCGGCAAGCCAGCCAACATTGCTGTCCATTGTGTCTGAGGAGTCACTTCTTCCTGCTCCCGAGAAAGCGATTTGAAACGCTTTCTCGCATCTGTTACTTGAATACGCACTTGAGCTAAAAGTTCTTCCGGAAAACCAATCTCGTCAAGTTCCACCTCCGACGGAAGCAGGCGATCGAAAATTGCTGGTTCACGATTAGCCAAGGCTCTGATGATTTCTGCCGTTGCCTCTTCAGGAGACAGTACTTTCCATGCATCAATACTACCGTCTTCATTTGCATCAATACCCCAACGTGACCCGGCAACACCGAGCCAGCGGCACTGATCTGGATTCGTGTTATGGTCCGTATCAATATCCCGGTATACCTCAAGCCCATCTTTGCAATAACTCCACTGATCCACGACACGATTGCCATTGGTGTCTGCAAACCGTCGCAGCAAAATTCCTTGAGCAGAACGGACGACCCATGAGGTCATTCCGTTCGCTTTCTCCATCGACAGAGTTGCCGCCTTGGCTTCCTGCTCATCGGGAATGTCGTAATCGACAGACTGCTTCGGCTTAAGACCAAGGGCGTATTCAACACTTGGCTGCGCGGCGAACACAAAATTCGAAACGCCAACGATAAGGCAGCAGACCACAGCAAGACGGCCAACCGAGAATCGAATACGACAACCAGACGCACAGTAACCAGCCATGGGATTGTGACTCCTTATTTTGAGCATGAGCGAAACTTCCACTGGGAGCCTACCCTGAGACGGGGATTGCCGTCAGCGCCGACTTTGAGGTGCCCTCGGCAACGTGGAAATTGACGACCGGTTGCAATCGAACATCGCGGGAGGTTAGCTTTCAAATAGAATTATTTGATTTCGTGCTGCGCGCGTAGCTCAGTTGGTTAGAGCGCCACCCTGATAAGGTGGAAGTCCCTGGTTCGAGTCCAGGCGCGCGCACTCTGTTGGTACATCAGCCCGAATAGGGTATTGTGTCAACAGTCGAATATTTAAGTAACACCGCGTTTGACCAATATATTATCGCGGGGACGTAGCTCAATTGGGAGAGCACCGCCTTTGCAAGGCGGGGGTTGAGGGTTCGAGCCCCTTCGTCTCCACTTTTTCGTCTCCACTTTATAATCCTCCAAAACGATACAACCCCTTACGGACTAATCAGGTTCCTACCGACACAATGACGACGAAATCAAGTAGTCATTCTGGGGTTTCAGATTACGTCACGGGCCTCCAAACACGGAGCGAACTCGAAGCTTGCTTGCGACTACAACTTGATCATAAAGGCAGTCAACTGCCAGCGATTGTTGCATTAGGTATCGACGTCATTGGATTAAAACAGGTTAATGATACCCATGGCTTTCTTGCTGGTGATAAATACCTAGCAGCGGCAGCAGCAAAACTTGTTGATGCAACAGCCCAAAGCCAACTGCAATCACGACTTGGTGGCGACGAACTCACAGCTATTTTTCTTGGCAGCCAGGCCTTTGAGCACGCAACCGCCGCGAAAGAAAAATTGCTGGCATGCTCAGAACCTCCAAAAGTTCGGTGTGGCATCGTTGCTGCCGTTGCCAATGACACAACTGCCTTATTAATTGAACGTCTTTACATTGCAATTCGAAAAGCCTGATGTAAGGGCTCATTTCACCCCTGGTCCATTCCCGCCTTCACATACCCCGGATATTACCTATGCCCTCCGCAACTCAGTCGAACGCGTCATCAACTTCGACACGACGAGATGATATTCGTAATGTGGCAATTATCGCACACGTTGATCATGGAAAGACCACCCTCGTTGATTGCCTTCTGCGTCAAAGTGGTCAATTCAGATCGAGTCAACTTGCAAAAGAACGCATCCTCGACTCTGGTGAACTCGAACGAGAACGCGGAATTACGATTCTTGCAAAAAATATTGCGATCCAGTGGCAGGGAATGAAAATCAACATCATTGATACCCCGGGGCATGCTGATTTTGGGGGTGAAGTCGAACGAGTTCTTCGTATGGCCGATGGGGCTGTTGTGCTTGTCGACGCCGCAGAGGGCCCGATGCCCCAAACCCGCTTTGTTCTTGGAAAAGCCCTTGAAGCCCATCTTCGTCCGGTTGTGATTATAAATAAGATTGATCGTCCAGATGCTCGTCCGCACGAAGTACTCGATGAAGTCTTGGAACTTTTTCTCGAACTTGGTGCCGATGATGATCTAGCTGACTTTCCTTACCTTTTTGCATCAAGTCGAGATGGCTATGCCTCTGATGACGAAACCTGCCGTACCGGCTCTATGCAGCCCTTATTGGAATTGATTATTGAAAAAATCCCAGGGCCCGTTGTTGATAACGAAGGACCTCTGCGGATGCTTGTGACGACGCTCGATTGGTCTGACTACGTCGGCAGGATTGCTGTTGGACGAATCGAATCTGGCAAGTTGGTCAAAGGTGGAAGCATCCTACGTTCGACATCCGACGGGAGTCTCCGTCCAGCCAAAACAACAGGCCTTCAGGTATTTGACAAGCTCGGACGAGTTGATGCCGAAGAAGCAACCGCTGGTGATATAGCAGCAGTGAGTGGAATCGAATTAATTGAGATTGGCGATACGCTTTGCTGTACTTCTGATCCACAGCCACTGGCTAGGCTAGCCGTTGATGAGCCTACATTAAACATGGTGTTTGGCATCAACACATCACCGCTCGCTGGACGGTCTGGCACATTTTTAACCACACGGCATCTTCGTGAAAGACTGTTCAAAGAACTGGAGCGCAATGTTGCCTTACGAGCTGAGCAAATTCCTAACACGGAACAATTCTCGGTCTCCGGGCGTGGCCTTCTCCACCTGTCTGTATTGATTGAAACAATGCGAAGAGAAGGATTTGAGTTATCTATTGGCAAACCAAGAGTTATCTTACGAAAAGAAGAATCCGGAACGCTTGAACCATTTGAGACGCTGGTTGTCGAGGTTCCTCAGGAAAAACTAGGACCGGTAATGGAACTCGTTGGCGCTCGACGTGGCCAACTCTCCCATATGGGCTCACGCGGCGACTTTACACATGCTGTATTTTCCATACCAGCCAGAGGCCTCATCGGGCTCCGAACTCGTGTACTTAATGCGACGCAGGGAACTGCAATTATGCATCACCGCTTTGAGTCGTGGCAGCCACTCGAAGGCGAAGTTACCGGGCGAGCGAATGGCGTACTTATATCCATGGTACAAGGTAAGGCTATTGCTTTTAGCCTCGACAGTCTCCAACAACGTTCTGAATTATTTGTTAGTCCTGGAGACGATGTCTATGAAGGCATGGTTATTGGTGAAAACGCTCGCAGTGATGACATGACCGTAAATCCGACAAAAGAGAAAAAACTGACAAATATGCGGGCATCGGGTAGCGACCGAAACATTCTCCTGAAGCCACCTCGAAAAATGTCGCTCGAGGAATCACTTGAATATATTGAAGAGGACGAACTGGTAGAAGTAACTCCCGAAGCCATTCGACTCAGGAAACTTCTCCTCAGTGAACACGAGCGACGCAAGCACGCTCGCAGGAAATCGACCTCCTAGTCCCACCTGATGGGAGTGGTACAAGAAGGCATTTGAGACGATGTACCCGTTGCACTGAAACTACAATCCTTCCCCGAAATTCAGTCTGAAGAGTGAACTGCGACCATATCGCAACCCTCTCTCACCCAACTATCTCGGGAAAGCTATAGACTTTCCCAAGTTGAACCAACTCAACATCTTGAATACCACACGCAGTAAGTTCATCAGCAATTTGTTCCGCGTAGCGTGGTTTCCGATGCACCACAATCCAACGAACAGTGTGCTTCAATTTCTGTAATTCATTTACAAAAGTTTTTGTGCAGTGGTGCCCTGATTTTTCAGCCAAATCTTCGAGGCAATCCGGAAAGCTTATTTCTAAGAATACTGCATCAAGTTGATTCAATCCATTCAGGTACTCCCAGAACTCCTTTGTCGGCCCAGTATCTGACGGAAATGCAACGACCGATGTGCCGTCGTCAACAACAAGACCTAGTGTTGGGACAGCATGTGACACGGAAATAGGAGTCACCGCCAATCCACACCGTGTTACTGGCGTCCCTGCCTCTAACGGTGTTGTGAAAAGAAACGGATCATCCGGCGTCGAAAGTGCAAGGAAGTCGGGCCAGATGCGACCGTTGAACAAATCCTTCTGTAGGAACTCAAGAACACCGGCGCCAGCAAGCACCTCGATACTTTTCGGACCAGGTTCGTAGACGTTTTCTAACAGTATTGGCAACGTCGCTATATGATCAATGTGCTGATGAGTGACGAATACGTGCTCAACCTGTTGCTGCCTGTTTAGATCTGAAAGAAGGCCGATGGACCCCGCGTCTATAGCGACTTGGTCGTTTATCAGATACGTAACCAAGAACTGCCGGTCTGAGGGCGGCTGGCTTGAAGGTAATAATTCAACCCGCATGTAAAAGCCTTCTACTTAATTAATGAGTCATTTTTATTTGCCAACGCACAACTGAATAAGCAACTTCATCGTGCTGACTAATCGGCATCCCGGGTTCAAACACTAGAGCCGGAAAAATTCTTTTATCGTTGCAAGTATATCTGATAATGTTTCGCCAAGGTGCTGGCTTCTAGCACCCTCAACGGCTTCCTTTTTTTCCATGAGCCGTCTGTGAAAATTCTCACCTATTTGCTTGAGAAGGCCAGGCTGTTGCGCTAGTATTTCTCGAAACGAACTCCTTATTATCTCAAAGACTCGGGTCTCTGCTGTTGCTGTTACCGCGGCTCACCAGTCATAAGTGACATTTCTCTAAAGTAGTCCCCGGACTGAAGCCTACGAAGCTGAATTTGTTCTTCACCTAAGGCATTCAAACTCACCACGACTTCTCCATCAATAATAAAAAACATGCTCGCGCCAGGATCACCCTGGCGAATAATTTGCTCACCAGAAGCATAGATCTGTTCATCATGATCGCCTCCAATTTTTTGCAAGTATTCTGGAGAAAGCATCCCGAGAACCCCTACTGACCGAAGTCGTCTTAGCTCTTTCCGCAATGATAGCCTCCTGAGGTTCCCCCACATGGATGGGAAGCTGTGTCATCCTAACTTGATGTGTTGAGACAGGACTACGAATACCATTCCTTGCAAGTGCATAAAAAACGATCACGAGCCATGCCATCAACTGGATCCCGATGACCAAACTCGGTTGTAAAATTCGAACCCATTATTCGATACCTCGATCGGTGTAATCATTCGTGACAACAGATGGCACTGGATTATCAAGAACGCCAAAACTACCACGAACCGCATCCAGCATAATTGACTGGCTTTTTTGGGAAGGCACTTCATAAAGCGCAACTACGAAAAAACTACGACAAGACCATGGGCCTGGCTTCGTAAAGTTCCGTATCGGTGCCTGCGGCAGCTGGCTATTCGGGATGATCACATAGGCGAGATCAAGTGTTATGACTTTTGTAGCTCGCCAATTAATTTCAATAATTTTGCCAATATAAGCGAAGTGTAATTTGTATTGAATCCAATCATCGACTTCAAACGGGTGCTCCGCATGTATAGCAAGACCAGCAACCACGTTCCCAGGTGTATCTCGAAACACAAAGCCGAGAACAGCCGTCAACACAGCGGAACCAGTAAAGAGTTCAACTGCAGCAGCTCCGCTTCCCAAAGCACTACGACCAGAGCGACGCCGATCATGCAATCCCAAGAACATCAAAAAAATTTAGGAATTGGTTTCCTAATGCGTTCGCATAGGGAAATAAATAATACGAGCAATACTGACTGCAAAAAGGAAACGAGCAAAAAGAAATGAATCGTCTGGTGAGCGAACCCAACAGCAGCTGGTGCCGATGGAAACAAGACTGGCAATACGACAGGCAGTGGAGATAGCAGCAGACAAATGGCTGAACTCCTAGCCAACCACATCCGCCCCCTTGGTGCAGTCGCCAAAAACAAAAACTCACTCAAGAACTGTTCCTACCAGTTGTCGAGTTGTCTCGATATCGTTCCACACCAACATGAGATTCACCTAGAATTGAAACCGATCTACCACAGACCACGGGCTGCTGGCTTTACAACCAAAGCGAACAGAAATTATCGAAGATTGGAAGCGTGAATACGAAAACAATGCTGTTTTCATCTACCGGCATGGACGAGCCATAGCGAAATAGGGTATTCTTCTGACCATCAATAATCCGAGGTTGTCGATATAACGGCCTCGTTAAAATCGTAAAAAATTAGGCATATCGTTTTCTAATAAAACATAGACAAAGGTTTTCATGGTTAAGCTGACGGTCCGTGATCGCGAAAGTATTCAGGAAGCTGTCCGACGCTTCCGAAAACTCGTTGAACGAAGTGGCATCAAAAAAGAGATGCGACGGCGTGAGTTTTTTGAAAAACCAAGTGAAACAAAAAGACGAGCTCGGCTCAGAGCAGAGCGCCGCATGAAGAGAAACAGACTGCTGGGCGTCTAGGCCGAATAGTGATTTGCGGTGAGGTGGTTTGCACTTCGGCAGAAAATATAACTGAGGTTCTGAGTCAATCCTTCTCTGAACAGAAAACCGATTCCCAATCAAGCGCGATGTCGAGCCAGGATGACGTGTGGGTTGGAACACCTGTGCTGATTCGGTCAACGCCACTTTCTGCAACTGCAGAAATATTTTTCAGGGTGACGCCCCCAGAGGCCTCAAGAATAACTTCTGGGAATTTTTCTTGCCGCAACGCAACAGACCGGCGAAGCTCATCAATGCTCATGTTATCTAGCAAAACGATGTCTGGAAGTGCCGGCAAAACATTTGCTAACTGATCTAAAGATTCAACCTCTATCTCGACAACCATTGCATTTGCCCGATCCACTGGAAAAGTCTTTGAAATGAATTCGCGTGATTTGTAAACAGCATCTCTAGGAGATAGTCCATCTTCGCGAAGTGCCGCGAGATGATTATCTTTAATCAAAATCGCATCATAGAGTCCCATCCGATGGTTATAGCCACCACCACAACAGACTGCGTACTTATCAAGAAGCCTCCATCCGGGCACTGTCTTCCGGGTATCGTAGATCCGACACGATGTGCCTTGGACAGCATCGACCAAATGCCGGGTTGTGGTGGCAACCCCAGAAAGCCTTCCAAGTAAATTTAGAATCACTCTCTCAATTTGTAGAATTGACCTCACAGAGCCACTCAGGTAACCAACCACGGTGCCGGATTGAACGCAGTCTCCATCACATGCCACAGGCGACCAAACAAGATTCTCTTGAAACTCGTCGACAACAACTTCTGCTGCTGAAAGACCTGCTATCACACCATCCACTCGTACAACGATAGGGAGACTTCTTTTTGCTGCCAAGGGCACCAGTGCTGTACTTGTCCAATCAGACTCCAATCCAAAATCTTCTCGAAACCACATATGTGCATTCTGCTTCACATCCGCAGCACAACGTTCATCCCAAACAACCTGCCTATGGTCCCGAAAACCAGGCAGGGGATTTCTTATGTCTAAAACCATATCACTGATTCCTAGAGAATTTGGCACAGAGGGCATATCATAATGGAATGGCGATGGACAAGAGACAACGCCATCAGAGCGACTCAGTTTTGATTACCACCTTGAACGGAAGGTAACATGAATTCTTCTTGCGACACAGCCACATCTTCGCTGGCAAAATATGACCACCATTTTGAACCCCCTCCTGGAATCCGGCAACAACATGCCCTCATGAGCGTAGCGATGATTGGATTAGTCATCCTTACGACCTGGCTCATTCTTCACAGGCAGCGATTAGTAGACTATTGCTATCCACCTGAACAAACAATCCGCTTTAGTCTCGATATAAATAGTGCGCCTCCAAGCGAACTGTCGCTGCTCCCCGGGATTGGCACAACGATGGCAGAGCGTATTATTGAAACACGTACAAAGCACGGACCTTTCACGAATATTGATGAAATTGTCCGTGTGTCCGGCATCGGCGACGTGACACTCGAAGAAATTAGACCATTTATTCAACCGATTCTGAATCATTCTACAGAAAAGTAATTCATGCTTCGCCGTAAAACTGGCACATCTGACGAAAACGTTTTCGAACTTGTGACACCTTTTGCACCAGCGGGAGATCAACCTGCAGCAATTCACTCGCTCGTTGATGGCATAAAAGATGGTGCTGCATCCCAAGTCCTGATGGGAGCAACAGGATCTGGCAAAACCTTCACCATGGCAAACGTTATCTCGCAGATCGGAAGACCCACTCTAGTACTCTCACACAACAAGACCCTTGCGGCTCAACTCTATGGTGAATTTCGTGACTTCTTTCCTCACAATGCGGTTCATTACTTCGTGAGCTACTACGATTACTATCAGCCTGAGGCATACATACCACAACGTGACATTTACATAGAGAAAGATGCAGCGATCAATAAGGAAATTGATCGCCTTCGGCTCGCAGCCACAAGCGCACTGGTAAGTCGTCGTGATGTTATTGTTGTGGCAAGTGTTTCCTGTATTTATGGCCTTGGATCACCCGAAGACTACCGCGCGATGGTTATTCGCATTGCAACCGGAGTGCCATTATCTCGAGACGAACTCTTACGGCAATTAGTTACTGTCCAATACGAACGAAGTGACATTGCGCTCGAGCGTGGCCGATTCCGAGTAAGAGGCGACACAGTTGACATCTGGCCTCCATACGATGAACTGGCAACACGCATCGAATTCTGGGGAGACACCGTTGAGTCGATTGCCATTACTCACCCTGTCAGTGGTGAAGTGGCAGCAAGGAAAGATGAGACATACCTCTACCCTTCAAAACATTTTGTTATGCCTGAGGATCGAATCAAGGCAGCCGTTGGTGAAATTCGTCTTGAACTTCAAGAGCGACTTGCAGAGCTCAAAAGCCAAGGGAAACTACTCGAGGCGCAGCGACTTTCCGCTCGGACAAAATTCGACCTTGAGATGCTTTTGGAGGCTGGTTTCTGCCCAGGCATTGAAAACTATTCGCGGCCACTCTCTGGCCGGCCACCAGGCAGCACGCCAGATACACTCTTCAGTTACTTCCCTGACGAATTTCTTTTTTTTATTGATGAGTCACATGTCACCGTCCCCCAAGTTCGTGGGATGTACGCTGGTGATCGCAGTAGAAAACTTACGCTGGTTGATCATGGGTTTCGGCTACCGTGCGCTCTCGACAATCGCCCACTGATGTTCGAGGAATTCGAGAAAAAACTACACCAGACGGTTTACGTTTCAGCTACACCCGGCGTATGGGAACTTGGCGAGACACAAGGCGAGGTCGTCGAACAGATCATTCGGCCAACTGGACTTCTTGACCCCGTCATTGAAGTCGTTCCTGCACGGAATCAAGTTGTGCATCTCCTCGGAGAGATCAGCAAGACTGTTGAAATTGGAAACCGAGTTCTCGTTACTACGTTGACAAAAAAACTCGCAGAGGATCTCTCAAGCTATTTCCAGAAACAGAATGTTCGCTGCAGGTGGCTCCACAGTGAACTTAATGCATTCGAAAGGGTCGAACTTCTTCGAGACCTTCGCGCTGGTGACTTTGACGTGCTTGTTGGTGTGAATTTGCTTCGTGAAGGGATTGATCTTCCAGAAGTCTCTCTCGTAGCAATCCTTGACGCCGACAAGGAAGGGTTTTTAAGAAGTGAAACCTCTCTCTTGCAGACGATTGGCCGATCCGCCAGAAACGTTGACGCACGAGTAATTCTTTATGCAGATCGGATTACTGATTCGATGCAACAAGCTATGAATGAGACCCAACGCCGACGCGAAATACAAAGTGAGTACAACGACGAACATAACATCACGCCAACGACAATACGGAAGGAAATCCGCTTGGGAATTGAAGCTGAGTCCCAGGCACGGGAAAAAGCACACTCGGCTGTTGGTAACACAGAAGAATCTGCTCAGAAACAGGCTGAGTTACTCGAACAGCTCGAAATTGACATGCTTCAGGCAGCCGCTGAACTCGACTTTGAACGTGCGGCTAATCTAAGAGATCAAATAGGTGAACTTCGTGATGGGGTACCACCGGGACGTGCCAAGAATCGTGGTCGTCAGGGAAGAAGAAAAACGAGCCGTAGCCGAATACCAAAACCAAAGCGTTAGCCCATCGTACGGAAAGTGCATATCATGGACACCCAGAAACTCCTCAAAAATGTTTTGGAAAAAGAGGAACACCACCGTCAGCTTATCGCATATGAAATCCATGATGGAATTGCTCAGTATCTCTCTGCAGCAATCATGCACCTCGAAGCTTACAGAGCAAATCCTTCGGACAACCCAGAGCACGACCAAAACATGACTGGGGCTCTTCGTCTTTTACGAGAGGCCTCTCGGGAGACGCGACATCTCATTTCTGGTCTTCGCCCACCAGCTTTAGATGAACTCGGGATTATTGATTCTCTCGAAATGCTGGTTGCAGATACTCGCCTTGAAATCAAAGACGTACACTTCCGGCACAACCTGCAAAGAAAACGATTACCTACGCCGATAGAAGTTTCTCTTTTCCGTATCTCGCAGGAGTCTCTCAACAATATTCGAAAACATTCCAAAGCAAATCAGGTGCGTGTGGAATTAACTCAAACGGAGGGGGGCACAGTCTCTCTGACCATTCAGGATGATGGCTGTGGCTTTGACTCAACGACCCAAAGTGAAAATTGTTTTGGTCTTGAAGGCATTCGCCAAAGATCGCTCCATAATGGCGGCACCGCCAGCATTCAGAGTCTTCCAGGAAACGGTACCACTGTGCATATCGAGTTCCCAGCTTCCGTCACGCGAAGCAACAGTTCGTTGTAGCGTAGAAGGCGACAACACAAATTGAGTGAGTAGCGACATTCATATGTTTGAACAAAAGATCTGTTCCTAACCACGCCAATAAATGCAAAATAGAGTCTATTCGGTGACTACAGGGCGGCCCACACAGACCAGACACATGTCGTCACTCCGCACCTGCCCTGCAGCGTGTCGCTCCACGTCAACAAGCAGCCGTTGGCCAACTGCCGCTGGTGAATCCGCTGGCTCAGACAGAACTTCTTCTAACCGCTTCAGGCCATATGTTTCATTCTTATGGTCCATCGCTTCACTAATACCGTCTGTATAAAGTACAAGCGTACATCCGGCCGTGACCGTAACCTCGGCGGCCTCGTACACATATGTTGGGTCAACGCCAAGCGGTAGTCCTGCTTCTTCGAACCCTACAGACTCAACGCTTCCGTCAGACTTTCGTAAATAGGTTGGCAGATGGCCCGCGGACACAACGCTCACGGCATATGATGTCGAGTCGAGCACCACAACAACAAAAGTGGCAAATCGGTCATCCCACCCGCTTCTCATAAAACTTGCGTTAAGAAGTGTAACGGCTTTTGCAACATCTGACTCAATCGCGAGCGTATAACGCACATCAGCGGAAAGGGCGGCCATTACAAGCGCAGCAGATACACCCTTTCCTGAAACATCCGCCAAAACTACAGCCAAACGGTTTTCACTAAGAGGAATGTATGAAAAATAATCTCCACCAACCTGATGGGCAGCCTCATAAAAATCAAATACCTCAAAGCCCTCAATTTCTGGAGGAACTGATGGCAGCAAACCTTGTTGCACACGATTTGCCAATTCTAAATCTCTCTTGAACTGTTCCTGAGCTACTTTTTCACCATGAGCCGTCGCCTGCTCAACAGCGTTGGCCGCCTGACCTGTAATCCCAGCAAGAACTTCGAGGTCGCCCTCACTAAAACCATTCTGAATATCACGAGAATCTACCTGGAGTACACCAAGAACCACTCCCTCTGCACTGATAAATGGCACACACATGACCGAACGAATATTGCAGTCAACAACACTCTCATTCAACCGAAACCGACTGTCACTCGTAGCATCCGCCGAAAGTATTGCTGTTTGCGATGATGCAACTTTATTCACCAGAGAGAGGCTCAGTTGAAGACTACCTTTCTCCTCTGCATTCTTTAACTTTTTTGCACGCAAAATCAGTCTGTTTGTCTTTACGTCATTTAGCAAAACAAACCCACGCTCGACATTGGGAAAAATATCAAAAATTCCGTCTAAGAGTCGTGGCAAAACGTCTTCAAGCGAAAGCGATGCACCAAGGGCCCGATTCAAACCGTTTACAGCCCGCAACTTCGCCTCAGCGTTTTGACTCATTCCTTCATCTGCTGATGGACCCGGAATGTCTAACTGAGAGACAATCATCGACTCTTCATCGTGTGACTGAAAGACTGCTTGTGATTCATCAGTTTCCCCACCAAGCGACACCCACTCAGAGGGAGTTGTGTCACCGACAGTAAAAACTAGCCGATCGTCACAGACACCTATCTCATCTGAAGCCTCAAGCCTATGCTGGCCTGTGAGTGTCTCACCATTTACGATGGTACCGTTCCGGCTACCAAGATCTTCCACGCACCAACCACCATCTTTCATCTCAATCGCTGCATGCTGGCGGCTAACAGATCCTGAATCAACAACAATATCACAGCCGGGATGGCGACCAATGATCGTTTTCTCTTTGACAAGGCGATATCTCTCACCCGCCTTACCGCCAGTCATCAATACGAGGAACGACACGGTGTCTCCAACTTATTTTTCAATTTCATGGACCATTCAATGAGCACCTTACTGCCGACCGCCAGCATTTTTCCCTACCAAGTACCCACAGATAACCTTCAGAATAGGCTACCACAACTCCTCTGAATGCTAGTGAAGCATTTTAGTTTCAGAGAATCCTGAGCAACATCAGATAACCAGAACAACGGCATAACAGGTTGTTTTGCTGAAACTTTTAGGAGCTGCATGATTGGCACTGCACCATTGAAAAACCTCTATGACTCCAGCACTTTACAGGATGACGATACCCAAGTGAATTAATCCGGGTAATTAATCTTGCACGTTTTTACATGGCATGACCGTCTCACAATTCTCTGCTGCTACCGGTCCGTCTTTCAATTCGGCGACCTGACTATCCCACCACTTATATACGCCTGCCAGCAAGTCTTCACGTTCGAACAGAACGAACCTTCCTCCCTGTTTTCATTTACACCAGGAAATTCAATTCACCGGCTTGCGATACCAAACCTCTGGAGAGTGTGATGGCCGAATGATCACGGCAAATGGTTCATAACCCTCCACATCAACTTCTGGAGGTCTGTCACCGGTCGCTTCGGAAACCTCTTTTTCGACATCACTGATTATTTTCTTCGACAGAACTTCCCATTCCTGCTTATTGTTCTATGCAATCTGGTTCTTTGCACCCATTGAAAAACTTACAACAACGGTTACGAGAACCCCAATAATAAAACTTTTACCATTAATTGCTTGACTGATTTTGGACATGCCATCTCCTTTCTCCTCGTTGAATATAAATCGAAAAAGTATAATCGTTCTCGCACAGAACAAAGAAACTTGTCACAAATGGGTTCATTCTCAATTTGTGTAGTTCCGAGCAGGGCAGGGCACAAACTATCAGTTGCCTCAGATTTCTTAACTTCGTATAGACTCAAAAGATGCCTGCCCAACCCCCACAAGCCATGCTCAATCATGACATTGAAAGCATGCTCAACCATGCACCAATCACATGTACAGAACCATCCGGGAATGGCAGTAAAGGCAATTTTTCCATTATGCTTTTTGCCGCACTGTCAACGTTCTTTATTTTGCTATTCAGCAACTCAGGATAATTTCACCGAAACCGCGATCAGTGACAAGCACACCCAAGACGCAAAGTTCGCTATTAAACAATGAAAACACTGATTTTATTGGCAGAGTACCTACTGCAAGGATTTCGTGCTGGTCGGATTCGAATTATCATGTTTCGGCAATCACTATTAAAACGACATGAAAATCGGCTTCAGAAACATCATGAAAGAATGATGCGGGATAACAAACAAAGTGAGACCACAGAACCGCACGAGAAAGAATGAGGCTATGCACCACAGACCAAAGTTGCGTGGCTAACTGGCCGACGGCCCTTGATACGTCGTGTCAGACCAAGCAAGGATTCCATAAAAAATAAATGGCAAAAATATTAACCCCAACGTAAACCCTAAACCTTTTCCGAAACTCTTTGACACATCGTGCGTCACCACTATTGCAACAATGATATTCACAAGCGGTACTAGCAAAAGTAGTAAAAACCACCAAGGACGCCCAGCTATTTTCAGAATCAAATACATATTATAAATCGGAATGAGAGCCCCCCACCCGGGCTGACCACTTTTCGTGAAAATCTTCCACCACGATGCAACAATTATGACAACGATAGTAAGATAAATTATTAATAGTACTGGATTCAGATCGCCCTGAGATTGTTGTGCAAGTACATGTATATTCATTGATAGACCCCGTACGAAAGAAAAGTGAAACCTGCCAATGATGGCATCGACTTACAAAACTAGAACCTTGAATTGCTTTTGTAACGAGCTCTGAAAAAAAACCACCAAATCGAATAAAACCTTCAATGCTATCTT
The DNA here is from genome assembly GCA_014238855.1 of Planctomycetota bacterium. GTDB lineage: Bacteria > Planctomycetota > Planctomycetia > Pirellulales > UBA1268 > UBA1268. The sequence continues at coordinate 58,640 of JABAAH010000001.1, forward strand.
ACAGACAGTGCCCAATGGCAACGACAATTCGCCAATAGTCTGCACTAATGAAAACTCGGCGTGAAAGATAACTTATTCAGCATCTATCAATTCATGCTGGTTGCCACCGCCAAACGTCATTGCCGTTTCGTGGTTAATGCTGACATTACGACAGCATTCGGACGTGTTCCCGAACGGCACGTCTCAGGGCCTTACGCTCCTATAGAAATATTGCGGGACTTGTCGTTCTGCTCACTATGTGATCTAGGGCAAGGAAGGGGCAATCGGCTAAACGACAGCCCTTGGAACAAGATTTTATTTCAATCAAACCATTCCTCCGTCGATATGTATGCCCAAACATCTAATGTCATCACGTAGTGACGTCACAACGCACAGCACCACCAAACGGCTAATTGCCTGCGGTGTAATCCCGACAGGTATTTGTCTGAGTAGTGGCTTTCCTTTTTCTTATCTCCTTGCAGCCGTCACTGCAGCTTTCTTGCAAGTTGTAAAGGTCTCGGATGGTGTACTGCCTGCTTAAGATGTGCGGATCACACAGTTGGTACTTCCGTTACTGGTCGTGTCATTTCCGTTGTTCCCATGATTGTTCATATCGTACAGGTTGCGCTGCTTGAGCCTATCGTCCTGTAGGATTGCATCGAAACTACAGGTATCTCAACATCATCACATGATACTTTTCTTGCCATCTTTTGACTAATGAACAGGCTAGGGTTTCTGTCACTCATTTATGGTCAACTCGAAGACAACGTCTTACATAACATCTACTGTCTTTTTAAAGATATCCTTCTCTACTGATTGTTCTGGTTCAAGACTGAAACCGATTCATTACTTTTCTCTTTTGGCTCTCGAAACACCAGATCGCTTGATATACTTTGTGTATCTCTTTGACCTTATGCCTGCCGAGAAAAGGCGATTCTCCGGCAGGCTTTTTTTTACATTTCACGAACGAGTCGTGACGCATCTGTGTCAACTTGATCACTCTGGTCGCTGTAAGTTCTCTTCTAGATGACATCCAAGTACGATTCTACCGAGAGTTCCACTCGTTAGTTTCCTTCCCTCTACGAGTGTGACTGGCAATTAAAACCCCCGATTGCAGTAATCTCTTTTGATATTCGTCGTTCTATCTTTTTGAGCACCTATGCCGGGGTAGCAAAGCGATTTGCCTTGACAGCCCATCAGCAGAAGCTCTTTCTAGCATCAACGGCTAGCTCACTGTGACCTTCTCCTTATTCTGCCAGACAATACATTTCCAAACTTTTTCTAATTCGTAACTTATCGAGCATGGCCTGCCTCTTGTGATGATTTCAGAGTCCATTCAAAGGCATGCTTATGCGGAACATTTCTCCTAATCGCATCCGTTGCTTTTCAGCAACCAGCTTTGTGCAGAATGATGGGATACACAGCCCATCTCTTCTAAAAATAGCCAAATTCTTCTGCAACACCTTACCCGTTACCTTGCGAGTGATGTATCAGACATCTGCAGCGATACAGTTCACGAATAACGCAAGACCACGTATTCCACTATCCATAACTACTACCCGACTAATGTCTGGTAGATATTTCGCCTTCCGCCTGTGAAGTAGGACAACTTTTGAAGATTCTGTCTTGCAACCTATAGCGGGAAATGCGTGAAGACACCGCATAAATGTGTTCTAAAAAAATTAATCACAAAAACCATCGAATGAGATTTGCTTTCAACTTGTCTTGTCGGTTCCCAGCATTACCAGCACCTTACAGGGAATGTTGCAACAGCACACGACTGGGCTCTCTGAACCAACGCACCTTCCTCCCTCGAGCAGATACTCCAACTGAGGCAGTTGTCTTGTTCGGGTTGAATTGACGGACCAATGAAGAATCGATGCTCATCTATTTTATAAAAACGGAATCAATCAAAAAATATATAGAAAGACTTCCTTATTGAGAATCAGTATCAAATACGGTTGTTGTGGATGAAATGACACGCACTATAGGAAATAAAAACTATTCGCCGGAAGCAGCCTGCTTGCACCTTCCACCCAGCAAAGTTCGTCGTGGGTGGTGTGACTGAATTTTGGCGTTGCCTTTTCAGACAAAGTCCTCATACAGTTCTGACTGGGAACAGTTACATTCGGAGAACTACCATGAGTCGAACTTGTATCGTCACGCATCACAAAGACGAAACTCAGAGTAGCAAGCACCGACGGTGGACCAACATTGTTTCAATGCTTCCCAAACTGCTCATGTTTATTCCCGTCCTGCTTTGTGTCAGTCTCTTGTGTTTCGCTATGTCCGCTCATCCAGCGGGTGCCACTTCGAGACCAGTCTCAAAACAAGTCATTGCAGGAATTTCTTTAAAGGAAATAGCAAGACTTCAAGGGGAACTAGTTTTCACTCACCATTGATTCTGTCGGTATCACCAGTACGACAATGAGCGGAACCGTCGGCGAGGTAAACCCCGGCCACCTTGCCCGTGATGGTTGTATCAGCTGCTTTGGTAGCTGAGCAGCCAATGGCACTAATATTGCCTGATACATCGTCTATGCAAAAATGATTCGCAGAAAGATAATCGACAGGATTGCAAGAACAGAAAGTCAACAAAGCAAAGCGTTCAGTGCGGATGATTGACTTATAGGAGGCGCGGTCGCAGGATTTGGTACTGGAACGGATCTCCACGGCATCGTTTTTTAAAAAACTTGTAAACATTAGCCATAAAAGCCCGGACCCTCGCCCAATGGCGACGGCGCTCGCCATTCAGGACAGACTGATGTCATCATCGGCATCGAATTCATGGCCGTAGGATTATTAGTATCTACAAAAGCTGTGCTTGCCGACAGATTATCACGGAGGCAGCGGATCAACCACTTTGTTACGAGCGTGATGTTTGACATCTTCTTTTCTTCTGATGGTTGTCAACGCAATAAAGATTGGCCTCAACTTGGTCAGACAACTTTTCCTGTTGCGCTTTCTGGATATTTCGTGTGCTCACTGCTTTTACTGCAGCGAAACCACTGCGGTGCGTCTTTCGGACAATTCTTTTCCGGTGTGAACCAATGGTTTTTTAAGGCCGTATCGCTGGTAACTTCCGCAACTTATACCCCGTCAAGTTTTGCTCTGCCTTTCGCATACTTGACGGGGTGTTGCTTACACACACAGGAATCAGATGCAATGGAAAAAACATTACAAGAACAAATCAAACGCGTTCAGACACTAACAGACAACCAGAAGGAAAGATTTCTCAGGATTTATTTTCATGGATGCCAGCATTTATTTGTCGATAGCGCCGTTCGAACTGCTGATCCTGAATAACTGTCTGTCGTGTAAATGCCCATTCGTAGGTTGCTGACCAGCCTGCGGACGGGCTTTCTTATTCAACCGAAAGAACCCGATGAAACACGAAACAGTTATGACCTTTGGTAATGACGATCAGTACGAACTAATAGATACCGAATGTGCTGTTTGCCTGTGTGAATTTTCCTTAGTGCAAACAATTGGAGAGTTGTCGTTGCCATTGTGTGCTACCTGCGAGACGGCTATGGAGTTTTGTAGATACGAATTGGGAGAATAGAGGAATTGAAATACCGATCGTTTAGGAAGAAGGAGACCGAGTTGTACGAGCCTATGTCGTTCTTGGCTGTTTTTTCGAGGCTGGTCTATTCGCGGTTGTGGCTAAGGATTATGTCACACCAATTATTCTGTCTTACCTAAAAGCGGATGGTGGCTACGCACTCGGCCTTATTGGCGTTGCCATCGTTCGCGGTATTATCGGCTTTAATGTCGATTGGCTGGCGTTCTGATAAACGGTTCGACAAGTAAGCAAGTACGACCTGGAATCGTCACAATATGAGTAGTGCCACAACAACAACCAAAAAACGTACAAAGTGCGAGAAGTTGAAGCCACGGAAAGATTTTTTAAAACAGTAACGAAAAGACATTTCCTATCGGGCTTCATTAGATAGGCCATGGTTTTATCCCCCATACGAGTTTCCAAGCTATTGCACAGAAAGCCAGGGCGGGGAGGGGTCTTGGCTCCATCAGTGCCAAGCCGGAATAGACACCCCTATAGAAATATTGAAAAACCATGATGCTCATTGTGCGATTAAAGCTAAGAAACACTTTTGCACTGAATCACCCTGTCGGCTCAATATGTTTTCAAGATCATCAGCTCGGAAGCAAATACCATGTCTGCTGATGCAGACATGTTTGGGGGCCTTTGTTTCTGCTTTTTCAAGTGCGTCCGGCTTGATTCTTTCCGCCTAAGAAAGCTACCGCTTCGATGTCGACTACGATTCTCATTTGGTATCTCCGTTTGCGGTGAGCTCCAAACAGGGGCGCGCATTTGGACGCATGTAGATGATTACTTTTTGCGTTCTTGTTTTAATCGTCTGCGGATGTAGTGGCCGCAAGTAGATGGCTTTATTTTGATGCCATATTCTTGAAGCATGTGCTGGCTCAAGTCCTTATATCCCGGATAGCCAAGCGTCTGGTATTCGGTCCATAGCAGTTCACGCTTCTCAATAGCTTTGCGAGTACGCTTATCTGTTGAGGCTCGCAAATGTCGATTGTTTTTCCTGTCGGTCTGAATGCAACCAGAACCAAACGCTTTTGAAAGTGCTGTATGAATTGCGGCGGCCTGTGTCTCGGAGAGCTTGCCACCAATTGCCTCTGTCAACTCTGCTGTGAATGGCTCAATCAGTTCATTAAGTGCATTCACGAGTATGACCTTCCCATTTTTTTTCGTGGTGTAGTCAATGCCAGAGTAGTGACTTGCCGCAAGTTGTTCTGGTGTCAGATCTTCGCAAGCATCCCAGAGTTCATCAAACGTCGTAAACATTGCTGCCCCCCTTAACATCCCGCCGCTTCCACGCAAGATTCGCTTTTGCAATATCGTGGCTCACCTCACCACCAATATGCGAACAACGACCAGCAAACAGGGCGGCGGCTTCGTCGACACGGCTTGCCTGCTCTGGGTCTAGTCCGTGCAGTGACTTACGAAATACATCCCATGCGGCCAAAACTCTCTGCGTGCCGTCAGCAACGACCATGATTGCCTCATTATTATTGAGAACGAGATGTTCACCAAAGTCATCAATGACAAAACCATTCTTACCAGCCCTATGTCTTTCTATGACACCGCTGATGGCCGTACCATTCATAGCAATATGCTTGGCATGTTTTTCACGTTGCTGTGCTTCTTGACTGTCTGTCATGTATTCACCTCTCCATGGAATCAATCACTTTTGTAATTGCCTGCCGTATTGGTGCCAACAACGGTCTGGCGTATCGTCCTTTGATACCTTGATATCTGCAGCCTAATGCTACAACGATAGTAAATTCATTGGCTCCTGTATCTGCCATAAAGCTAGCCAGAGTCGTACGCCCCGAGAAAGCTTCCAGATCAGCATTGGTTTGGTTGTCGGCTTTGGCTTGCCCCACCAGACGGTACGCTCTTCATAGGCTAGGAACTCGTTCACCGCCGGTATCTTTTGGCGTTCTGGAGCTAAGTCGTCTGAGTTACTCCCTTGCAACCATGCCAGCGTGTTGTTGCGGGCCGCCCCAGGAGAGGCGATGGGCCATTCGCCTAGATTCTTCCGCATCAACTTTCCCTGTACTTTCCGAGTGACGTACCAGGACTTTGTGCCTGTTCCAGTGACGAGTAAAGCCAAGCCGCGTATTTCACCATCCTTTACTTCAAGACACCTGCTATCTAGCGGACATTTCAGCTTTTCGATAATATTGCGGGAAAGCTTCCTTGCAGGTGCTGGTCGCTTTTTCGGTATTCTATATTTAATAGACACAGGCGATTATGAGTGATGATATCCTGATGGCTCTGTATGTCGTATATCAGGCATAAATCCATCTACAAGTAAGAACAACAAAACAGTATGTAATGTAGTTATTAAAGGCGTAAAAAGCAACTTTTGGGGAATGGTGTAACGGTAGCACGGCTGGCTCTGAACCAGTTAGTCCAGGTTCAAATCCTGGTTCCCCAGTTTGCCTGCACACGGCAAAAATCTGAACGCGGAGATGCTCATTATTTCATGTCATTTCTAATTGCGATTAAGTAGTTTTTATGCATCGTAACACTACGATTGAAGGACGCCTACCAAATGACTAATGCAACACCTTCAGAAAACAGCAAATCAAACCAAGTCAACACCACGCAACCGTCTGTGGCAGCATCTTCTGTGACCGACGCCGTTGGCCGTTCGGTTGATGGCCACCGCGTGCTTTTGGTCGACGATCAACCGATGATTGGTGAGGCCGTTCGACGTCTCCTTGCTGACCAGGCGGACATCACCTTTGCATTTTGCAAAGATGCGGCCAAGGCTCTGTCGACGGCAGAAGAATTTCAACCAACCGTCATTTTACAAGACCTCGTTATGCCAGACATTGACGGACTCGACCTTGTGAGTCAGTTCCGTTCTCATCCTGGAACCGAAAAAATTCCCGTCATTATGCTATCCGCAAACGAGGAAGCTGCTACGAAAGCCCAGTTACTCGAAGCAGGAGCCAATGACTATCTGATAAAACTTCCACATCAAATTGAGCTCATTGCCCGTATCAGAGTTCATTCCGAGGCGTATAAAAGACTCCTGGAACGTGATGCTGCTTTTGGTGCACTGGAACGTTCACTTGCAGACCTGACGCGAGAAAGAGAGAAGTCAGAACGACTTCTTCGCAATATCCTTCCAGATACGATTGCTGAACGACTCAAAAATAATGTCTCGACCATTGCCGAAACATACTCTTCCGTGAGTGTCTTGTTTGCAGATCTCTGCGGCTTTACAACGTTTTCCGAACGTGTTGACGCAAGTCAACTTGTCGACTTGCTCGATGATATCTTCTCTGCGTTTGACCACCTTGCAAATGCTTATGGAGTTGAAAAAATTAAGACTATTGGTGATGCCTACATGGCAGTGGCCGGCCTTCCTGAACCTCGTGATGACCACGCGGAGGCGGTCGCCGGCATGGCGCTGGGGATGCTCGAGGCGTTTCGTGGTGTCATGCGTAACAGAGGGCTCTCTATGGAAGTGCGCATCGGCATCCACTCCGGCCCTGTCGTTGCAGGAGTCATCGGCAAGCATAAATTTTCTTATGACTTATGGGGTGACACTGTAAACACTGCAAGCCGCATGGAATCCCATGGCGAACCATCTCGAGTGCACGTATCCAAAGGAACATACGCACTCCTGCAAGATCGTTACCGCTTTACGGATCGTGGTGAAATGAACGTAAAAGGCAAAGGGATGCAGCAAACATATTTTCTGCTTGGACGACACGAGGAGTCCGTGTAAGCCGGCTTTGAGTTGCTTATTCAGTAAAGAACAAAATGTATAACGACAGGCACATTACACTATGGCAAAAACACTGGAGCCGTCCGAATGGTGAGATCACAGACGCCTTCCATCGGTGAGGCCTTTGTTTGGGTCGGACGCATTACGGCGATAGGCTTGACTATGGTACTACCCGGGATCGTTGGTAGTTGGCTTGATTATCGACTCAACACCGCTGTCTGTGAGCCAGTTGGCTTTATTCTTGGATTTCTCGCAGGTCTTGCATCCCTCATCCGCCTCGCTGCCACACGTCAGCAGAAGAACCCGTGAGAAAAGCCTCTCTATGCCAACGTCCTGCACATCCCGGCGAAAGTCCATAATTATTGGCCTGATCGTCCTCACTCTCGGTCAGATCACCACTGCCGGTGCGATGCTGTGGCGGAATGCACCTAGTTTAAGCCTTGAATCTCGAGTTGTGACTGTTGGAATTGTGAGTGTGATTGCGCTCAGTGGTGGATTTTTTTCCTGGTATATCACGTGCTGGTCGAAAACGATGGCCTCAACTCAACCGGCTTTGGGCGTCGCCGCTGCCCTCGCTGCAAATTTTACCCGCCTGATAATGCCTCTATTTGCGATTGTTTTCCTCCAGATGTTCACTGGAGAAGGGCTCTTGGGTATACCTCTGAAAAATTTTATTGAAGAAACTCTTGTTGCCTCCTACCTAGTTTTGCTTTTGCTTGATATCCTTCTCCACATGGCTGGCTATGGTAAGGATATTCACGATCCTCACAGCCTAGACAACCAAGCCGCACAGACGCAAAACACCATCTCATCCTAAAAAATTAGTGCTATCCGATGTCATCGAATCCCATATACCATCTCAAAGATGCCTACTTTTTCGAAGTACCCAAGGGTCTTTGGAGATACGACTGGAAGTCACTGAGTGACGTTCCGTCATTTTTAACGGATGGGCATCCAGACGTCACTGACGTCAATCAATTCAATCGAGCGCTTGATGGCAAGGTGCTGATTCCACAACCATTTGCTGATCTTCACAGCCTTTATACTCCGAAATCAGGATTTGCAATCTCGAAATACATGATCCTAGAACTCGTTGTAGCCGCAATCATGGTGCTGCTGTTCACACGGGTTGCGAAGCAGTTGTCGACAGGAGATCACCCAAAAGGACGATTTGCCAATCTCTTTGAAGCCTTTCTAGTGTTTATACGCGATCAGATAGCAAGGCCAGCGATTGATGACCCACCTGGACATGGCCATGATGATCAGGCCATTCCTGTACACCGAGGGGATAGTTTTGTCCCTATGCTGTGGACTCTCTTCTTTTTCGTTCTTGGGTGCAATCTCCTCGGCATGGTGCCTTGGGCAGGCTCACCAACGGCATCATTTTCAGTCACAATTGCCCTCGCTGCAGCAACGTTTGTGACCGGAATGTTGTCCGGTATGAAGCAATTTGGTGTTTTCGGCTTTTTCTTAAACCAAGTCCCACCAATTGACATGCCCACATACCTTCTGCCGCTGAAAATCATTATTTCATGTGGGCTTTTCTTGATTGAAATGCTTGGCTTATGCATCAAACACCTGATACTTGCCGTTCGGTTACTCGCAAATATGGTGGCAGGACATCTCGTTCTCCTCGGAATTATGGGGCTTATCACAGCGGCTGCCTCTGCTTCGACTGGCACTTGGGTGACCGTCACCGTCATTAGTGTTGTCAGTGCCACGCTTTTTAGTGTGCTGGAGTTGTTCGTGGCATTCCTACAGGCCTATATTTTCACGTTTTTATCTGCTCTTTTCATCGGTGCAGCGGTTCATCACCACTAATGACATCAATCACTCAAAAAAAACATTTCAGGACCCTTCAAAACCTTTCAAATTTGCTTAGAACATGTGTTCACGGATACGGGTCGAAGACTTGTTACGTTTCGCCCAATTCCACCAAAACCGATCTCATTTTATCCCGTCCGGAAATAACTGTTTCCAGACTCACGCTTTCAAGGAGTTCCAGCCCGTGATGCTTCGCTCGTTTTTCTCGGCCCGCTCGGCCAGCACACTCGCCGTCGTTTTGCTCACGCTACTCTGCGCTGATGTCGCCAGTGCTCAAGAAGCCTCTGGTGGCGGTAGAGCACTTATCGATCTGTCCGCCGCTTTTGGTGTTGGTCTTGTAGTTATTGGTGCTGCAATGGGCATTAGTAAACTTGCCGCATCAGCATATGAGAGTATGGCGCGTCAACCTGAGGTATCAGGCAATATTCAAACGGCCATGATCATTGCTGCTGCTCTCATTGAAGGATTCACTTTTTACGCGCTTTTCATCTGCTCGGGAAAGTAAGAGTCAGTCATTCATTGCTGAACTTCAAAAAATTAGTTTTATAAAATCTCAAAGGTTTTTTGCTTTGGTGGCCTTACATGACGACCATGATTTTGAGAAGGACAGATACATAAGTTGTTAGATGCCAGAAATGGGTAACAACCGTCACCCATTTCTGGTCTCTGACAACTCGCAGAAGAATTCAATCGAAATTGTTAAACCTTTCGAAGTAACACCCTCGGTAGGAAATCCATCATGACCGTAAGGCATGCTGCCAAACCAGTGATCATCCGAACTGGACCACCACAAGCTACCGATGCCCCTTCCAACGAGAAGTTGCTAGACGTCTTATCGAGGCCCACTATTTTGAATGTTCAGCAATTTTGCCGTCCGCTCGCTGTTGCGATCCTTGCAATGCTCATAGTTTCGTCCGGAATATCGTCTGCGCGAGGATCAGAAGACGGGCACGCAACTGCCGAACATCACAGTCATGGCGAAGGACACTCCGAAATTGGTGCAAACCCACCTCCGGGCGTTGATCGAGCTGATTTTGAAAGCCCTGCTGAAATCAGGGGAGACCTTGCAATTTGGTCATTCGCCGTATTCCTACTACTTATGTTTTTGCTGACCGCAGTGGCCTGGAAGCCAATTATGAACGGGCTTGATGCCCGCGAACAAAGTATCGCTGAGATGGTCGCTGCCACGCAAACTGCCCACGATGATGCAAAAAAACAACTAGTATCTTATGAGCGACGTCTTGCTGAAGCCGCTGAAGAAGTCAAAGGCATGCTCGACGAAGCAAGACGAGATGCTGAAACCACTAGGCAATCAATTGTTTCCGAAGCACGGCAAGCAGCTGATGAGGAAAAGCACCGAGCCAAAAGAGAAATCGAACTGGCCAGAGATGACGCTATTGCCAAACTTGCTGAAAAAGCAGGAGAACTTGCAGTTGGTGTCGCTGGGAAATTCATTCAAGAAAAAATTACTGCCGAAGATCAAAGCCGTCTTGTACGTGAATCTATCGCGGGTCTTTCAACATCGCCAAGCGTCAACTAGGGCTGCACCACAACAATCGCATGACAACAGAGAGTTCAAAACGTTCATCGTCTTTAGATGCTCCCCACGATATTGGGGCTGCGCGACTTGCCAAGGTTTATGCGCAGGCAATTGTCGAAGCCGCGGATCGGCACCAGTCGCAGGCTGAAGTCTTTGAAGAATTAACTCAGATTGTTGAGGAAGTACTTCCTCGTGTAGATAACATTGCAAGCGTTTTCGAGTCGCCTCTTATATCTACATCAGATAAAAGTGCTCTTATACGCACTACTTTTTCTGACAAAGTATCACCGATAACAATCAATGCATTACTCGTTCTTGCCGACCATGAACGTCTTGGGCTGCTCCCAGAACTGGTAATAGCTCTCCGACGTGAGCTAGACCGGCGGGCGGGCAAGCGAGAAGCTATCCTGACGACCGCACATTCAATCACCCCCGATGAACAGACTGCAATTCTAAAGTCAGTCGAAGGATCACTTGGGGAGTCACTAACCGCTCATTTTTCTGTCAACCCTGATCTGCTCGGCGGCCTCGTCGTTCGGATCGAAGACACCGTTTACGACCATTCCATATCCACGAGCTTAGTGTCGCTCGCGGAACGATTGAAACAGAGGAGTATCAATGAAATTCAACACCGACGAGATCGCCTCGGTTCTACGTGAGGAAATTGACCGCTACCAATCTGGCATTGATGTTCGAGAAGTCGGGCAAGTGCTGGAAGTCGGTGACGGAATTGCTCGCGTGTGGGGCCTGTCCGGCGTCATGGCTGGCGAGATGGTTGAGTTCCCTGGTGGTGTCTCAGGACTAGCCTTTAACCTCGAAGAAAACTCAGTCGGTGTCATCATCCTCGGTGACTATTTAAAAGTAAATGAAGGTGATGAAGTACGCAGCACTGGAAAACTACTCAGTGTGCCAGTGGGTGATGCCGTTATTGGCCGTGTCCTCGACCCACTTGGTAATCCCCTTGATGGAAAAGGACCGATTGCCACCGACCAAGAAAGGCCCGTTGAAACGCTCGCCCCAGGTGTCGCTGATCGGCAACCCGTCCGCGAGCCTCTTCAAACCGGAATCAAAGCGATTGATGCAATGACCCCAATCGGTCGTGGACAACGAGAATTGATCATTGGTGACCGCAAAACTGGTAAAACTGCTATTGGCATTGATGCAATCATCAATCAGAAACACAGTGGCGTAAAATGTTTCTATGTCGCCATCGGGCAAAAAGATTCATCGGTCGCTGTGGCAATTGATGTGCTCCGTAAGCACGGGGCCATGGAGTACACCACGGTTATCGTTGCAGGAGGATCTGTAGCAGCACCTCTACAATACATTGCTCCCTATTCTGGGACGGCAATGGCTGAATATTTCATGTACAAAGGTGAACATGCCCTTATTGTTTATGATGATCTTTCAAAGCAGGCAACCGCATACCGACAACTGTCACTTCTCATGCGTCGTCCTCCAGGGCGTGAAGCATATCCCGGAGACGTGTTCTATGCCCACAGCCGACTTCTTGAAAGATCTGCAAAACTTTCAGATGAACATGGTGGTGGGTCGCTCACATCGCTACCAATTATTGAGACGCTTGAGGGCGAAGTGTCCGCCTACATTCCGACTAACGTAATCTCGATCACCGACGGCCAGATTTATCTCCAGCCCGATTTATTCTTTGCCGGGCAGCGGCCAGCGATGAACGTAGGCATCTCAGTTTCTCGAGTGGGTGGGGCTGCCCAGACAAAAGCGATGAAAAAAGTTTCCGGGGGGCTCCGATTGGACCTTGCCTCGTTCCGCGAATTAGAGGCCTTCGCTCAACTCGGAACAGACCTTGATGCAGCAACTCAATCGAGACTCGACCGAGGCTATTGCATGGTCGAATTACTGAAGCAAGGACAATACCAACCTCTGGACATCGTTGATCAAGTACTCAGTATTTATGCAGGAACACGCGGTCACCTTGATAACGTAAAACGCAATGAAGTCGCTGCTTGGGAAGCCGGGTTTCTGACTTTCGTGCGTGACCAAGCCCCGGAAGTTCGTTCCAGGCTCGAAGAGACAAAGGCTCTCGACGATGAAACCGAACGTCTTCTTGAGGCTGCGATCGCAGAATACAAACGTCAAATTCAAGGCTCGAAAAAACCTGAGCCCACTCTTGCCGGTACTACCTGAGAAAGAGAGGGATTTCCATGGCCAATGCTCGCGCTCTCGACCGAAGACGACGTTCTGTTCGTAATATCCGAAAAATAACACGGACAATGGAACTCATTGCCACTGCACGATTCAAAAAAGCGATGGACCGGTCAGTTGCAGCACGTGACTATACTGAGCAATTGGCAAAAATCCTGAAGAACATTGCTGCCGTTGGAGGAGATCTATCACATCCTTTGCTTATAAGTCGACCGACGCAACGCAGTGCTGTGCTTGTATTAACAGGGAACCGAGGTTTATGTGGAGGTTACAATTCCAATGCTGTAAGACAAGCAGTGGGTCTGCTGGGGCAGTGGTCGAGTGACAAGACGAAAACCCATGTGACAGTGTCTGGGAAACGTGGCATAAATGCCCTTAAGTTTCGTGGTATTACAGTTGACGAAGAGCACTTCGACTTCGAGGACAAACCGGCATTTAGTGAAGTAGCACCAATCGGTGAGTCTTATTTAAAATCATATATAGAAGGCGACATCGATCGCCTCGATGTTGTTTATACAAAATTTGTAAATATTGGGAAACAAGAAGCCGTTTCAGAAACATTACTTCCGTTACAAACCCCGACAGACGAAGATGCTTCGGTGTCACCCGTAGGCCATCTAGCGTCCGAAGAATACGATTTTTATCCTTCAGCAGAAAGCATTCTTGAGGAAATTCTTCCAGCAAGTTTTCAGTCCAGATTATTCAAGTGTTTCCTGGATTCGGCCGTTAGCGAGCAAGTAGCTCGAATGGTCGCAATGAAGGGCGCAACGGAAAACGCATCGGGAATAATCAAAGATCTTTCAAGGCGATACAACAGAGCAAGACAATCACAGATTACTGGCGAAATCATGGAAATTCTTGGCGGCGTAGAGGCTCTCAAGAAGTAATGTATTCAAATCAAAAGCCACAAGCACGGCATTCACTATTTACAAACTCTTAGTACTCCAAACCCGAAGGCTCCTTCCTTATGGCAACAGCAATCGCCTCCGACACAAAAAACGGCAAAGTTACACAAGTTATTGGGTCAACGTTTGACGTTGCATTTCCTGAATCGAATCTACCGGCGATCTACAATGCAGTCCGAATTGATGCTGATCACAAGGGCATCAAACTTGAGTTAGTAGGTGAAGTCCAGCAGCACCTCGGGGGAGGAAAAGTTCGCTGCGTCGCACTTGGCTCAACGGACGGACTCATCCGAGGACAAGAAGTCGTTGATACAGGTGCTCCAATTAGTGTGCCGGTTGGACCCGCGACACTTGGCCGGGTTTTCAATTTGCTTGGCGAACCTATTGATAATCGCGGTGAGGTTCACGCCGATGAACGGTGGTCCATTCATCGTGACGCTCCGCCCATCTCTGAACTGTCAACTAAAACAGAACTTTTCGAAACAGGCATTAAAGTCATTGACCTACTGACGCCGTTCGTACGAGGTGGTAAAGCGGGCTTATTCGGTGGTGCAGGGCTCGGTAAAACCGTTATTTTGACTGAACTCATTGCAAGAATCGCAAGTGCTCACGGCGGAAACTCTGTCTTTGCCGGAGTAGGGGAGCGAACCCGTGAAGGAACGGACTTGTGGCTTGAAATGCAGGAGGCCAAGATTGGCGATACAGGCCGAAGTGTCATTGAGCAGACCTGTATGGTCTTTGGTCAAATGAATGAGCCACCCGGCGCACGACTTCGAGTTGCACTCTCCGCACTTACCATGGCTGAGTATTTCCGGGATACGACCGGAACAGACACGCTCCTCTTCGTGGATAACATATTCCGTTTTTCGCAAGCAGGAAGCGAAGTAAGTGCTCTTCTCGGGAGAATGCCTAGTGCGGTGGGTTACCAGCCAACGCTTGCTACCGAGATGGGTGGCCTTCAAGAAAGGATAACATCGACAGAAAAAGGTGCTATTACTTCAGTGCAAGCCGTCTACGTGCCTGCCGATGACCCGACAGACCCGGCACCTGCAACTGCTTTTGGTAATCTTGATGCATTCATTTATCTTGAACGATCAATTTCTGAAAAAGGGATTTATCCAGCAGTCGATCCTCTTGCAAGCTCAAGCCGAATTCTTGATCCACAGTATGTTGGAGAACGACACTACAACGTTGCCCGACGTGTCCAGACGACCTTGCAACGATACCGGGAACTCCAAGATATCATTGCAATTCTTGGAGTCGATGAACTCTCTGAAGAAGACAAACTCGTTGTTCATCGCGCCCGGCGGATGGAACGATTCTTATCTCAACCGTTTCTCGTTGCTGAGGTTTTCACAGGGAAGCCAGGCGAGATCACGAGTCTCGAAGATACGATTCGGTCCTTTGAAGAACTTGCTGATGGAAAGTGGGACCACCTTCCTGAGCAGGCATTCATGTATGTCGGCCCTATCGAACAAGCCGAAGAACAGGCAAAGAAAATGGAAGAAAAAGCAAAGGCTTAAGACACCCCTTCATAAAGTATCATGGCAACTACATCATCCCAAAAACTTATTCGCTGCGTCATTGTCACCCCTGAACAAACGGTTTTGGATACAAAAGCAACGGCGGTATTGCTTCCCCTAGACGATGGGAGCCGGGGCATTGCTTCCGGGCATGCACCATTTATTGGTCGCCTTGGAGCTGGTGAGGTGAAACTGCTTGGAGTTGCAGGAGGAAACGGAGGAGAAACAACCATTCGAACCTTTATCGATGGTGGGTTCACCGAGGTTGGCAATAACGAAGTAACCGTGATCACTCAGCACGCCTCAGACTCTGGATCAATTGATCCAGTAGAAGCGAAAGCCGAGCTTGCGCAACTGTGTAAACAAAAAGCTGTTGGTGATGAGCAGATAAATGTACTTCTTAGTGCAGAATCAACCGCTCGTGCTCGACTCCGAGCCGCACAAAAAAACAAAAAATAAACTGATTCGTGTCATCAGCGTTGTACTTGTTTTGTAAAACCCCTCCGACTATATCTGATAGTCCATTTCAGAGGAGGTCGTTTCTCCACGCATTCGTAATTTCGGCTTTTCAAGACAAACGGTTGTCCGCGGTTCAATAGACCGAGTGATCCACACGTTACTGCCAATCACTGAATCGTGTCCAATGACGGTCACACCTCCGAGAACCGTTGCATTTGCATAAATAACAACACGATCGCCTATTGTCGGGTGCCGTTTCGCACCCCGCACCAACTGCCCCTCAGCATCAGTCGGAAATGATACCGCGCCAAGTGTTACACCTTGATAAAGCTTCACATGACTACCAATCTCACATGTTTCCCCGACAACGACACCAGTTCCATGGTCTATAAAAAAATGATCTCCAATGGTTGCACCAGGATGAAGATCAATGCCGGTTCGAGAATGAGCCCATTCAGCCATCATTCTTGGAATCAGGGGTACAGCGAGGCGCTGTAGCAAATGAGCAAGGCGATGAATGGTCACAGCCTCGAGCCCTGGATAACAAAAGATAATTTCATCTAGTGTACGCACTGCAGGATCACCGTCATACGCTGCCTGAACATCGGTGGCAAGAATCCGTCGGAGCTCTGGAATCTGCTCGAGAAATTCGACAGCCTTCGCCTGACCCAACGCCTCGAAATCAGCCTCATCCACGCAATCCTGAACCGCATTCGGCAAAGCAGAGGTCCGACGGCCCGCAGCCTCAGCAACCTGTGTCGCTGCAAGACTATGCCGTAAGGCACGGCCAATTTGTATCGTTAATTTATCGTGTAATCCATCAATTAGATCACCAACGTGATACGTAACATTACCGAAATGAAGATTCTCTCTTCGGCGATATCCCGGATAGAGAATCTCCTTGAGATCCTCACATACTGTGATAATTGACTCATAATTTGGCAGCGGCCAATGCCCAAGGTAATTCGTTGTTGGCACCTCTCGATAGGTGTCGACAATTCGCTGTGTCAGCTTTGGTAGCTGTTCTTTTAGCCGCAGATCAGTTGCCATGGTATTTGTCTAGCACGGTTGCTTGAACTATTCGGGTGCCCCTTCGAGAGATTCGACCCACACTTAGGTCAAAGTTGAACGGAACTTTTGGAATGCATCACACCCGGGAAACAGGGCAATTTCTGCGGGCATTGTCATCGGTTTTACAGTGTTTCATTTGACGCTTCAATCGCTGCAGACAGCGTTAAACCGCCGTCATACAAGGCTCTTCCGACGATACAGCCCGCCGCACCGGTTGCTGCGATTGCTCGCAAGTCATCAGAATTTGCGACACCTCCTGATGCCACGACCGGATGAGGAGAGGCCTGCACCATCGCTTCGAGAGCCGGTAGATTTGGTCCCTGCAGCATGCCATCCCGAGCAATATCGGTATAAACAATAGCTGCAAGCGGTAAATCAGCTGACTGAATAGCCACATCAACAGCCTGTTGCGAACTTGTTTCAACCCACCCTCGTGACGCAAGTTTCCCCTCCCGAGCATCGAGGCCAAGAACTAACGTATTCGGAAATGAATTCGCCAGCTTGTTAAAAAGATCTGGCTGCTCAATTGCAATGCTTCCAATGACAAGTCGTGATACACCAGCTTCCAAATACAACTCTATGATTTCTTGAGAACGAATGCCTCCGCCCACCTGACAAGGCACACCAGCGGCTTTCACCATCCGTTGAATCAAATCCGCCTGCACAGCGGCACCATCTTTTGCTCCTTCAAGGTCAACAATATGAAGACGACGACTCCCTCCATCAATGAATTGGTTCACCGTCTTGACTGGATCTTCCCCGAAAACAGTTTCACGACCATAGTCCCCTTGCTGAAGACGTACACAACACCCTCCACGGAGATCGATCGCTGGCCAGAGTTCCATTCAGCATTCCTTCACATTACAGGCTATTAAACATGATCAATAAAATATTTCAGTAAACGCATACCGACTGATTGGCTTTTTTCCGGATGAAATTGTGTTGCGAGCAGTCGTCCGCGCGACACTCCAGAACAAAAAGTATCGCCATAGTTTGTTTCAGCAATAACAATGCTCGTATCTGATGGTCGAACGTAGTAAGAGTGAACGAAATAGAAAAAATGAGAGTCTTGGACACCTCTGTCAAGCGCCTCTGAAACGTGGCTACCCTCGCGCCATCTGACCTCATTCCATCCCATGTGTGGAACTTTAAGATCGTTCGAGCAATCAAATCGACATACATCGCCGGCAAACACACCTAATCCATCGTTTCGACCACCTTCCCACCCCGTTTGAAACAGGAGCTGAAGGCCCATACAAATGCCGAGAAATGGACGATCGGCAGCAATGTGCTGCTGAATCGGTTCCACAAGACCACGATCTCGCATCGCTACCATGGCATCAGAAAAAGCACCAACCCCAGGAAGAACAAGCCGTTCTGCCTCAGAGATACGGTTCGGATCTGAAGTAATTTCCGCAATGACACCATGTCTTTCGAAGGCTTTCTGAACACTTCGCAGATTGCCACTGCCATAATCTATAATCGTGGTCATAACTGCAGTGTAAGCGGCAGTTTCATAAGAGAAAGGGGGCGCTACTTTCCCCCCGATGGTGCTGCCGTTGATGCGAAAAACAAGCTCGAAGGTGCAGCTTGTCTCGAACCAGCAGCTTGTAAAGTGCCGCTTTCTCGTTTACTTCTTACTGAGAATTCTGAACTGCTGCCTGCTCTGGGTAAATGACACATTCGACCCGACGATTTCGCTTTCTACCCGCAGCCGTCGCGTTCGAGACGACCGGATGATTAGCACCATGTGCGACCAAGAACATCTGCCTGTCGCTTAATGGCGTTCGAGTCGCAAGAAAATCAAAAACTGCCGAGGACTGGGCCGTTGTCAACTGGTGCGATGATTGCCAAGATGATCCTTCAAGCGACTCAGAATCAAGATGTCCTTCGATTCCAAGAAAATGACGCGGAAAGACTCTTTCCAAATCTGCTGCTAATTGAGTCAGCAACGAAGCCCCAACAGGCAAAAGATTCGCTGTGCCAGGCTCAAACAGGCGGTCTGACGATACTTCGACACGAACAACACTTCCGTCTAAACGCACCTGATGATTCTCAAGAGACAGCTGACCCATCGCTGATCGCATGGCTGAAATAACTTCTACCGTTGGAGGCAATACGGTAGAACCTGTCACCCGACCTGAAGTTTCTGGGCGAGCAACGACTCTGCTTGCGGCAAGTTGGGCTGTAGTACTGGCGAGTTGCTCTCGAATTGCTGAGAGCTCCTCCTGCATGAGCTGATTTTCTGTCTGACTTCGAGTCAAAGCACCTTCCAACTGCGCATTATCGAATGAACTATACGATGGAACATCAGGCAAACTCGGTAGTACCCGAGGAAGAGTATGCGCAGGCGCAGCAACGCCAGGCGGTGGCTCGAGACTTATCATCGCCGGGGCTGCCTCAGGGCGCAAAAAATTTGATGAACAGCCTGTAAAAACTACAGCTGTCGAAAGCACCAAAGCGAGTCGAACACAATATCTACACATACTTCCAAAATCACGAGGAAGACAAGAATCTTCGGAGAATAGAGAAGACAACCATCCTGAACAAGGCCGTGATTCTGTTCTTTTCTTACAGATATTGAACATTTTGAACTGATTTGCAGCAGTTTTCTCCAAATCAAGCCTCTGGCCGTATTTTCTCTCGAACCCACCGCCAGATAAAAAGAGTAACCGCAGTAAGCAGTACGACCAAGATCAGGACGGTTCCGAGTTGCACAACATCCTCGAAAACAAATGAAAACCGGTCCCACACTGACTGCCAGAAAAGAGTAATAACGACTGCTGCCAGGCAGAGGCTTGGACCGAACGGCAGTTCGTTCTCACGATGCATAAAAAGTTGTATGAGACCATGCACAAGTCCAATAAACGTTGCAAGGAAAAAAATCAGAACAGCAGGTTGCCAGCCAAGCCAGATACCGACCATCGCCATAAGGGTAACGTCTCCCATGCCCATTGCTTCACGACCAAGTGCAGCTGAGGCACCAGCTCGAGTGATCCAAACAATGCCGGCTGAAACGACCAACCCAATCATCCCGCTCTGCGTTGCTGCTAAACGTATGCCTCCATACAAATTCACAATCGAAAGAATAGTGATCCCAACTACAAACACTATATTGCGAGGCTCCTTCAAACATTGAATTGCTCTCTGGCCAACGCCCTGAGACATCTCGCTTTCTTGTATCGTCCAGCGAGATGTACACGCAAACCACCACAAGATAAAAACCCCCAATATCATGACTACGTGATATATACCGAAACTAGTAGCTCCCGAGGCATTGAGCGGTCCCCACGCAACCAAAGAGTCTGCTGTCAGCGACGCAGCCGCAAAAGATCGCTCCGTCACAGCAGGGACAGGAAGCAGTACTTGCGGGAAAACTGCCATAGCAAGGAGCCCACAGATTACTCCGGGTGTTGTAATGACATCAGGTATAACCCGATAACGAATATCGACCCAAGCTGCAGCAGCAAGAAACCAGAAAAAAACTAAATGCCCACCAGCCCTCAAGAATAGAGCAGAAGACGCTGTTGATGGACCAATCACATTTTGCGATAAGAGCCCCTGTGAGATTACTTCCCACCACACAACTCCTACTGCAATGACAACGCCTAATAGCGTCACCACAAGAACATTCTGCGATCCCGAATTTCGAAGATTTTGCATATGATCGCTATGACTTATTTCTGCAATTCGAATTTCTTCGAGCAGCCAACTTATAAATCGATTCAATACAAATCCTACCAAGCCGCCGGCTGCACCCGAAAGAACAAGTACGACGACCGTCGCGAAACTATTCATGAGCTGGCTCCCTCAGATGGATCATCAGCCTGCGATGAGTAATTGCCGCACGCAACGAGCCACTTCACAACCATTCCAACAATGACAGAAACAGTTTTTCCGTCCGTATCAATGCGAATACCTGCAACCTCATCGTAGTATGCTTCTCGATCCGAAATCGCTTGCGCTACTTCAGAATAGACATCTTCACCTTTGAGCGGGGGCCGGCGACTGGCTGTTGTTGCATCGAGTGCAAGACGCCGCTGAGTTTCAGCCACCGATGCCGAGACCCATGCTACAGGTACTCTTGCATCCTGAATCATTTTCCGATTTTCTTTGCTCAAAATGACGCCACCGCCTGTCGACAGCACAACGTCTGGAACCTTTAGGAGTTCCCGTAATACCAACGTCTCCTCGTTTCGAAAGGACGGCTCACCGCGTTCCTGTATAAATGCTCCGACAGCACATGCATGCTTTTGCTCAAACACCTCATCAGCATCTATTACAGGGCAGTCAAAATATCTTGAGACCCCCTCAGCAATAGTTGTTTTTCCAGACGCTCGATATCCCACGAGTATCAGACGAACCACGAACTCCTCCTCTTAGCATGAGCCCATCTTTTATTCGATAATTCTCACGGATGATGTTGCTCGTTTCAGTGCCGATCTCATCACACCCTCTGGCGGTGCATCACCGTGCCAAATCTTAAATTGCTCAGCAGCTTGACGAACAAACATCTCTACACCAGTCACTACCCGACAGCCAACCTCTCGCGATTCTTTGACCAACAAAGTGTTTTCTGGGTTGTACACAGTATCAAAAACTACCATGTAGGGCCGTAAATGATTCGCCTCGAACGGTGTTTCATTCACTTTGGGATGCATTCCGATTGGAGTCGCATTTACAATACAGTCATAGGGAAGTCGCTGACGAGCCGACCAGTCAACCACTTTTCCGTTAACTAATTCCGCAAGTGCGGCAGCACGTGATGTAGTACGAGAAGAAACAGTTACTTCGACACCCTGTTTCTTCAAACCAAAAGCGATTGCTCGAGCAGCACCACCGGCCCCCAAGATAAGTGCTGTCTTCAGGCCAAGACGTCCACCAAAACCAGCGTCCTGTGCCTCAAGGGCATCCTGTATCGCAGAAATAGCGGCACTTACATCAGTATTAAAAGCCGTGCTTTCTCTTGTCTCAGAGTCAAAAGATATCGTGTTGGCGGCTCCGATCTCTTCCACTAAGTCACCCTGCGAAGATACGAACTCTAATACATTTTCTTTATGGGGTATCGTCACGCTCAGACCGGAAAGCGGCCAATGGTCTGCTTTCTTCAAAAAGTCTCTCAAATGACCCTTTGGAACAAGAAACGGTAGATATACGGCATCAATACCAGCTGCTGCACAGGCTGCATTATGAACGACCGGACTGAGACTATGACCAACCGGATCTGCCACAACACCGTAAACTTTCGTTGAAGGGGTGATTGCATCATATTGATACATGTCACAGAGTTGATTCCAGGGAATCTGTCCTGGCGCAAGTATTTTCTCTGGATTAAATGGCGCAAAGGTAAATGCTGCACCAAATCGACCCGCAAGCACTCGGCTTGGCGTTCCAATTTCACCCATACAAAGTCCAACGGTAGGGATATCACTTGACTGGACTAATTCGAGCATCCGTAGGTTGTCATTTGGATGATTTGCGAAAGTTGCTATTTTAACGATATCTGCATCGAAGTCAGCTAAGTAAGAATGAAGACCCCGAAGATCATTGGGTGTTCTTTTAAAGTCATGAAAACTTATAATCCGTTGCGTTTTACCAAACCGAGGTATTGATTTTGCAATGTCGTCTTCGAGGTCGACATAGTCTACACCCTCAGCGATCGCTGTACGAAGAACTGTTAATCGCTCTTCTTCCGAATGTTCCCAATGACCTCCATCCTGCTTGCGACGGCATGTTGCGATTACAGGACAAGGGCGGTCAGCGAGAAGCCGTTTAACCTGAACCTTGCGCTGAATGCAATCCAGTCGTAGCTCCACAAGGCCAACTTTCTCCTGACCAAGATGCCGCAGCTCAGTCAAAAGATATCGATGACGACCTCTCGCGAGGCTGACGCAAATCATAAAAACCCAACTCTTACTTGATTCAAGGTAAAAAAAGATTTTTCGAATTAATATGAAACCATGTTTCAGGTAGCACAACAAGCAATACTTCTTATGTCCGCCGAAATTGTTTATCGAGCTCTTGCCTCGACAGCACAAGCGACGTCGGTCTACCATGAGGACAATGTCCCGTCCCTTGATAACGATATCGATCTGCAACAAGTGTATCGACCTCTACCTGCGACAGAGCATCTCCTGCTTTAATCGCAGCACGACACGAAAGGCTATGAAGCACCTCGTCCACTACGGCTCGATGATCACCGCCATTTGCAGCCAATACAGCGAGTCGACCAACAACCTCTTGAAGAATCTCTGACGCTGGTGTTCTCCCTACTAATGCTGGCTTCCCTCGCACAACAACAGTATTGCCACCGAATGACTCTACCTTCACGCCAGCCTCTGACAGAACATCAAGGTGATTTATAACGACCTCAAATTCTGAAGATGCGAGTTCTACTTGCTCTGGAATTAATAGTGGCTGAACTTCAATCGCTCCGTTCGACATGCGATCACGCAGCTGTTCATAAAGTACTCTTTCATGCAAAGCATGCTGATCAATAACTTCTATACCACCACCTGTTTCAACAACCAGATACCGTTGATGCATCTGTACTGCTCGTTCTTCAGGAATATTATTTCCTGTGACATTTGGCAAGTTCTCTTGCGTAGCGAGACGGTCTTCCCCAGTTCTAGAAGAGTTCATTCCTGATGAATCGAAGTTTTGAACTGATTCATCCCGGCCACCAACTACTACATGTTGAGGTTCATCTCTACTGTCTTCTTCTCTTTCAGAAAAGGACTGCTGCCGCTTCCAAATATTCTCTGCTGCCGCCAATCCGGCTGAAGCTGAGGAATGACTTTGTGGCGGCTCGAAAGCCGTGGGACCATTGACCCCAGCAATCGCGCGCCGCACTGCCAGCAAAACAAGCCTATGTAGACGACCAGGATCACGAAAACGAACTTCTGTTTTAGCTGGATGAACATTCACATCTACGTACTGCAAGGGGACCTGCAGTTGCATAAAGACAATCGGTTGTCGCCCTGAGAGAAGACGACCGCGGTAGCCTTCTTGCACTGCATGCATGATAGAACGGTCACGAAATGGCCGACCGCTTATGAAAAAGTGCTGAAACCTTCCACTCGCCATATCATCTTCAGGCCTACCAAGAAGAGCCATGACCGATACATCGTCGTCAACTTCTTTCGCATGAAGTAAACGGCTCGCAAGCTGGCTCCCGTAAATATCAGCGATCCGTTGCCGCCAGTCACCGACTGCAGGCAAATCATGCACTCGTCTGCGATTGTGAGTGAGTGAAAATGCTATCTCCGGATGTGCAAGTGCTGTTTTGACGAAAGCCTCTGATGCGTGGGACCACTCTGTCGCCGGTGTCTTGAGAAATGCGCGCCTCGCTGGAATCTTGGAAAATAGCTGGTGCACCTCGACTGACGTCCCAAGCCCACAGCCTTCAGGCTGAACTCCTCGATTCAAACCACTATCTATCTCAAGGCGGCTACCGGTACCTAACGCCGTTCTAGTCCGTATAACAACGCGTGCAACCTCAGCAATCGATGCAAGTGCTTCACCTCGAAACCCAAGCGTTTCGATCTCCTCAAGGTCGTCTGCGCTTCGCAACTTACTTGTAGCATGTGGTGAAACAGCAAGAGGCAAATCCTCTGTTTCGATCCCACAGCCATCATCAACAATTCGAATTAAGGCGACACCACCTTGCTCTAATTCGGCATCGATACGAGCAGGGACAGAATCGAGTGCATTTTCAAGAAGTTCTTTTACGACGCTTGCTGGCCGTTCAACTACTTCGCCAGCAGCGATTCTATTGATCACAGAGACAGGTAATGTTTGTATCTTCCCCATACTTTTATATCCGGTTCTCTTTCAGAATGCCGCCTCACATTACCAATAGAAACCAACTGCGAATCATCCTTATTTGAAATGACATTCTAGTGAAGTTTGTATTCCTTGATCTTGCGATACAGTGTTCGTTCTCCAATACCAAGCATTTCTGCCGTCTGCTCCCGATTTCCGCCCGCAAGCTTGAGTGTTTCTCCAATAAAAATCTTTTCGATTTCATGAAGAGGGTGGCCAACAAGAGACGCAATACCGTAACTCCCTTCAGCACCTTCTGGACTGATTCCTGACGCAATTTCAGAATCTGGTTCTAACTCAAGTGGTAGGTCGTCAACATCAAGTGTCTCGTCACAGTCAACAACGACCATACTTTCAATAACATTTCGAAGTTGACGAACATTCCCAGGCCACGGAAACGCAAGCAATTTGAGTCTTGCATTACGACTCATACTCTTAATTGTTTTCTGATGACGCCGAGACAACTGCTTCATGAAATGCTCAATGAGCAATGGAATATCGACAGATCTCTCTTGGAGACTCGGAATTACAATCGTAACAACTTTTAAACGATGATAGAGATCATTACGAAAAGAACCTCCTTCAGTCGCATCTTCGAGATTCCGATTTGTTGCAGAGAGTATCCGCACATTTACCCGAACAGGCTGATTCGAGCCGACCCTCGTAATCTCCCCTGACTCAAGAACACGAAGCAATTTGATCTGAGTCGCCATGGGCATATCTCCAACCTCATCAAGGAAGAGTGTCCCGCCGTCAGCATACTCAAACTTTCCCACACGATCCGAGGAGGCATCGGTGAACGCACCTTTAATGTGTCCAAAGAGCTCACTCTCGAGAATATTCTCGCTTAAAGCCGCACAATTGAGCGCTACAAAAGGCTTCTTCTTCCTTGGACTATTCTGGTGAATTGCTTGAGCAACAAGTTCTTTCCCCGTCCCAGTTGCACCCTGAATGAGTACAGTCGCATCAGTCGGCGAAATACGTTTAAGCCGCTCAATGACGGCTCGCATCTGCGTGCTTGAACCAACAACTCCTTCGAATCCAAATCGTTCATCAAGGCGACGATTGAGTTCAAGATTCTGCAGCCTTAGCCGAACTCCGGCAGATGCTTTTTCAACAGCCACCCTTAATTGTGTAAGTTCGAGTGGTTTTTGCAAATATGTGAAGGCACCTTGCTGCATCGCTTCAACTGCTGATGGCACCGTTCCGTGACCAGTGACAACAATGACTTCAGTCTCAACAGATGACTGCTTAGCCAACTTAAGAATTTCGAGGCCACCAATGTCATTCATCATAAGATCAGTGACAACAACATCAAATGGGCCTGCATCGAGTTGCTCAGCACCTTCATTACCACCACCAGCGACCGTCACTTTATAGCCAAGTCGCTCAAGCCCTTCACCCATTGTACGTGCATGAACAATATCATTATCCACCACAAGAACACGGACAGACCTCGCGATCCCATCAATACTTCCGGAAGGGCTGTTTTCAATTAAATTAGTCGACATCATTCACCAAGGACTCTATTAAGAACCACACACTTTTTTACGTTTTATGCCCAGCCGCTTCTGTCGGCAACCGTGGCGGAGCTGGTAACCATATCGCCAACTTCGTACCTCGACCAGGAGCACTCTCAATATCAATTGAGCCACTGTGAGCCTCGATAATTTTTCGAGCGGTTGGGAGACCAAGGCCCGACCCTCCTTGCTTGGTTGAGTAGAACGCCTCAAATACCCGAGCAAGTGTCTCAGCTCCCATACCAGGACCCGTATCGATCAATTCAATTAAAACTCCGAGTCCAGCAGCACGCGTTCTCACCATTAACTGTCCGCCTTCTTGCATTGCTTGAGTCGCGTTTATCAAAAGATTTAATATCGCAGACCGAAATGTTTCCCGATCAATCCGCACTGCAGGCAATTCTGGGTCGAGATATCGCACAAGCTCAACGCCTGCATCATCAGTACGCGGTTGAAAGAAATCAAGCAACTGCTCGAGCTCTACATTGAGGTTACCTGGCTCTGGGTCTATTCCTTCCTGCCTAGAAAAATCCAGGAAATCATCCAACAGCTTTTGCAAACGATCGCATTCCTGACAAACAAGATCGATTTTCGCTTTTGCTCGTCGGGCTGTCTGATTCGCTGCCGACTCATCGCCTAGCGAACCAATATCTTCTCCGAGTAATTCCATATTTAAACGGATGCTCGACAACGGGTTTCGAATCTCGTGAGCAAGCTCGCTTACGAGTTTGACTAACTCCGCATATGTATCACCCTCACCTGGAAGTTGATCCGTGAGCAGTGCTGGTTGTCCCATAATCACAGCGCCCGAAATATGCTGGACTTCTTCAGAATGCAAACTCTCCGCAGGGCTCTCAATGAGATGGCCCTGCAGAGAGGAACAAGTTCAAACTATTCAGTCTCTGAGGCTGGCTCTGCATCAGCAGTAGCAGTAGCCTCTTCCATGGCTGCCCGGCGACTCAGTTTCACGCGATCCTGTTCGTCAACAGCAATGACTTTAACTCGCATTGTGTCACCGACCCGGCACACGTCACCAACATTCCCGACATACTCATTCGAAAGTTCGCTGATGTGACACAAGCCATCTTTTCCAGGAACAAGCTCAATAAAGGCACCAAAATCTTTGACGCTCGTTACGCGACCTTCGTAGATTCGACCAACCTGTATCGATGCCGTGAGAGCTTCAATCTTTGCTAGCGCTAATGTCGCACTTTCGGCATCGTGACTTGCAACAGTAACGGTTCCGTCATCTTCTACTTCGACATTCGCTCCTGTTGTTTCCTGAATAGAGCGAATTGTCTTCCCACCAGGACCAATAAGAAGGCCTATTTTCTCGGGATCAATATGCGTTCGCAATAACCGGGGTGCCCACCCAGATATTTCATCGCGAGGTCTTCGTACTGCAGAAAGCATTGCACGAAGGATTTCAAGACGGGCTTCTCGAGACTGTGCAAGCGTCGCCTTAATAATGGCAGGAGATATTCCATTAATTTTTAGGTCAAGCTGAATACCAGTGATGCCATTTTGTGAACCTGCAATCTTGAAGTCCATATCACCAAAATGATCTTCATCACCAATAATATCAGTCAGAAGGGTCCATTTATCCTCTGATTCTTTTACCAGACCTACGGAAATACCAGCTACAGGATTCGTGATTGGCACACCCGCAGCCATTAAACCAAGGGTCGCACCACAAACCGATGCCATCGAACTGGATCCATTCGACTCCAAGATGTCAGAGATCACACGAATCGTGTATGGAAAAACATCCGGGTCAGGAAGGACCGGCTTGACACTTCGCTCGGCAAGAGCTCCGTGGCCTATTTCTCGACGGCCAGGCCCTCGAATTGGCCGAACCTCGCCCACAGAAAACGAAGGGAAATAATAGTCAAGCATGAACTTCTTTGAGTATTCCTCAAACAGGCCATCAACTCGCTGCTCGTCTTTGCCAGTTCCGAGGGTCACCGTTACCAGTGCCTGAGTTTCCCCACGCTGGAAAAGGGCTGAACCATGCACACGGGGCAGTAAGTCAACTTCACATTCAATTGATCGTAAGGACTTGGAGTCTCGACCGTCTGGACGAGTACCACCAAGAATCAATTCTCGAATAGCATGTTCTTCAAGGCCATGCCAAACGTGTGAAAAGTCACCCTCACTTACCGCATTATCACTACCTGCAGTGTCAGCAGGACAAACTTCACTCTTCGCGCGCTCTTTAAGGGCTTTTAAAGCCTCGCCTCGCTCAAGCTTTCCTGTGATTCCTGCTGCTGCTAAAAGCTCTGAGTAGTACGCCGACTTAAGACGTTCTCTGAGCGGAGCATAATCTGGTAATTCGTATTCCTTCTTGGGCTTACCTGCCTTCGCTATAAGCTCTTCTTGCATTTCACAGATTGTGATAATAACTCGATGTGCTTCATCTAATGCTTCAAGCATTCGCTCTTCTGGCATTTCACGAGCAAAGCCCTCAATCATGAGAATTGCCGTCTTACTACCGGAAACAATGAGATCAAGATCACTCTCTTCGAGTTGGTCCTGCGTAGGAAATGGCACAAATTCTCCGTTAACATGTGCCAATCGCACATTGCCAATGGGACCTTCAAAGGGGAGAGGCGAGATACAGAGTGCAGCAGATGCACCAATCATCGCCAAAATATCTGGGTCATTTTGGCGATCACTCGAGAGTGTCTGTGCCTGAACTTGAACTTCATCATGAAATCCTTCGGGAAACATCGGCCGGATCGGACGATCGATCAGACGACTTGTAAGCGTTTCCTTCATTGTTGGCCGGCCTTCTCGCTTCAGAAAACCACCTGGAAACTTACCTGCTGCCGCAGTTCGCTCCCGATAATCACAGGTAAGTGGGAAGAAATCTATTCCTGCGCGTGGTGCTCCCGTTGCCGCGGCAACAAGAACAGTTGTTTCCCCGTAAGTGACTAAGATACTCCCAGCGGCTTGCTTTGCCAGCAAACCAGTTTCAAGTCCTAATACTTCCTGACCTACCTGCCGTTCAACACGATGTTTCATTTCTATGAATTCCTTCCTTCTGCTTCATTTATCACTCCCGAAAGCCGATGCACCAGTTCGTTACTGATAATGACGGGCCTCAATACGAGAGCGTTCACCAAAACCGTTAAATTTTATTTCACTACATTCAAAATCATCATGAACACAATCTCTCTTTTAAAATTGCGAGAAATTGAAATTCCATCACAACGGATATAGAGAGAATCAAGCCCAGCAGGAAACAAAGATGGTAAGCATCTTGTCACCCCACCTGGAAACCGTAATCAAATCAAGAATCCACAGCGGTTTGCCCAAACTACTTACGAATACCAAGGCCTCGAATAATGTCGAGATACCTCTGCGGAGCGACACGTTTGAGATAATCGAGAAGTCGTCTACGTCGACTGACCATAAATAAAAGACCTCGACGACTAGCAAAGTCTTTCGAATGCTTTTTAAAGTGATCAGTCAAGTGTGTGATTCGTGCGGTAAGCAGCGCAATCTGTACTTCTGCAGAACCTGTGTCTTCTTGCCCACGGCGATGGGCACCTATGAGCTCTTGCTTGCGTTCCTTAGTCAGCGTCATCTTCGTTATTCGCCCTCCGTGGGCGATCAGTGGGTTGTTTTCTCTAAACTGTTACTAGCGAAAGTCTACCTTTCGACAGTAAAATTGCAATAAGAGCCGCGGGGGCTGCACCATACTGTCCGCTAGGCACTTTTGGCGGAAACCGTGACACCGCCAGATGCCACAGTTTGACCCGTACCACGTGGTGTATGAACAACATTCCAGACAAGTCCCAGTCGTTCCATGCCCAAAATGACCCAATAGGTCATATCAAATTCCCACCATTTGTGTCCGTGTGCAGCCATCCTCTGAAATGCATGGTGGTTGTTGTGCCACCCCTCTCCAAAGGCAAGTAGCCCGACCCACCAGAGATTTCGAGAATCATCAGTCGTCTCATAGTTCCTGTAGCCCCAGATATGTGTGGCCGAGTTCACAAACCATGTCACATGAAAGACGTAGACCATTCGGACAGCAAGTCCCCACAGTAACCATGAAATTCCGATCTGAGGACCATAGATTGCCCAGCCAGTCGCCAGTAAACCACCACCAATCACAAAATGCCAAAGCAGAAACGTTTTGTGAAAAAAAATAACGCCGGAATCTTTTGCTAGATCAGGTGCCCATCGCTTCACGTGAGCATCAACTTCAACTTTTGAATGCTGAGGAAAGAGCCAAAGCATATGGCTCCAGAGGCCACCGTCTCGAGGACTATGCGGATCACCCTCTTGATCACTAAACGCGTGATGCTTACGGTGATTTGCTACCCATACAATGGCGGAACCCTCACCAGAAATACCACCTACAAATGCAAAGAACCATCGGACGGGCGCCGAGGTAACAAAACTTCCATGGGTAAGTAACCGATGATATCCAAGAGTCACGCCGAGGCATCCAGTCACCCAACACAGTACAAGACAAATAGCGAGACCAGACCAAGAAAAGTAAAACGGAGCAGCCAGGGCGGCTATATGCATACCAGCAATCCAAATAAGCGTTGGCCAATCAATACCATTTTTCCCAGCATCCTTGCCATCCGCTCGTGGTTCTGCCTTCGTAGTCTCAACAGTTTCGGTCGCGGTTATCATCGCTGCGTCAGGACCATGAATCGCAGCCCGACCAAATTGGCAAGCCTCGTCTTCGAGATCGATGGCCCTGCGTGACTGATCAGTTGAAGCCGCTGGTGAAGCCGCTGGCAAAAGGGTGCTCGGAGTCATGGATTTTCCTGGGTATGCGTTGGTACTACGTTCTTCTACTCAATGCTTATCGGAATTTTTCGGTTCGATGATTGTCGTAGATGTTAATAGTCTTACCAAATACATGATTCCGGCCATGCCACTCGGTCGAAAACCTGTTGGAGAAATGTCAAAACTACGTCAAAATTTCATTTTGTGACACTTTGTAAGACATTTTCAACGAAATAGGCCGGAACTTCAACGATACGCATTCGGTATTGGCAAAACAGAAAGCAGCCATGCTGTTACATCAGTTCCTGGAACAGCCGGGGGTCGTGTCCCAGAGAGAAGCCATGCAAGACGATCGAGGGTTGCCGCCTGAATCGGCTCGAGGATAACCGGCAACCCTTGAGACTCCAAAAGACAACCCGATCGCCCAGGCAAAGCCCGCAACTGCAGACCTCCCGAATCGATCACCAAACCAAAGCCGAGCCGCTGAAACGATCGTGCCTGACTACCACTAAGGTGATGGTACGCTTCATCAACTCTGCACCCCAATATTCTGACGAGACGGTCTATCCACACTTGCTCAATCTCACCGCGATCAGCAACACACACGCAATCAACATTTTTAATACGACTTTGTGACCACAAAAGCTTATTCAAAGTAATCTCGGCTGCACCTTGAAGATGCGAAGATAACAATGACGTTGTTGTATCTAAGTCGACATGGTTTATCGTTCCGGAACATTCCGCAGTCCAATATCCGCTCACATTAGAGATATTAATCTGCCCTGCGAAAAGTGCCCGGTCTCCAAAGTTCCAGTGCCTACCACCACTCTCTCGAAGTACTGCAAAAATCAATGGGACCGGGAGTGTCTCAGATGTATTTACTTGTACTTCCGTAACGTATTTTTCTACAGAGTCACTACGTGGTCCATGCTTCAGCAATCGTGCGACACGAATCTCATTTTCATCATTATCTCGAAAAAAGAAACGAATGGCACGCCCAGATCCAGCAGAAACACATTCAATACGAAGTGGTCGCACTCCACTATTTTCTATTGAACCAAAGTCTTGCCATGCAAAATTCTCAATATCAATTAAATAGTCTTTATGGAACAGATAAGGCTCAGATAGCCATCGCTCTATCAAGCCGACAATAAATGGGATTACATCTTGATCTAACACAAATCCATCAACTGCCAGTCGCACTTCATGCTTCGAAATAACAACAGACACATTCGACAGAGCCTGGCCGGCAACTGTGATACCCGAAAGCTTCAAGCATCCTGGCTGAGGATACGTCATACCCTCAACCTGAACTTGCCTCCCAAGAATCTTCGAGGCCTTGTCCGCAATCTGTTGGCGATACCCTGCAGATTGACGCACGGCAGCAAAATAACACAGGCAAAGTGTCGGCAAAACGCACAAAACGATAAACCCAAGCCTGATTCGCCATATTTTTACAGCTGACTGTTCGACGAACATCCTTGTTCAACTCCCGGCATGTGCAGCCGTTTTTGTAATCTAGCGACTCGCTACTAACTGTTGAAAAAGCTTCCACCGGGCCTGCATCTCTTCGATGCTGTCGCCCCCAAATTTGTCTACAAGTGCGGCTGCTATTGAAAACGCGACCACATTTTCAACAATGACACTGCATGCACTGACTGCACAGACATCACTCCGCTCATATGCAGCCGACTCCGGCTCCTTAGTCCTCAGGTTCACTGAATCAAGTGGCTTTCGCAGTGTGCTTATTGGCTTCATCGCTGCACGAATGACAAGCGGCTGGCCATTGGTAATTCCAGCCTCAAGACCGCCGGCGTTGTTGGTCGGACGAACAAACCCAAGCGTTGGGCCCGACCGGGCACTCTCTTCGTAATGGATTGGGTCGTGAACTTCTGAGCCCGGGCGTCTTGCAGCCTCGAATCCCATTCCAATCTCAACACCTTTAATAGCCTGTATCGCCATGACAGCTTGTGCCAGCTGACCATCGAGTTTGCGATCCCATTGAGCATGAGTTCCAAGGCCCATCGGCAGTCCATCTACTCGCACCTCGACGACTCCGCCAAGAGTATCTCCCTCTTTACCAATCCTGTCGATAAGATTCTTAATTTCATCATCCTGCTCCGGATGAAGCGAGTAAACCTCACTCGAGTTACGAATTTTTCGCAACTCCGGAAGATCGCCATCTCGGCCACCGAGAACGGTGCCTCCCAACTCAGTCACCCAGCCTGCAACTTCTATTCCAAACAGCGTGAGTAATTGCCGTGCAAGCGCACCAGCTGCTACGCGAACTGCCGTCTCACGAGCACTTGCCCGCTCTAGCACAGCGCGGACTCCTCCAAGATGTTTTATTGCACCAGGCAGATCGGCATGCCCGGGCCTAGGACGTTCAATATCGTCCATCCGCTCAATCTTGGCATCACGATTTATTACTTGCAACGTCAACGGACTACCGAGTGTTTTCCCCCTCCAAAGGCCAGACAAGAAGGTCACAGTATCCGTTTCTATGCGTTGACGTCCGCCGCGGCCGTAACCACCCTGACGCCGTTGTAACTCACTGTCAATAACATCACTATCAACAGGGAGTCCCGCCGGAAAACCATCTACCAAGGCAGTTAGTGCCGGCCCATGGGATTCGCCAGCAGTCCAATATCGAAGCATGAGAAAATCTATAATCTGAGAGGTGTAAAAAACAGAGTGCGCAACACAACATTCCGACAAGGAGAACTCAAGACTGTGCCGTTCTTATAGTCTAATCATCAGGTCCTTTTGACCATAGAGTGTCACCTGGCCTCTAACAAGGCAGACTCCCTGTAAGTCTTTGGCAGACGTCGAGATACTTTTGCCGCGTACCGTCGACTATTTCTGGCGGTAGAGGAGGGGGGGGACTCGTTCGATTCCAGTCACAAGAGGCCAGCCAATCACGAACGAATTGCTTATCAAAGGACTCTGGGACCATTCCCTTTCCCACTGACCCAGACGGCCAGAACCGAGAACTGTCTGGTGTAAGCACCTCATCAACTAGCATCATTTGGCCGTTTTCATCATAGCCCCACTCAAATTTTGTATCAGCAAGAATAATGCCCTGCCTTGCCGCCACAGTTGAGGCCTTCTCGTACACTGCAATGCTTTGCTCACGCAACTCTGACGCGAGAGATTCACCGAGAGATTTCGCCATGGTTTCAAAAGAAACATTCTCATCGTGCCCCTCAATTGCTTTAGTAGCGGGAGTAAAGATCGAGCAGGGTAGCCTATCACCTGCACGCAATTTGGTTGGGAGAGAAATACCACAGACAGTACCCGACTTCTGGTACTCAAAAAGACCCGACCCAGCAAGCCAACCGCGTACGACACATTCAAATGGAATCACATCAGCTTTTTTTACAAGCATTGAACGATCACGGAGCAGTTCTAAATCAACCGTTGAAGGAAGCCCCATCTCATCAACATTTGTCGTCACAAGATGATGTGAAACAGACTGATGTTCTGACAACCAGTCAAACCAAAATTTTGAAACAGCCGTCAAGATCTTACCTTTATCAGGTATTGGTGTCGGCAAAACCCAGTCGAAAGCACTCACTCGATCTGTACTCACGATGAGCATGTGAGGTTTGTCTTGCAACTGCAACTGGTAACAGTCTCGGACTTTGCCACGAACCGGTGTTCCGATAGGCAAATTAGTTTCTGTAACGGCAGAATGATTCGACGACATCATAGCCCGCTTTTTCTTTTATGAGACGCAACATCCGAGAGGCTATGACAATAACAAAACAATCACCAAAAACGCCAAGGATGATTAAAAACACCTGATTGACATCCTAACAAAAATCTCGTGACATTCGTGGCAAACCGACGAGTGAAGACTCATCAGTATTGCTTTCATCCCAGACTGCCAGCCGTTCTGCTAAGAGATGCACCACTTCACCGCGTCGCTGAACTTGACCCTCAATCGTCAATACCGAAGCACGCCTATCTTGAGAATCACATAACTGCCAGACGGTTTTGGGAACAACAGCGTTCATGACACCTGTTTCATCTTCGAGTGTTACAAAAATTATTCCCTTTGCTGTTGCTGGACGCTGACGTGACAAAACCACCCCTACGACTGTGACTCTACTACCTTCCGGCTGAGCACAGGCAATAGCAATCGTCACAATGCCGCACTGTACAAAATGTGAACGGATGAACTGCAGAGGATGAGCTACGAGAGACAGTCCTGATGTCCGATAATCTGACAGCACATCCTCAAGAGGTGAAGTTGTCGGTAGATCTACTATTTCAGCAGAACCACTTTTCATTTCATTCAGACCAAGACAACCACCTGCTTCAAATAATGGCATACTCCCGGGCTCAGGATTACGCTCCATTGAGTCCCATATTGCCTGTCTTCGATCTCCAGCGAGGCTCTTTAGAGCTCCGGCGCGTGCTAACGAAAGAAGCTGACTTTGTGTTGCATGACATCGCCTCGTAAAATCTTGAACACTCATGAATAGACCTGACTTTCTAGCCTGATCAATCCGCGAACCGATTGTTTCACCAAGTCCGTGAACTTGCTCGAAGCCAAGCCGAAGGGCAGGCAAGGATTTTCCAGAAGTCTCAAGCGTTGCATGCCATTCGCTACTCTGAACACAAACAGGTAAGACGGTCACTCCATGCTCTTGTGCATCACGAACAAGCTGGGATGGAGCATAAAACCCCATTGGCTGACTGCCTAACAGCGACGCTGTGAACGCCGCTGGATAATGCGCTTTGAGCCAAGCAGATACATAAACCAACAATGCAAAGCTAGCAGCATGTGATTCTGGAAATCCATATTCACCAAAACCTTTCAGCTGCTGAAAGACTTGCTCTGCAAAAGTTGAGGAGAGACCCCGCGACACCATTCCATCTACGAGACGTTGATGGAATCCATGAATTACCCCTGTTCGCCGCCAAGCCCCCATTGCTCGTCGCAGTTGATCAGCTTCGCCTGGGGTAAAGCCGGCAGCCACCACTGCAAGTCGCATCGCCTGCTCTTGAAACAGTGGTACACCAAGTGTTTTTTCAAGCACTTCTCGAATTTCCTGGCTTGGGTAGCAAACAGTTTCTTCTCCCTGACGTCGCCGAAGATATGGGTGCACCATATTTCCTTGTATTGGGCCTGGACGAACAATTGCTACCTCTATGACAAGGTCATAGAAACAGGCTGGCTTTAGACGTGGCAGCATACTTCGCTGTGCACGACTCTCGATTTGAAATACTCCTACCGTATCTGCCTTAGAAATCATCTCGTATACAGATGGGTCTTCAGCAGGCACTGTCGCAAGGGTCAGACGCGGACCACCAACTTGCTTGACAAGATCAAACGCACGATGAATAGCAGAAAGCATTCCTAACGCAAGGCAGTCAACCTTTAGTATCCCGATTTCATCGAGATCGTTTTTATCCCACTGAATGACCGTACGGTTATCCATACTGGCTTGCTGAATCGGCACTAATTCACAGAGATCACCTCGCGTCATGACCATACCACCCACATGCTGCCCAAGATGACGTGGGAAACCAATCAATTGATTCACAATCATCACGAGTCGTTGACCTGATCCACTACGCGGATTCACGCCAGACTCTGTTAATCTTTCAGGCAATTGTTCTGCACTATCACCTACGTCAAGAATTCGTGCTAACTGATTCATTCGATCAAGTGAAAATCCGAGCACCTTGGCTACATCCCGAACAGCTGATCGCAACCGGTAACAGATCACTTCGGCAGTCATTGCCGAACGCATACGGCCATAGGTTGCATATATATATTGCAACACCTCTTCTCGCCGATGATGCTCGAAGTCAATATCAATGTCAGGAGCCTCTTGCCGTTCACGACTCACAAACCGTTCAAAAAGAACATTCATTCGAGCAGGATCGACTGATGTAATACCGAGGCAATAACAGATAGCAGAATTTGCTGCAGAGCCTCGCCCTTGGCATAGAATGCCTCGTTGGCGAGCGAAACGAACTAAATCAAAAACGGTAAGAAAATACGCTTCATAACCGAGTTCATGAACAAGAGATAGTTCGTGCTCTAAAAGACCGGCTACTTTTTCAGGGACTCTATTTAGATATCGCTTTCGAGCCCCTTTCCACGTCAAGTCGCTCAGATAGTCTTTTGGTGTCCGACCAGGTGGCACAACTGCATGGGGATACTCGTAATGCAATTCATCAAGTGAAAATGTACAGTGACTGGCAATCTCGAGCGTACGGTCTATAGCATCTGGCAGCATAGGAAAACGTTTGACAATCTGATCCACACATTGCATGTGACGCTCACCATTCGACAGTAACTCTCCTTGAATCGAATCAATTGTCCTACCATGCCGAACTGCAGTAAGAACATCATGCAGTGGCTGGCGTTCACGACAGTGATAGCGAACATCACCAGCTGCTACCAACGGCACATGAGTTTGATGAGAAAGTCTTGCATAGTTTTCGAAACGCTCTTGGTCGTCTCCTTCCATTGCAACTTCTGCCAATCCATACAATTTCTTACCAAGCCTGTCCTGCCATTCACGAATAGAAACTGCTGCTGATTCGACAGAGCCAAGCAAGCGAGCCAATGGAAGACCTGCAAGCAGACCTTCTGCATGGGTAGCCACCTCATCAGCAGTGAGAAGACACCGAGGACCATGGTTTTGTAATCCGCTCTCATTACTTCCACCGTATTCACGTGAACAACCTTGTTTCAAAAACCCTGTAGTCAACAACCTACATAGATTTGCGTACCCCTTCTTGTTTTTTACCCAGAGAACAAGGGGGGCAGCGTCTATAGGCTCTACAAAAGCACCTATTATCAGATGGACTCCTGCTTCTTTAGCTGTGGCATGTGCTCGCACGACTCCTGACAGACTTGCTCGATCAGTTATCGCAATCGCTGCATATCCTAAGGCAGCCGCCTGCACGACCAGTTCTTCTGGATGTGACCCTCCTTGCAAAAATGAAAAGTTTGTTGTGCAGTGAAGTTCTGCATAGCGACCACTACGAACCTGCATGGGATTGCCTCTGTCTCTCAATCAATACCTTGTACGGTCAACCTCAAAGCGACACACGGACCACTGCATTCACGTTATCCATATGTTCCATGAAGAAACCATGCTCGCTTTTGAAGACCACGAAACATCCAGAATCGTCCTCCACGGTTTGTCTCAAAGATGTAATAGTCTCGCCGCACAGTTGGGCCACGCCACCAAGCTGTTTCAATTCGCTCTGGTCCACGAGTACGCATCACTACATGAATCTGACCTTTCCAAAAAAAACGCACCGGGAGTCCATGGACACCGAACGAAGACACCTCAAGCAAACGAGGACGGGCAAGCAAAAAAGTTGGACGACTAGGCCCCACGACAGACTTTGAAATCTGTGTTTTCTTTGACTCGAGCAAATGAACTGAACGACACGAACCCGCAGTACCCATCACATGAACGACTGGTGCTGCAACCCAAGATACTTCTGGCTGGATATCAGACAACAACCGTGGTTCAACAACTGCACCACTTCCTAATCGACTTGTTAAACGATTTAGAAGTATCTCGAACTGCGACATATCTGATTGTGCTGGACCACGAAAAAGCGTTTGTTGTCGGCAGGGCAGGGCGCCTGCTGACAATACTTCTATCGACACTCCAGTAATTTCTCTCGGAAAATGAGTTCTCTCGAATCGCAGCATTACAAGATCTACCAAATGACTCGCTTTTGCTGTTGGCTTATAAAGACCGACCTCAAAGACCGTTGAGCCCGGAACTCCATTTGTGTCTAGCCTTACTTGTAAATTACTTACTCCCTGATTCGTAACAACGAGCGGACGAAGGCATTGATGAACCAGACTTTCGATTAATTGACGAAAATACTTGCCGTCAAGATCACGACCAAGAACTGGCATTTCAAATGAATGGGTCGCTCCCAAAAGATCACTCTCTTGCAATGGTGTGAGCGGGTCTGACACGTCACCGAGAAAACAAGAAATCTGCAAGGGAACAACCGATCCAAAACGCTCCTGAAGACTTACTCTCGGCAAACGTAACAATTGACCTATTAACTCAACACCAACTTCCGCCAACGAATTAATTACATCAACTGGCAACCGTAGTGACATGATTGGCATCGAACCAAGAAATTGCTGCTGCTGGCCGGGAGGCACAAGAACCCACCGCCGCTGACGACTCAACCAATGACCATGAGGTGAACTACGGGGGCCTTTCTTTTTCGGACAAGTAGATCCGCGAGTACTTCTGCTTATTCTTTCACAAAAATCACCCGATGGTTGCTGACTCTTTGTAGCAATCCGACCAGCACAAAGAGCAGCCGCCCAAGAGGCTGCTGGAGTATCAGCAATGGCTGCCCGAGCATGTATTCCACGAGCTGCTAATACCCAGACCACCATACGGACAAGTGACAGCTCACCACCAAAAAATCGAGCTGTATCAGAAACATCAATCTGTAAACTACTCGCAGAATGAGTGCTCTGTTTTTTCACCTTCCCAGGAATAACATCCGGACCAATCGCAACCACTGGAGAAAATCGATGACACCAACGACCCAATGTCTCAAGCACACGAATATCTCCAACACTATCTTCATGAAGAATACGTGCGATACGAGAAGCCCGCTCACCGTAAACTGAAGTGAGTACTGCCAACGCTTCTGATAAAGAAAAACCCGGCTGAATAACCGGCTGAATTCCTCGACGCTTCTCAGGTGGCATAACCCAAGCCCAGGACACTACCGACAGAACACCACGGGCATTCTGTCGACAAACAAAAATGGGGAATTCTCTGAACCCTGGCTGCTGAAGTAATTGCCGCTGCACAGGCCAACGAGGCAGTACTATTGTCATGATACGCGACGTACTTTTTCCTGACATTTCGACTGCTCCGTGGTCTCGTAAAAATTCATATGCGTCTCGTGAAAACCTACGTGCTCTTTACCACTGGTAAGATCAAGAACACACTCTACCGAGGGCTCGGATACAGCAACCATTGCATCCCATTGACCGCTAACTTGCATTAACGTGAATGCCCGAGAATGAATCCAATGACCTGATGTTGGTTGACGCATTGCTGGATCAATATTTCCACAAGATGCTGCATGCTGATATCTATTCTGAAGAGAATGAGATAATCCCACCTGAATTCGCGATTCTGCCCATGTTGGCTCACGACGTGCATCAGATGGTCGTACAAACAAACCTACAGCACCACTCGATTTTGCAGCCAGCTGCCACCGACGCATTGCTATAGATGAAACGCGTGCTGGCCACCCAACTACTGCTGCAATACTTGGACAACGCAACAACTGATCAATTGCCCAAAACTCATCAGCTTCATTCGCAGGGTACACAATATAAAGCAGATGTTCTTCTCTGCTGTTCACTGTATTTTTTTTACTCACGCGACTACGAACACTCGAAGAACTTTGAGGCAAAATAGATTGTGTAGATTCCAACCACGGCATAATCGATGGTGGATAAAAACTTCTTGCACGATCTACAAGCACCACAGGACGACGTTCAGATAATTCATTTGCCGCCTGCAAATGGACAGCAACGGCCAAAGCTAAAGTTGTTGCCCCAGAAGCCGATGCCACACCATCACCATCCGCCTCAAGCCATTCCATGAGGGTGCCTAATCGCACCCCTTTATGCCTCAAGAGACGATCAAGTGAAGGCAGCCCACTGCTTACAACTGTCGACCTGAATTCCTCATCAATATATTTTGGCAATGAAGAAGAACCTGAAACTATGCGAGAAAGCTGCTGCAAATATGCACGACCGCCCGCCTGATCAAGCTTCGAAAACAGTGGATATGTGGGAATATTTTTTGTCACAACAGAAGACCAAAGAAAAATGTAGTGTACCCCTGTACAGTACTTGTTCTCCGAGTGTTCGTCAAGACTTTAATTCATCATAAATTTACTATTCGTATAATAAATAATTCGTCCCCGAGCTCCACCACACGACCTCTACCATAAGACCAACCACGCCCATCTCTCATGCAACACAAACACCGACTTTGTCTCCCTCTTTTACGTGTTCCCTCAATGAGACTTCTTAGCCTCATTCTCACCGGATACATCCCACTTTTTTTTGCCCTCACCTGCAACAAACTACCTGCTCAAGACTTCACCACCTTTCAACGGAATGACTCACCGGCTGTTCGTAAAGCGCTGGGTGTCACACCAAAACATTACCGTCAACTTGAGCCATCACTCTATTACCTCTCACAGCGATATGCTGAGAACCTAAAACCCCTTTCTCTACAAGAACGACATACTCGACTCGTAACCCTTGCACAATTTATTGATTCGAAGAGGAATGCCGTTACGGACAATCCCGTTATTGGGCCTGGCTGCAATTTGATCGGATTACTTGATCCTGACCATGGACTTGATCCAAAAGAAATTCTATCACTTGCCAAAGCCTACGGTTGCACGTCGATCATTTTCAAAAAGACTGATCCTTCAGAGACTCTGGAAACTGTTGGGGACAAATTCCTCCAGTCGGTTGCAAAAGCCGTCCAATCAAGAGACATCCCAACGACCGTCATTGTCTTAGGGCATGGTCTCCCGACAGAAATCCAGAGCTACCACATACCAGTTGACCGACTTGCAAAAACAATTCTTACAGCTGCTATACAAGCTGATAGTGATTCTTCAATTATTAACCTAAGTCACCTTACAATAATTTGTGACGATTGTTACAGCGCTGACTTCATGATCAACCTCGCTACGATGCTAACCACTTCCTGCAGCGAACAATCTCTTGTTCTAGAACAACTGCCAACACTTATTGCTGGCACGAATCGAGACTGCGTTGGTCACGCCGACGTTGGGAAAAAGTTCGTACCCCACTTCTGGCGCGACGTTATTGAATTGTTCTATATTCGACAGCCTCACCCAACAGCAATAACTCTGGGAGACTTTTTTGAAAAAGTTGACAATATGATGTTTGGCTACGGAAGAAGCCCAATCATTCAGGGGTCTCATGTTGTCGGATACAGACTCACGAATCCAGAAATGATCCAAGACCCAGTTGTATTCATCCCCTTGAATGATGCTGATCTCAAGGCACTCAGAGAAGCACTTGGTATGAAGAAAGAGGATATGTTGGACCTCTTTTTAGACATAGGGTAAACACCCTCTGCCTCACTCTTCTCGACAAATCATATGCTTGCTTTTTTAGTCTGCACTCAGACCAATTTTAAAGAGCCGATACATTGGCAGGTGACGGTATGGCACTTGGAGTGTTAGCATCGCCAAACTCGTCACGTATATCCTCCCACCCGTATTTCCATGAGGAACTCCGTCAATTCTCCAACTCCCTTTATAATCCCCACTTTTTTCCTGAGTTCGAACAAGATGCTCTCGCATACGATGATTCCAGAGATCAAAATTATTCCCTTCAAGATGATGCAGAACCTGTGTCGCATAATAATAGAAATACATGTCACCTAAACTTGCACCTTGTTCTGGGGGCTGATTTTCCATCAAGTACTTACTGCCGGCTACGAGATCTTGCTCATCTTTTTTCCATCCAAGATACTGCTGGGTTAGCAAGCCAGCGGCTGTCATGCTGAGCTTCTCAGCACTCTCAGCAGCACCGGGCTGATAACAGTACCGGGATAACAGCAGACCCTCTGGACCAACACCACACGAATCAACAAAACGCCGAGCGCGTTGAAGCGAGTCAGGAAGCACACTGATTCCTGTTAGCTGGGCACTGCGTATTGCTAGAAACACCCACCCAGTCGCAGAAAGATCACCCGGCTGGTTTGGCGAATAACGCCAACCCCCTCCAGCCTGGTGCTGTGCATTGAGAAGATATTTCAGGGCCAACTGTGCGTGCCCGCGAAGACGGTCATCACCCGATAATCCATATGCCTCACAAAGTGCAATTGTTGCCAGGGCATGAGCATACGTTCCACCATCGAGACGGCCGTCGTTAATGTCGTTACTACGCTGCTGACTGAGGGCAAGGAAAATTAATCCACGCTCAACAACTTGTTGATATTGTTCAAGTTCTTCTTGCCCCTGGGGCACACGGCTGTGTGCGATACCTTCGCTAAGAAAAGGAAGTAACGCGAGCGCCGTGGCACCGATTGGATTGGGGCTCGGCCCCTTTTCAACTTCACTATCTCCAGCTTCTTCGAGAGATCCATCCAACGCCCATGACCCATCACTACGCTGACAGCTTGCTAACCAGCCAAGGCCTTCGCGTATTGATTCCAAGGACTCGGGAGTAGCGCCGTAGAAATCAATGAGCGCCTGCTTACTCGCCAGTGTAAGACGCCCACCAATTGACCCTTTTCTCCGCAGAGGGGCGGCGTCAGACGGGTCTATGAAAATCTTTTTAATTGCGGAGACATTAATGATTCCGGCAGGCAACTTCTCCTCATCTTCAGCCAAAACTCGAACCACCATGAAGTTTGATGTCTGCAGATCACCACCAGACGCCACAATCAAACTTGAACGCACTTGTGGGCGAGCAGTTGGAGATACAGAGAGCGTTACTGAAACTTCCTGATCATCTGCCACCACAGGGCTCACTACAGCGTCGACCCCATCGGGGAGATTCTTTATTTCAACTTCCAATGGCCCTTTGTATTTTTGTCGTTGAAGAGGCAGTTGTATCACCTCAGTGGCTTTCTGCTTTAAATCAACAACCCGAAACGACTCTACCCGAAACGGATAGCGAGAAATCTCAACAGGGATTCTCCCTATCACTTTCCGTCCGTACACGGTCGTGGCCACTTCGAGATTCACAGGGCCATCTGTTGCCGCAGTATCCGCTGACACAACTATCGTGATGTCATCATGATTTTTCTCTTCAGCCGATGGTTTTAATTTGGTTGCAAGCGAAGGCGATCCGCCAGTAATTACCAGGGGGAGCTTTCCTGCAAAACCATTCCGCTTAATCGGCAGTGATATCGTTCTACTCGAATCCGGCTGAAGCAAAACCGTCTGAACACTACCAAACTCAGGCCGGGCAACCTTGTCTACAACGACATGGAATGCCCGCAAGGCAGTCATTTCTTTTAACTTAGCATTCACGGTAACGGATGCTTTCATCCCTTTGTCACCGAGACTCGGCAAGGCCTGTAAAACGGCTCTACCCGCCGAAGACCCTTTTTTTATTTCAAGCTGTTCAG
The DNA here is from genome assembly GCA_014238855.1 of Planctomycetota bacterium. Classification (GTDB taxonomy): domain Bacteria; phylum Planctomycetota; class Planctomycetia; order Pirellulales; family UBA1268; genus UBA1268. Next base: position 102,685 of record JABAAH010000001.1, read on the forward strand.
GGTTCACCTTGAACCCATCAGGGAGACCATCAAAAGAAATCGTAACGCTTCCTTCATGACCATTCCTGACCACTTGCACCGTAAACTCGCGCGTTGCATTTGGCAGTAACGCCACATCAGCAATCTCAGTAACTTCAATTCCTTTTAGCAACTCAACGGGTTCCGGAATAGAAACAACCGGTGGCGGCGGTGGGGGTGGTTTGCTACATCCGACCATAGCAACGCAGAGTGCGATAAGCACTCTGCCACCACAGTTGAAAATCTTTTTGTGCCAGATATCACAGTATTGTCGCAACATTGAAGCCCCCCGAGATAGCTGCTGCGGCTATTTCCGCTAGCATGCCAACGCTTGTCAAGCAAGATTTTCAAACTAAGTATATACGCTGACAAGATCTCGCTACAAACCACGTTCCATATGTCGGATCATGGGCCGCAGGCAGGTACAAACAAATTCATATTTTATATTGTTCACGCTGCAAATCAGGCTTCACACCCTCTGGAGTAACATCACTTTCAATGTCAAACCATTCTTCCTTAAAGTCAACGCGAGGCTGTTCGCCTGATTTTTTTAGTGCGAGATTGCTCACGAGGGCAATTACTGCGTCAGCAAGTGCTACTTCTGGCTTGCATCGCGGCTGGTTTGCCGGATCAGGATTTCGGATACACCACGCCCAGTGCTCCATTTCTTCTGTATAGCCTCGAGAAGGCGGGGCCTTCCCTGACGCCGTTGTTGCGACGGCGGCTATGCTTCCACCACCGCCACTTTCTGTTGTATCCAGCACGGCTTCGCCACTCTTCGACTTCGATACTGTCACGCGAGTGTCACGAGACGACCCCTTGTACAGCATCACATTCTGCTCTTGTTCAAGAAGCAAAGTGCCCGCTGTCCCCATAACGACTTCACCATACCCACCAAAACCATTTCCGTTTATTGATGAATACGTAACGACTATTTTCTTATTTGGATTCTCTACATAATCTGGCGCTGGATATTCATACATGCAGTACACATGATCATCAACCTCACGGTCGTCTGGGAAGATACTACGATTCCCTACAGCCGTTACAGTCAATGGCTTTACTTTCTTCCCTTTCCCGTGCATCGCGGAAATGAAAATACCCGCTGCATCGAGTTGATGGCTGCCAAGTTCTGCCATCAGCCCGCCACCGGTACGATTACAGAGCCGCCAACGAATCAACTCCTCAAGAGGTGTGCGGGGAGTGCCATCAGGCAACTGTTTCTCGGTATAGCCGAATAGCTCGGCGTCGACACCACTGTCAGCGATCTGAGCTTCTAGTTGTGCTACCCGCTTTGACCACACGTCTACTTCGGACGGCTTCGAATCTTCCAGCCTTTTTCTCCAACTCGCCATTTTTTTAAGAAGCGCCTCATCCGCAGGCAATGGTGGCTTCCAGCTGTCTTTCCCAGGTAAATTTCCACGGTGCCATTGAGCTCGAATCGAATGCACATCACCGATGAGGCGAGCATCGCCAATCGTATGAACAGCGTTGTCATATAGCACGCTGTAATGTCGCTGATGGCCCGTAGCTAGAAGCTTCCCTGTCTCACGAGCTGTCCTGCCCATTTCCTTGCATTCATAGATCGAATGCCCCATGAGTTTTTCCGTCAACACATGCTTGCCTGCTCGCATAGCTTTTATTGCCGCCTCAGCATGCAAATGCAGTGGTAATGAAATGACAACAGCCTCAATATTTTTATCAGCCAGCATTTCTTCATACGCAGCGTAAACCTTGACCTGTTTGCGGGCCTCATCTTCAGTTTTCCAACCGTATTTCGCCATCAACCCCGGCCGCACCCGCTGTGCATTTGGGCTTGAAACATCACCATGAAATGCACGGAACACGTTGTACGGTCGTATGTCTGCAATCGCGACAGCTTGAAGATATTCCGGATTGTGTGCGCCTATCAGCACACTTCCTTCATCACCCGTGCCAATAAAACCAACCCTCAGTGGATTGCCGACACTCGCACCATACCCAAAGTAGATTGATCCTAAACCGGCTCCCGTTGCCAAACCTGCAGCAACCGTACCTGACAGAAAATCACGTCGCGTCACGGCAACGGCGTCATTAAAATTCTCTTTACCAACTTTTTGCTGTTCTGGAGTGAGGTTCATAAAAAAATTTTCTCCGCTTCACTGACGTTGTAGTAATAACTCTGTGGATCAATTCACAAAAACAAGCACATCTTCATTTCTTGGAACTGCAACAGGCCTTCAATGGACAAAACTTCTTAAGTATAGGCACGAGGAACGCATCAATACCTGCCCATGCACCGAGTGGTACAGAAGCCAACACAAGAAGCCCTGCTATTTCGACCCATTGATCATAAGTCACCTGCGCTGCTGGCAGCCAAAAAGGCTGCGAAGCTACAACCGAAAGTAGGAAAAAGACACCACCAATGGCATTGAACTTTGTGAAAACTCCAATAACAAGGCAGGCACCGATAGTTGTAAGAGACCAACTTACAAAACGGTCTGCTCTCCATAGACGTGTTGGCTCAACTGCCGTGTCAGTGATTCGTCTTTCTTCAGCGGATAGAGGTTCATTCCAAGCTGACACAAGCTCTCTGCCAACGGCATTCGCTTCCTCCATCCATCCATTCTTTTGCCCTGTTAGCTCTCGCTCTTTATCAGCGATTCGATCTCGCATAAAAGGAACATCTCGTGCCATTGCCAATTTTTCAGTTGTTTTGAGTCGGATAACCTGCCTGCAATAATCAAGAAGACCCTCATTCGAATAATCAAGCATTGAGGCAAGTTTTTTGTCAGCAGCACGAAGTGCTGCTGAACTCATTTCAGGCCAGCCTGCTGGAGCCGCCCACCCAGACCTACTGAGGACAGTTTCACGTCGTTCGCCCAACATTTTCCACTCTTCAATAATAGACGATCGCCAGTCATCTGCTGCATCAGCCACATCCGCAGCATCCGCACTGCGGACGCTACCCAATGTTCCTTTCCAATCTCCAGTTTCAGGGAGATCGGTCTTCAGGAACGAGGCGAGCGGCCCAACAGCCGACTTCCGAAACCCAGCACTCGACCACGAGGGATCTCTTAAATGACTCGAGCCCTCAAGAAAAAAATGAAGACCTATGACAATTCGTAAAAAAGTAAGTGCGGCAGTCAGAACCACCGCCGTTCGCGTACAACTCATGCTACATGTGCGTCCAGAGAAAAAGATGCGTACCAAACATATGTCATTGAATAGAAGTATATGGCTGCGCAGCTAAAAACAACATATTTAACCGCGAATAATCATTCTTCAGGTATCTCATTATTTTGCAACAAGCACATCGACTCCAACCTGCAATTTTGTTTGCGCTTCCAATAATCAGGGCAAATACACAATAATAATGTCCCTGAGTGGTTTCTGGAATTCCGCAGCACCACGTGGACAGACACCCACCCACAGTGGATAGACACCCACCCACAACAAACCCCTTCCCAATTATCTTTGTGCCACGAGAAATTTTACGTGCGAATCGTTCTCTGCTATCCAGTCGAATCTCAACATATTAAACAGATACAGAAGGCGTATCCTGAGGCAATTGTCGTTCCTGCTGGCCAAGAGCGCATTGCTGAGGAGCTGCCAAATGCTGATATTTTTTGTGGTCATGCCAAAGTACCGGTACCGTGGGAAGCGACTGTGCAGGCGCAACGCTTACGTTGGATTCAGTCTTCAGCAGCAGGGCTCGATCACTGCCTCGTTCCAAGTGTCGTTGAATCCGAGATTGTGGTTTCGAGTGCATCGGGTGTTCTTGCCGATCAAGTTGCAGAACATTCGCTCGCCTTAGCGACAGGCTGTAGTCGCAGAATCCCCCTATTCATTCAGCAGTACCAACAAAAGGAATTTATCCGCAGGCCCACACGTGACCTCACTGAGTCAACAGTTCTTATTGTTGGCCTGGGAGGCAACGGGCAACGGCTCGCCGAAGTCCTACAACCACTGAAAACTCGTATCCTCGCAACGGATTACTTTCCTAACAGACCAGCACCACTCGTAGACCACCTCGAGGGACCGGAGGAGCTCTACAACCTACTCCCAAAAGCTGACTTTATTTTCCTTACCGCGCCACTCACAAACCAGACACGAAACATGATTGATGCATCGGCTCTTTCAGCCATGAAGCCTGGTGCTGTACTAATTAACGTCGCACGAGGAGGCCTTGTCGTTGAGCGGGCAGTTGTTGATGCACTTGAATCTGGTCATCTTGACTCTGCTGGATTTGATGTCACCCCAGAGGAGCCTCCGGCGACGGATAGCCCACTTTGGACTGCGCCTCGCCTTCTCGTTACGCCACACGTTGGTGGACAATCAAAAAAAAGAATAGACCGAATGACTGATCTATTCTGTGAAAACATCATACGATATAGAGAGGGACGGCCTCTCATCAATGTGGTTGATAAAAAACTGGGATTTCCAAACCCTGTTTCTTAGCTGCAAGGGCTTCCCGGCCTCACGAAATACTGTATTTAATACGAGCAAAAAGTAACTCGCCTCACACAACAAACCACTTCAATCTGAAAGTTGTCATTACATGTCAACAACGATTTTTCAAGACGGCCAGCCGACATTGCCAGCAGCAGGTGTTGGGGGAGGGCGTTGCCCTGATGAACTTCTTGCTCGGTATGGTGAGGTTCTTGATGGAGGAAGGCTCAATTGGACTCAGTACCATAAACTTGGTCGCCGCCTTGGATCAGGAGGGCAGGGCGTTGTCTTCCTGACTACACGGAGAGGAACTGATGGATTTACACTACCGGTTGCTCTCAAGATTTTTTCTCCAGAGCGATACGAATCGGAGGCCAAATATAGCGCAGCTATGGAAGGCATTGCTCAGGTTTCTGCACAAGTCGCTCAAATCCAACAAGACAACCTGCTCGACGTACAAAACTTTGTTGAACAACGGCAAATCAGAATCATGGAAATGGAATGGATCGACGGATATGACCTATCCCGACTCCTTGCACCAGATCTACTTGAAAAGACAAGAGAACGCGTCACGGCCTCACGGTGGGAATATCTGAACAATGTCATCGTGACCCCTGGATCTCGGCAATCTCGCCTCAAACCTGGAGTCGCAATCGCAATAGTACGCGAATGCTTGGCAGCTCTGGCTGCGCTTCACAGAGTGAATATTCTCCACGGTGATATTAAAAGTTCAAACATTATGGTGAAGCGTACCGGCAACGCAAAAATTATCGACATCGGCTCTGCAGTGACTTTGGCAACTGCGCCAGCTCAGAGAACGTGTACGCCCGCTTATGCTGCACCTGAGGTCTTAGAGGGCCGCGATCATTCGCCCAGGTCTGATCTTGCAAGCCTCGGTTACGTGCTAGTTGAAATGTTAAGTGGCCAACCTCCATTTGCTGGCCTCACCTCATTTCACGATTTACTGGAAGCGAAACGTTCGCTCGCTCACAGGCTGCCCCAAATTCTCCCGGGCGAAGTCAGCTGCAACGAACTCCTCATGAACTTCTGCAGCGGATTGGTTGCAGCAGACCCAGACCAACGTTTTCCGAGTGCGGAAGACGCCGACTTGGAAAAGGAAGGGGCCGCAAGCTTCCATCGCCAACTCATTGTTGGTGGCCTCGCCAGTGAATACGAGAATGAAATTCGCGCCTGGCTTCAGGATATGACTGGGATTATATAGCCGAGAAAAGATAGGCTTGCTCAATCATAGAAGCACTTAGGCCAGCGTCTTAGCCAGTTCGTTCATCCATCAACCAGTCCCTAATCCATCAATGAGGGTTCGGGCAAACCGCTGTAAACTTTTTGGCTCTTGGCTCAGTGACGGATACAAGCATCTCGTGACTCAAACTCTTTTTCTCGTTTCAGGATGAGCGAAACCTTTGTTCTATGAAAAAAATAAAGCCTGTCGAAAAATGTGAATACTATTACGTTTTCACTCGCAACACTTATTCGTCAGTCTTACAGCGATGATATAGATAACTTATGAACTTATTTGTCAGTCCTGGTGCGCAACGCTTTAAAAACCAGAGCATCCGTGCCTGTCGCCCAAGTACAACATAGTGCTGACCACGAAAAGCCGCTGCCAACACGTATCGGGCTACTGACTCCGACGTCCATACTGTTTTTGACATACGACGATCTGCCTCGCGACGCTCCATGTCTTGGGTGAAGTGCCACGAATCAAGAAGCCCAGACCGGAAAAAACCGGGGCATGCAACGGTGACGCTCGGTTGTCCTTGGGACTCGGCTGCGATGGCATCTGACAAGGCAATAATTCCTGCCTTACTAGCCGAATAGGCAGCCATTGAGGGTGGTGAAAGAAGACCTGTAATAGAAGCAATGTTTAATAATCGTGCTGGTTCCTCCTGGCTTCGCAGGCGCGGCAGAAATGTCTCGCAACCAATGGCTGTGCCAAGGAGATTTGTTTCAAGCACTCGTTGCCACTGGTGGATTGGCAATTGTCCGACCTCACCTGTTGCACCAACACCCGCAGCGTTGACAAGAAGATCTATAGTGGGCCATTGTTTTTGAAGTTGATCAGACAGTCGACGCCAGGAATCGACATCCCGAACGTCAAAGTGGCTTGGCAGATGCTTCCCACCACAGGAGAGAATTTTATGATCGAGATCGCTCCATACCTGATCGCTCGTGTCTTTCGAATCGACAGTTGCAATCTCCCAACCGTGCCTTGCCAATTCCTGGGTAATCGCCTTGCCCAGACCACTGACCGCACCCGTAACAATTGCTCGGCCAGTGGAGGGAATAGGCATATAGAGCAACCGGAATCAAGACAACAAGGATATCTGTGACGTTCGTTAACAGACGCGGGTGATGGAACTCACCCGTGACCTTAAGTATGACAAACACACACCGAAAAATGAAAACATGTTGTTCCCGTAGGAGAACGTCATCAATCAAGAATATTGTATTTACGTTATTCGCAAAAGTAGTGTTTTTCAACTATTCAGCGTATTATGAATACCAGAGCTTTTCCCGTATTCCCCATACTTGGCGTCCAGGAAAAGACAAGACTAAACCTTACCACCAGCCGCAGCGACAACCACTAACTAATCAACGTCCACCCCCGCCACTACAGGATCAAAACCCTCAGGAAGGATTGCTGCGTTGGCTTAGTAATCATGTATTGCTTTCGCAATTGATGTATTGATAATGATCGACTCCCCCAGCAATTGAAACCGAGCCCGCCCGGTTTGCTCTTACTTGTCAGCCACAACGCTACCGCGTTCGGAATCCAGTACAAAACATCGTAGGCCTCGTCTTCCAAGTGAGATATTTCTCCAGCCGTCGGCGAGAGAAGCGTCGGACTCAGGACGCGTACGAACGATTTAGTAATTGACTCATCGCAGCATTGGCAACATCGCTACACCCTTATGTGACGATGATTCGCGCAACTCAGGTCGCAAAAATTCCCGAATCGCTTGCAGCCTCGTGTACAAATTGCCCACCATACGACCCACTACAAATTTTCAATCCCAAATTCCATGAACTGCCCATCGGTGAATTATGGCACCATGCGGGCGGTTACCATTTAAAATCCACGATGCAAAGTGCTTGCGGAAACGTAATCGTTCCATACGCTCATAGAACTTTGATGATGAAGATTGACTCGATGAGGACGTCGATGCCGTACTCCTGGTACGTGAAGAGTGAGCTCAATGCAGTGACGTTTTACATTCTTTACGAAATTCATGAAAATGAAAATTCTGCTTGCCTTACGGGAACCGGTGAGACTTCGACCTCGATGCGAGAATGTCGGGATTTTACAAAACGATACCCGACCGACGTAATCTGCCAGCCTTCTCGCACAACGACTCCTGTGATTGCTGCACGTATCGTTTGAGCGGTACGAACACTCGAATTCGTTTTGCCATAACAAGTAACGTCGACGTGAACAATCTCACCCGTACGAACCACACCAGCATCAAGGAACGCATCACGTATCGCTTTTTGGTATACGGCTGCAGGATGCTTTTCGTGCACCAATTTCTTAGTCGGAAATAACACGACCGGCCCATCGAGGATAATTGAGAGAGGAAACATACGAGTATTATCCCGGTGAGAATTCCGAAGTCCAATAAACGACAATCAGCCAATGCGGTGAGCAGCCTCTACGGCCTGCAATACATTGGATATTTCGGTGATTTTTTCCGGAACAATATCCCGCAATAATGTGTGCGACATTGAGGGACGCGTGCGCACGATAGCGAGCAAGTACACCGTGCCAAATCTAACAAGGACTCCATTGATCTACGCCCGCGGCCTTACACGCCTGCGCGATGAGTTTGTATTATGCCAGCTAGAAAAATGCTTTCTCAGTCGATTATCGTCGATGAAATTTGAGCGTTCTCGTAGTACAAGTTCGCTCAAGATTAGCGACCGCGGAAACCGATTCTTAACCCGAGTTATTCTTCGCCCATCGTTGAACGATTTCGATTGCCCTCGATCCGAGTGGGATAATACGCTTACACGTGTCATCGGTCTTGGACACACCAAGTCGCCATAATGCCACGGTCGCAGACAATGACGTTCTCGTTAGAAATCTCATCGAGTGCAAGCCGGCATAATTCACTTGATCGCGCTGCCGTGCAGTCCATGACAACAAACATGTCCTGAAGTACTGGCGACAAGTAATTGAGCCCAGCCTCTACGTCATCGGACGGGAAAGGGCAGCGTTTAACCGTTTCACGGCAATTTCCAAGCGGTACTTTAGTCACGGCATCGAGTGCCGTTCATCGTTCCAACCCGATGAACTCATGCGCAACTGCCTACGCGAATTTTCTGCAGATCTCCGCGAGTAGCTTCAAGCACTGCGAATGCGTTTAGCGGACAACGTGGCCGCCACGCTTTGCGACCATTGACGTATCAACTTATTCACCTGGTACCGCGATAATCACAATTGGCCCGAGTTCGTGAGCGACAACGTTCGATCGTGACTCGGGAGCATTCGCCATTGAATAGAATACCTGCCATCAAGCAACCTTCCGCAATTCGAGCGAGAATCGCCCACGCCTCATTCGTCGAATATAAGCGAGAAGCAATTCGCAGACAGTCAATTGTAATGATGCCACAATGTCCGCGAGTTGTTCCGTTATGTGTCGAATCTGCGTCTCGCCTTTGCTGACAACGAGCCTGTTGAAATCGTCACACATTGCGTTCTCGTTCAATGCGTACACACGCAGTAGATGCGCACATCGCTCTCGTGATTGTTGAAAGCCTGCTTTACTGAGCCAGGCAGATTCGCCTATCGATGCGAACGCGTTCGTTTCCGCTTGGCTTGTCGACTCGTACTCGTAGTACTGATCTCGCAGTACTGATGTTAACTTTCTTTGTGGAACAGTTGGCGGTCCAATTTGGAACCGTGAGCAAACAGATGGATTCAGATCCGTTTACGTTTTGATTTTGTTCCCACTGAGGCGCGACCGCTACACGCGGTCAGTAATGAAACCAAAGTTTCAATCAAGTAGCGAGAGTGACGAGACTCGAACTCGCGGCCTCCAGCGTGACAGGCTGGCGCTCTAACCAACTGAGCTACACCCCCTTCGGATTTCACTATAAAAAACAATAGGAAACCTAGAGCGATAATGACTCGCAACCCTTCAGAATATAACAGAAAAACTCAAGCAAAAAGAGACCACCTTCTTTTCCGAAGAAAACGTATCGAGAACTGACAGCATAACCTCCATGATGAATGCGTCCTAGTGCCCTCGAAAGAGGAATGAGGCTGCAATACGCGATGATCTCCACATTGGCTTTGCTCGAGAGCAAACCATACCTGCCATGATCCCGCTGCCCCTCCGAGAAAGATGATACACAGCCCACACGTGCCGGATTTTGTACAAACTAAATGAATGGGAGTAATCTATGTTCAACTGGTTACACTTGGGAAACAGCTTAATAATAGTTCAAATGATGAGAGGAGGTTTCATCAATGCCACTGTTTGAAATCGAAACCGAAGCCCATATTATTATTTCTTGGGCTGAAGACGAACATTATGCATCGGCTGTCGTTGCTGAAGCCTATCCCCAAGAAAAAATACTCCGCCTTACTCGTCGCCCGCGGGATACATGGGTGGTCTCCAAGTCCGCGTTAGGAATCATTTCTGAAAAGACCGAGACACAACCACTTTTACCAAGTAATACGGCGAGAGACTGTCTCTCTCGTGCATCTGGCGACAAACTTCATGCCATTCGCCTTTACATGAATGCAACCGGTGACGATCTGGAGCGAGCCAGAAAAGTCATTGAATCAAACATGGTTATGGGATGGTAACTGAAACTCGAAGCCGATCGATTCTGAACAATGAGTCCACACTACTTATTCGTTTGAAATGGAATTTGTGGACTACCAAGCTGAGCTTCAAATGAGGCCGGAGTGATGTTCTGACCCGATCCCGACTGCCTCTCCAAAACATCTAATCGCTGATCCGAGTCTGGTGTACGAACGATAATCGGACTAGCAGGCTGATAACTCGAAGTTCCACCTGGCCTATACCCTGGATCAGGTCGTCGGGACGTTGGTGGAACTGGTGGAGAGTGCATTGGTGACTGCAGTGGCAAGCCGCTGGTTGGCATAACTGACGGTGACTCTTCTGCAGAAGTCGTAGCAGACAGACTCTGCTGAGTCGTCGAAGCTGTTTCCTCAAATGACGTTGCCGGCTGCCCAAGAGAGGAGTTAGGCGTATCTGAATACCGACTTCCTCCGCCGTGAGCGGCAGCAGTTGCTGCTGGAAACGCTGGTGCCACAGGAGAACTCATTGCAGGAGGACTATTAAATCGACTACCAGCCGTACTGGCTGAAGACGGAAGACCAGCTACCCGCTGATCACCTAAACTTGAAAAACGACCACTTGGAGCATTATTCACTATTTGTGGAGCATTGCCTGCTGGCGAACCACTAAAGCGACTTCCCGGACTTGCTGCCTGAGGACCGCTAGCGATCTGACTCGTCGATGTGTCAGATACACCAGAACCCGCTGCTGGCACCGCCTGATAAGGTCCCACCTGGGGTTGCGGTGATGTCGATGCAACTGTGTTCGGTGAAGGAGTGATCGGCTTAGCAGCAGGAAGCGAAGAACCGTACGTCACAGGAGACTGAGAGGAAGATGCTGCAGCAACCAAAGCTGCCTCCTGCCCGGGCTGTAAAGCGTAACTCTCAGGTGTGGATGTTGTTGGATACGGCTGTGCGGTTGAGGATGGTTTTGTTGTATCCCCATCAAATGCTGGTGCCTCAGCAAGCGTTGCTGGATCAGGGCCACCCATACCAAAGGATCCCCATGAGCTACCCATCGATGAACCACTTTTACAACCACTACCGCAGGCAACAAGCAGGATGAAACAAGTAAACTCAATAGTGCCCAATACAAGACTCCAACGGCGGAGTTTTATCCGGGTAATCAAAGGCATGGAAATGTCTCCAAAACAGCAGTGGCTAAAGAAACCGATCAGGCAGGGAATACGCTTTGTATCGGCTGGCTGTCAACGGCATCCTTTACCTTAAATCTCCTCCATCTAAAAAAATCTGCCGCACCACGACGGGATCGTGATACGGCAGAAAAGCATTTCAAAATAGGTGGTAATCAGAGTCTGGGTAAGGCTATTTTGCTGCTGCAAAACGACTCGCTACAACATCCCAATCAACGACACTGAAAAATGCTTGCAGATAATCAGCCCGTCGATTCTGGTACAGCAGATAATAAGCATGTTCCCAGACATCGACCCCAAGCAGTGGGGTATTACCGTGCATAATCGGACTGTCTTGATTTGCAGTGCTTTCCACGAGGATCTGCCCCTTAGAATCTACTGACAACCATGCCCAACCACTACCAAACCGTGTCATTGCAGCTTTTGAAAAAGCATCCTGAAAATTGGTATAGCTGCCAAAAACTGAAGTAATTGCCTGCCCGAGCTCTCCTGAGGGTTCACCACCTTTGCCACTTCCTAAAGATTCCCAGAAGAGTGAATGGTTGGCGTGTCCACCGCCATTATTTCGTACAGCGGTGCGAATTGCTTCCGGCACTTGCTCTAGATCACCAATGAGTTTTTCTATTGGCAGTTCAGCCAAAGAACTACCCTCAAGAGCTTTATTCACGTTTGCCACATACGCAGCATGATGCTTGTCATGGTGAATTTCCATTGTACGTGCATCAATATGAGGCTCGAGTGAGTCAAAGGAGTAGGGCAGTGGGGGAAGCGTGTAAGCCATGAATGTACGTCTCCGCGTAAAGCAAGGAATGGTGGGAATGAACCAATCAAATCTGAACAACAATCAGCCATGATGCTACCTGAGTTACGACTCCTGAGCAAACGCCACTCAGAAGTCACACTACTTTAAAACTCTGACGATCAGGCGAAGAAAAACGATCAGGTAGAGGTCCATGTTGAAACAATGGAATCTCAGCACTCTGGCCAGAAAAAACCGACAATTTTAAGAGAGACTAAACCGCCACACACCATGTATTTGCAAGGAGATCGCCCGTGACCCGACTATTCGGTCGCAGCCAGCCAAAGCGATCGATCACGTCACCTTCGGCCGACAAAATATCACCGCAACAGAAGAACAGGAATGCTCCTACGAACGCATCTGATGGTCTCTCTCCTCTGTACAGACACCTAGCCTCTTTTGTGCCAACTCGACCGGCCGCTTTGTTTGCCGTTGCGGCACTCCAGATCTCCGTCACATCTCTGGCAGTTATTCCATGTTTGGGCCGGGAATTTACCGCCTATAAATTTTTACCTGACGGCGGTGAGTACAGCCAGAGCGTAGACATTCTTCGCGGAGGCATTGGTCTTCAAGGGCAGGCCCATCTAGCAGGCTGGCTCACGCAGACATCTCTCTTGCTCGCAACTGGAGTAACACTGATTCTTCGATCGATTCACCGCAATCGCCGCGACGTGACACGACCCGGCTTCCGGCCATGGGGTGCACTTGCAGCACTATGGATCATCGCGTCTCTGGCGACAGCAGTACCAATCGGACCGGCGGCGGCATCAGCCATGCTCCAGGTGACTGAAACCCCTTTTGGACCGCAGGGGCTCGGCTGGTGGGTCGCACTAGGATCCCTGTACTCATTCATAACCATTTCCGGAACACTCTGCAGACTTCGCGAAAAAATTCTTCCTATCCTGGCAGTCACACCAGGACTTCTTTTTTGGTGTGCGTCAACGGTGTGCATTTGGTTTTCGGCAACCGAACCACGACTCCTTTTTGTATCAAATGCCACCTGGCTCATTGGCAGTGGGTTTATCTTGTTCGCAATGCTCCTTACAGTTCGGGGGAACCTTCGAGAAATAGATGGCCTCTGCAAACAGAACAAGTCTGTATTACCGAAAAAAAACCATCAGTCTTTTAGTTCCCCAGCAATACACTCACCCACAGAAACGCTGGACAATTCAGCATCTACGGCCATTGACTTCGAAGAGATTCCGATGAACGCAGCAGACGAGCAACATTCAATGCCTAACGACGATGCGATCGACGATGAAACCTATTCGAGTGACAATGAGCCACCTTTACAACGTCGACTATCGAAAGCTGAGCGACGCCGACTCCGCAAACTCACGAGGAACGGGCGGGCTGCTTAGTCGCCCTTTGACGAAAGGCTCTCGTTTCCCGATAGTGCTTGTCCCGATAGTGCTTATGGAGGTTTCCTGTGACTGTACGAACTCGTTTTGCCCCAAGCCCCACTGGCTTTCTTCATATCGGTGGTGTCCGAACGGCACTATTTAATTGGCTATTCGCAAAACATCACGGTGGCGCATTCATTTTGCGAATCGATGATACTGATGGCATACGAAATCTTGAAACTGCTTTGGAGCCAATTCTCGAAGGCCTTCGGTGGCTTGGAATAACCTGGGACGAGGGTCCGGGCGCTAAAGGAAATCATGGTCCGTATTTTCAGTCTCAACGTGCCGATCGGTACGCAGCTGCAGCAAAACGTCTTCTTGATACTGGCTTTGCGTATCGAGATTTCGCAACTCCTCAGGAACTTGATGCGGAACGCAAAGAGGCACAGGCTGCAGGTCGTCCCTTTCTTTACAGCCGCAGGTTTGCTGCATTCGATAAGGAAACTGTCGCACGATTCGAGACGGAGGGTCGCCGAGCAGTCGTTCGACTCAAAATGCCTCGGGAAGGGCAGCTTGTCATCGATGACAAAGTACGCGGCGAAGTAACCTTTGCCTGGGAAAGAGAGCAAGACCACGTCATACAGCGAGCCGACGGCTCATGCCTTTATCACCTCGCGACTGTTGTGGATGACCACGACATGGAAATTAGCCACGTTATCAGAGCAGAAGAACACCTCTCGAATACGCCTCGACAAGCTTTTATTGCGCAAAGCCTAGGCTATAAGCTGCCAACTTTTGCACACCTCCCACTTGTTGCAGAACCAGGCAGCCGCACAAAACTCAGCAAACGCAAATTAGACAAATACCTGAAAAATCGTGATTTTGCTCAGGTCAACGAGCATGGCATGAGAATTGCGCAGCAGATTGGACTTGAGCCTGAATCCGACACGTTCAACCCAGTCATTGTCGATTTCTACCGAGATGTTGGCTACCTTCCGTGGGCTCTTGACAATTATCTCACGCTCCTCGGATGGTCTCTTGATGATCACACAGAATTTTTTACTCGCAGCCAACTCATCGAGAACTTTTCGCTTGAACGCGTGAATAGTTCTCCAGCAAGTTTCGATCCAAAGAAATTGTGGGCCGTTCAAGATCACTATATGCAGCAACTTTCGACGGCTGAAAAATTTGATCTTATGGTACCGTTTCTCATCAAAGCTGGCCTCGTCTCTGAGCCCGTATCGAATGAAATCAAAGACTTTGTTTTTCAAATTATCGAAGCTTCCGGGAACCGACTAAAAGTTGCGGGAGACATCCTGACATATGCCACATTTTTTCTTGTCGAGAAGCTGACCTTTGATCCAGCAGCCGTGGCCAAACGACTTTCAAAGCCCGGAACTGCAGATCTTCTTCAGCAATTCATCGAGCATGTTGCGGTTGCTGAGCCATTCCACACCGACACTCTTGAACCTGCCCTAAAGTCTGTGGTCGAAACTGCGGACAAGAAGGTAGGGGATCTTATTCACGCGGTGCGTGTTGCCGTGACAGGAACGACTGTCGGGCCCGGGCTCTATGACTGTCTCGTTATTCTCGGTCGTGAAAAATCTCTTGAACGACTTCGTAATGCTCTCGAACTCTGTGGCTGAGAAGTGCTTCCTAGGCGCATGGTGCAAGAAACAGGTAGAGTTTAGTTTCAGATTTATTTTTTCGAAAGAAACTCACACCGAATCTTTCTAGTACTTTGCTCACGAAGGAGATATGAATGCCTCTGCTTGTAGTTGGAAGCGTAGCCTTTGATTGTATAGAAACCCCAACTGACAAGCGGGATGATGTTCTGGGGGGGTCTGCTGTATTTTTTTCGTATGCTGCCAGTTTCTTCTCTCCGGTTCGCATGATTGGTGCGGTTGGTGAAGACTGGCCTGAAGAGCACACGGCCTTGCTTAAGCGCAAGGGAATTGACACATCAGGGCTTCAAATCATCCCTGGTGGTAAAACATTCCGGTGGCGAGGACGCTACCTTCCAAACATGAACGACCGGGAAACCATCGAAGTGCACCTCAATGTGCTTGACGAATTCCAGCCAAAATTAGGACCGACACACCAAGACTGTCGATTTCTCTTCCTTGGTAATGCTTCACCTGCGGTACAACTCGATGTTCTCAAGCAGGCTAAAAACGCAGAACTGACTGTTGCTGACACCATGGATTTATGGATCAATATTCAGAGGGATGAACTGAATGAATTATTGACCAAGATCGATGGACTTGTTCTTAATGATGCTGAAGCCAAACTGCTCGCAGAGGATGAAAACCTTGTACGGGCAGGCCACGCAATACGGGCAATGGGGCCAAAATTTGTTGTCATAAAAAAGGGAGAACATGGTGCCATGTTCTTTAGTGAACATGAAATGTACGTCATGCCTGCTTTCCCAACCGAGAAAGTACTCGATCCAACTGGTGCTGGAGACAGTTTTGCAGGCGGCATGATGGGTCACTTAGCCTCACTCGGACGATTTGACCCACAGGCTTTAAAGGAAGCTCTTGCTTACGGAACTGTCACAGCAAGTTTTACTGTTGAGGACTTCAGCCTTGGTCGACTTGAAAAACTCGATCGTTCTCTCCTCGATCAGCGGCTCAAAGAATATCGACAAATGCTGAGTTTCTGACGATTGTAAGGCCCTGCGAAAGACATGGCACTCAATCCGACTTTACAAACGATATTTTTCACTTGCTAAGCAGGAGATTTGCCGATACTATACGCATGTTCACCTCCGTCGTGTGGGAGTGATCCTGCGATGTGGCGAGTACCCCCTTCGCTTGTCCAGACACGTGAATGCAGACGCATTATTGTATTGATCCAAAATTTAACCACTACGACGTAGCCGTTTTTTGTGGAATTCGTCACACTTTGGTTTCAATACCTGTTGTCGTTACAGTATTCGCGCAGAATGAATCGTTGAAAGGAATCGGCAATGATCAGCGCGGTAAAACAAACCCCTAAAATAAAAACTGAATCGTTATCTCACAAAGAAGGAGCGTCAGCCCGTATGGCCAAGACAAAGCAAGCAAAAGAGAAGGCCGGAGCGCCGCAAACCAATAGTCGCTCGACAAAGAAAAAGAGCGGCTCAAAGGCAACGGATTCATTTATCGATGGCAATCCAATACTGAAGACTGCTCTTGCACAAATCGAGAAAGAGTTTGGACAAGGCTCTATCATGCCACTTGGCACCGATTCAACAACCACCGTTCCTGGAATTCCCAGCGGAAGCCTCTCTGTCGACATAGCTCTCGGTGGAAACGGCTTCCCGCGTGGTCGCATCATTGAAATTTTTGGGCCGGAGTCGAGTGGCAAAACTACGCTCGCTCTTCATGCAGTAGCTGCTGCTCAGAAAAACGGTGGTGTCGCAGCATTTATCGACGCCGAACATGCACTCGATCCAAGTTGGGCAAAAAAACTTGGAATCACACTCGAAAACCTCCTCGTCAGTCAACCTGCCAGTGGTGAAGAAGCGATGAATATCACAGAGTTGCTTATCAAATCAAATGCTGTTGACGTCATCGTCATTGATTCTGTTGCTGCTCTCGTGCCCCAAAAAGAACTCGATGGTGATATGGGTGATTCATTTGTTGGACTTCAGGCTCGTCTCATGAGTCAAGCGATGAGAAAACTTACAGGTGCGATCGCTAAAAGCAAAACATGCGTGATCTTCATCAATCAGATACGTGAAAAAATTGGTGTCATGTTTGGTAGCCCTGAAACAACTCCAGGTGGCCGAGCATTAAAATTCTATTCTTCATGCCGAGTAGATGTTCGACGAATCGGAGCACTCAAAGATGGAGAAGAGGTTGTCGGGCAACGTGTTCGCGCGAAAATTGTCAAGAATAAAGTTGCTCCACCTTTCCGCATTGCCGAGTTCGACATGATGCATTCTGACGGCATAAGTGCAGAAGGAGATCTCATTGATCTCGGCCTGGCCGCAAAACTGATTGAAAAATCAGGAACCTGGATTCGCTATAATGATTCACATCTAGGGCAGGGGAGAGAGAAAGCAAGGCTCTACCTCAAGGAAAATCCAGATATTGCTGAAGAAATACGACAAAAAATTATCGTAAGCCGAGAACCACCCGTAGAAGTAGAAACCGAAGCGAAGGTAGAAACCGAAGCGAAGGTTGAAACCGAAGCGAAGGTAGAAACTGAAGCGAAGGTAGAGTCGTAAAGCCTGCTCATCGCCAATCACTCAAATGCTTTCTGAGAAAAGCTAGTATTACATTTTCCCCCTCAGGAGACTCTGGCTCTTGGGGGGGTTTTTTTAGTGAGAAAAGCGGCGTAGATACCCACAGACAGAGACGGCTGTCGCCAGCAAGCGAGCAGAAATAACTGGCCTGTATCGCACACCAAGAGCATGTATAGTGCGATATATTCCCGATAAGCCCGTTATATTCCGGAGCAAAGAAAACCGATGAAGGCAGACGATCTCAGAGAAGCGTATCTCACCTTTTTTGAATCAAAAGGTTGTACTCGTAGGCCAAGCGATGTGCTTGTTCCGCGATGGGATCCTTCCGTGTTATTCACACCAGCTGGCATGAATCAGTTCAAGGATCATTTCCTAGGGAAATGCAAACTTGACTTCACACGAGCAACCTCATGCCAAAAGTGCTTGCGGACAGGAGACATTGAAAATGTTGGCCGAACACCGCGGCATCATACTTTTTTTGAAATGTTGGGAAATTTCAGCTTTGGTGATTATTTCAAGCGCGAGGCGATTCTTTGGGCCTGGGAATTTCTTACAAGCCGCGATTGGCTGAACATTGCTCCAGAAAAACTTACAATAACAGTCTATGAAGATGACAACGAAGCCTATTGCATCTGGTCTGATGAGGTTGGGGTGCCATCGAATCGTATTACTAAAATGGGAGAAGAAGACAACTTCTGGCCTGCAAGTGCTCCCTCACAGGGTCCTGATGGCGTCTGTGGCCCTTGCAGCGAAGTTTTCTACCAGATGCCAAACGGCAGTGAAGTAGAGATATGGAATCTCGTGTTCACCCAACACAACCGAATTGGTGATCCACCAGATAACCTCAGACCACTTCCAAGTCGGAATATCGATACAGGCATGGGGTTAGAACGCACATGCGCAGTGCTTCAAGGTGTCGACAGCAATTTCCATATCGATATCCTTTTACCGCTCGTTGAAGCTGTTGCTGATACCTGCAAGCAACACTACATAGCTGGTGACGACAATGGCCGCCGGATACGCCGGATTACTGACCATGTTCGTGCGTGTACGTTTGCGATTCACGAAAATGTACTGCCGGGCAACAATGAAGAAAAGTATGTTGTGAAACGTCTTTTACGGCGAGCTGTACTTGATGGATGGCAGATGGGCATGCGAGATCCATTCCTTCACACGCTTCCTCCAGCCGTTGCATCTCAAATGAAGCACTCCTACCCTGAGTTAGCCAAAACTGTAGAACACGTAACGAATGTAATTAAGCGAGAAGAAGAGTCTTTCCTGGCAACTATCGGAGGGGGTCTCACAAGAATCAACAAACTCTTCGAAGGCATCCATTCATCTGGCGGTGGCCTTGTAGGCGGAGAGGACGCCGCCGAACTCTATACTACGTACGGTTTCCCCCCAGAACTTCTTGAGACACTCGCAGCTGAGCGAAATTGTGCATTCGACTGGAATGGTTTTCGAGAGGCCATGGAGACACACGGAAAAAAATCAGGCGCTGGAACACGTGTTGAAGTCTTCACCTCCGGACCACTTGATGCACTTAAAAAAGCTATGCATGGATCAGAATTCTTGGGCTACGAATCCCTCAAGACAACAAGTAAAATTGTCGGGATCATCGCACAAGAACGGCTTTGCGAATCACTCACAGAAAATAATGTCGTGAATAAAGATTGCGATACACAGCAACTTGTGACAGTTATTTTAGACAAAACATGTTTCTACGGTGAGTCCGGAGGGCAGGTCGGAGATACTGGTTGGCTCAAGGGACCGAAAGGCACATTTGAGGTTCTTAAAACCCAGAAAGAAGGTGATTTTTTTCTACATTGTGGTGTTCTTCGCACAGGTTCGATCGAACTCGGACAAGACGTATCAGCAATCGTCGATGAACGTCGACGGAAAGCCATTCGCCGTGCACATTCAGCAACACACCTTGTTCACGCTGCCTTACAGCACTTTCTTGGCACACACGCTGTGCAGCAAGGCTCCAAAGTTGATACTGATTTACTCCGATTCGACTTTAGTCATGCTTCCGCCGTTGATCGCGAAACCCTTCAGCACATTGAAGCAATGGTCAATGAAAACGTGCTCGCGTCAGCACCAGTAGCGGCAAGTCTTTTACCGCTAGAAGAAGCCAGACACGCCGGGGCAATGATGCTGTTTGGTGAAAAGTACCCTGACATCGTCCGCATGGTCTCTATTGATGGAATCAGCAGAGAACTCTGTGGGGGAACTCACGTAAATAACACTGGTGAAATTGGTCTTATCAAAATCATCCATGAAGAAAGTGTTTCAGCAGGCACACGTCGTGTCATTGCGGTCACTGGCCAGCGAGCTCTTGAGCGATTCCGACAGACTGAAGCAACCCTGACTGATTCAGCAAATGCCCTCAAGGTTCCAGTGCCTGACCTACCAAAAAAACTCCAAGCTCTGATGAAAGAATTAAAAACACTCAAACGTCAGGCTACAACTCAGCAATCCGAGTTTTCTATCGACGAACTGTTAAAATCAGCTGAGGAAGTTGATGGGGTGCGAATTGTGGTCGCAGATGCGAAAGGATGTGATGCAGCAGCAATGCGTCATTGCATCGACCAACTCCGTCGAAAAGCGAGCCCTATAGCCGTGCTTCTCGGGAGCACTGAGGCTGGCAAAGTTACGCTTGTTGCTGGCATTAGCCGTGAGGTTGAATCGAGGGGCATTTCCGCAGGCACGTGGATACACGAACCGGCCGCGATCGTTGGAGGCCGAGGTGGCGGCCGTCCGGACCTAGCGCAAGCCGGCGGTAAGCTTTCTGCAAAACTGCCAGAAGCTCTTGCCCATGCTAAACAGGACATGCGAGGCATTCTGGAAAACTAGGCTAGCAATTACTAGGCTAGCAATTTTTGTACTGCCGCTGCTGCTGCCTCGTAGTCAGGCTCATCTGTAACCTCTGGAACGATCTCGACGTACTGAATGACGCCTTCGCTATCGAGGACAAATACTGCTCTCGAAAGAATTTTTAATTCATCAATGAGCACGCCCCAATTCTGCCCAAAACTGCGATCCATATAATCGCTTCCGTTTTTCATCGATTCTATTGACTCAGCACCACAAAACCGATTCATAGCGAATGGCAAGTCAAGGCTCACGGTGAGTGCACCTATTCTGTCACCTAAAGAAGCAACTCGTGAATTGAACGTTTTTGTTTGAATTTGACACACTGGTGTGTCAAGAGACGGCACAACACTGACAATCAATGGCTTCCCATGAAAATCATCTCGCTTGATGTGCTGCATGCCATCCGGTCCATAACAGGCGAGATCAAAATCCGGGGCCTTCGCTCCAGGCACCAACTCGTCACCAACAAGTGTCAGCGGATTGCCTTTGAAAGTAACTGCATTAGAGCGATGGTTCGTCATAAGAGACTCCTTGACCTAAACTAAAATAGAAATCGTTGTTTTAATGTCTTCTGCAGTATTGCCAGACAGCGACACGACACAAGCCCCTACTGTAAAACAACGGATGTTTTGGTGTTAACCAAGTATTCTCAGATGCGTACATTCGATTCACCATCACCCACAAATCTCACAAAGTGCAGCGAAATGCGGCTCATCGGACAAATCGGTCAACGCCTCGGATTAATCCTTCCGGCATTTGCAATAATCTTCGAACTCAACCATGTCATCTCTCTTGGACAGATGCTGATGGTGTTAGTCGTATCCGTGTGTCTTTTTAGCATTGGGCGTATCCTCGATGGCTATGGGCAACCCTGAAAACTATTCTCGTACAAACTCGATTACTATTTTTTGTTTTATTTTCTAATTGTCTTCTCGACCAAGAATAGCCATGTTCACTCCACTGATTTTCAGCCCTCTCTACCGACAATATCTCTGGGGTGGACGCAGTTTCCAGAGTTTACTTGGCCGTGAATTAGAGCAGCCGGGCCCCTATGCCGAATCATGGGAAATTGTTGATCGTGGAGACGATCAAAGTGTTGTCCGCTACGGGCCTCTCACAGGAAGAACTCTTGGCGAGTTAATGCAAGAAGACCCGTTTTCAATAACAGGCATATCTACACCAAGCACCTTTCCACTTTTATTTAAATTTCTGGATGCTCACCAAGTACTCTCCGTGCAGGTACACCCCGACGATGAAAAAGCTTCGAAAAGAACTCCTCCTGACAGGGGTAAAACTGAAGCCTGGTATGTCGTCGACGCTGAACCCAAAAGTAAACTCTATGCTGGATTACGTGATGGAACTGACAAAACGATATTACAACGTGCAATTAGCTCAGGAAGATATGAAGATGTCCTTCATGTTATTGAACCGAAGGCGGGTGACTGCATATTTATTCCTGCAGGCACTGTCCACGCAATAGGATCCGGCTTGGTCATAGCTGAGATTCAACAATCCAGTGATGTTACGTTTCGTCTATTCGATTGGAATCGGGTTGATAAACACAATAATCCAAGGGCTCTTCACCTTAACGAAGGACTTGCGGCAACACGCTTTACAGGTCCAGTTTCTATCACGAAAAAAAAATCAACAACAGACCCTGCTGTTCACCGACTTGTTGAGAGCTCCTATTTCTACTTCGACGAGGTGTTACCATCCGCAACGTGGTCCACAACCGGCAATTGTTGTGAAATTATTGCAGTATTATCTGGTGAACTACGATTTTCCCCTGACTGGAATTTGCCAACACTGAAAAGAGGCGACTGCGCTCTTTTTCCAGCAAGTCTGCAGCCACAAGAGCTTTCATGCCTCTCAGTTGGTCAGGAACGTCCACACCTTCTCCGGATTACCGTCCCACTGCCAACGGGCACTTTAAAGAATAGCAAGAACACCTAAAAACCGCATTGTTTTCGATCTTTGGAAAAACGAGAGGCATCTCTAGACTTCGTACTGACCTTCTTTGCATCTGTGCCTGTGCTGGAGTAAGCAAAATGCATTTTACCAGAGCGATGGTGATAATTTGTGGGTTTGCTTGCACCGGTTGTGCCGCACTAGGACGGCCGGACTGGACTCAGCCTGGTCCGGCAAAACAGCAGCAACGTCGAGCGGTCCGTTTCGACCCGTATTTACAAGATGATATCGCACCATCTGTTTTAAGGATGCCCCTTATGGATGGGGCTCGACCTCGTGATTTTGCTAATCCGGTGCCAGAAGTCACACGATCTCGTTGGTGGGCACCCGTCCGGTAGCTGAATGCTGTATCCTAAGGGGATATCAATTCCTCTGGAAATTTCTCCTGTGCCTCAATCACCCCGACGTCAATCAAAAGCCGCTAGGCAGACCCACAGTAGCCCTTTGGCACGGAAGTCATCTCCTCTGGCAGGATCGAATCATGCCCGACACTCAATAACCAGAAATTCTCGACTTGTTGATGACGGTCTTGAACGGCTTCAGAAAGTTCTTGCTGCTGCTGGCCTTGGTAGTCGCCGATCATGTGAAGAACTCATTACATCAGGTCGGGTAGAAGTTGATCACGAGATTGTTACAACCCTTGGATCAAAAGTTGATCCAGTCCGACAACAAATCCGTGTCGATGGTGAACGACTACCTAATCCTCGTCGAACTGTGTACCTACTCAACAAGCCGGTTGGTGTTGTAACAACGAACTATGACCCATCTGGTCGTCCACGAGTGATTGACCTTGTTCCAGCAGATCAACGGTTATTTCCCGTTGGTCGTCTTGATCGTGCGAGTGAGGGCCTCATTCTTGTTACAAATGATGGTGATCTTGGTAATCTTCTCACTCATCCAAGATATGGCGTTGAAAAAAAATACTTGGTTCAAATTGCAGGCATCCCCACACCAGAGACTGTCGACTCACTCAGGAAAGGTGTCAGCCTCGCAGAAGCTACTGTGCAAGCTAAGAGGGTCTCTGTTCGCTCTCAGCACAAGCAGAGCACTGTTCTCGAGATGGTTCTTGATGAGGGACGTAATCGAGAGATTCGAAGAATGCTGGCATCCCTTGGTCATAAAGTACAGCAGCTAAAACGGATAGCAGTCGGTGATTTGACTCTTGGAAATCTGCTACCTGGCCAATGGCGGAAACTCAGTTGGGAAGAGATAGAGAAATTACGACAGGCTGCAACTACTGCAGTAGGTGAAAATCGCCCTTCAAAACCTCGAACACATGCCCCAAAAAGGACATACGGCGGCAGATCACAAGCAAACCGCGAAAATTTTGATGTCGCAGCAGGTCGTCGACCTGAAGGACAAGCCGTCAAACGACGACCCAAACGGCCTGGGAAAGCATCCTCATGGAGAAAAAAGACTCGCTAGAGCAGCGTTTAAAACTAGACTAGTGTTGTTAGAGTTTAAGAATTAGCCAGCAAAAGCACTATGCATATGTCATCCCCTAGCCCCTCATGCACAACCGTCTACCAGCAGGCTGAAATCGTTGCTCACGAGCAAATCGCTGAAGCGACATGGCGTATTCGCATTGACTGCCCCGACCTTGCTAGAGCAGCGCGCCCGGGCCAATTTGCAATGGTCCGTCTCGCCAATCAGAACGACCCGCTTCTTGCCCGGCCTCTCGCCGTATATGACGTGTTTGGGCATGACCAGGTGCTTGACCGCTGGCAACAAATACCTGCACCTGCTGACTGTAGAGATCAGAAATTTGTTGATTTCATCTACGCAGTAGCCGGTAAGTTTACAACTGCATTGACCTCCTATCGACCGGGCGATTGTGTCTCGCTCTGGGGGCCCCTCGGTAACGGTTTCCAAACTCCAGCAGTAAACCATCTTGTTCTTGTAGCTGGTGGAATCGGACAGACCGCGCTTCTTATGCTAGGTCGTGATTTCTTAGCGAAGGTTCCTTCCGGCCACGTTACGTTCTGCTGGGGGGCACGACACGCCAATCTTTTTGGACACGCTGAAGACTTTACAGATCATGGCATGCAAGTCAGATTAGCGACACTTGACGGCTCAAAAGGGCATCGGGGCACCGTTGTCGATCTTCTCGACAACTTGGAGAAAGAAAAAGCTTTTCAAATAAATGAGCCACCGGCAATCGCGTGCTGCGGACCTGAAGGAATGATGGCCGCTGTCGCAAAGTGGACGGCCAGTCGCTCTATTAAGTGCCAGGTCTCACTCGAAACACCAATGGCATGTGGTATTGGGATTTGCTTTAGTTGCGTTGCACCCGTCATCGATAAAGAAGGCAACTGGGACTACCGAAGAACCTGTATCGAGGGCCCTATATTTGACAGTCAAACCATTGACTGGGATGCCATGATTTAAAATCATTGCCCCACGTGGCGATTACGGCCAGTTCTCAACCTGTCGCTGACTGTGCAGCAACAATTCGGGCTGAGAGCCTTGACTTGATTCTGGCTGCCTTGTTTTTGTGAATTGTGTTCGCCGTCGCTGCTCGGTCAGCTTTCTTGGCAACCGAATTGAAGAGGCTCTTTGCTGTAGCAACGTCTTTCTCAGAGATTGCCTCAAGTACTTTACGGATTGCGGTTTTCATTTCCGACTTCTCAGCCCTATTACGATCACGGCTTCGAACATTTTGACGCAATCGTTTTTTCGCACTTGCCGAATGAGGCATGTCTGTCATTCCTCGACTTGATTAGGAACTGGGCTCAACTACTTAATTAATAAACCCTAAATTAACCGAGAAAACACAATTCCGCCAGTACCCGGACAAAACACGCACAATCAGAGGGTTTCCCGAATGCATAGACAGAAAAGCAACCCCCCTAAGCATCTTCTGCATTCAGTTTTTCGAGACGCTGCGCCACATCGCGGTACGCAAAATCAATCTCAGCAACATTCGACAGAAACTTTAAAGCTGCGTCTCTGTCTTTCATTGCCGCAGCCAAAACACCTGCTCTATACAAGGCTCTTTTTCGTAACTCTATCTCTCGATCTCCCAGGCTTTCCACTGCCGTCTGATAGTTCCTCATGGCCAGTGGATATTGCTTGATTTTCTGAAAACACTCACCCAGTTCAAGAGCTACCGCCCCGCGGCGACGTGAGTCGATCTGTACTTGCTGAAAATATTTAATCGCCTCAGCTGGACTCCCGGCAGTTTTTAGTCGTATAGCTAGCTCAAACTTCCAAGCAACATTATCTGGATATCTTTCTACTCGTGCAGCAAAAATATCAATTTCTTGTTTCACGAGAGCTGTTCTCAATCGATCTAATGTTTCCCTATTTCCTTTACTGTCTGTGGTTTGCACCTGCTTTTCTGCAAGCATAACTTTACGTTTTGCCCACCGAATCTGCCTATCCTCAAGATGCTCTCGAACCTTTAAGTCGTTGCCTGACGCAGCCAAAATATTGACCAGCACTTTTTCGGCTTCTTCAATTGAAGCTTCTCGTTCAAGTAAATCCGCCAACTCGAAGGCAGTTTCAGAATCTGTCGGTGACGCAGCTAATTTTTTCTGCAGTTGTTCCAGTGGATCTACCCCACTGTCTTCTTTCGAGCTCAGTCCACGACTTTCAAGTTTTTCTCGTGTTTTTTCTACACTAAGTCGTGCAATCTCGCGCTCAGCTTCTTCCCGCACACTTTTTGTCCCAACAAGCCGCTGCCAACAGGATATTGCTTGATCGTACTCCCCAAGGCGTTCCTTATAGTTTGCGCAGTGCCTGTTCACTACAATGTCTTTCGGTGCAACATCGAGTGCTTGGCGAAGAAAAAGCCCCTGCGTATCGAGACAATTCACCGAACCGCACGTTTCAGCTAAAGTTAGAATACATGCAGTATCGAAGGGATTTTTTTTAAGAATGGCGAGCCCTGTCTTGATGGCCTCTCGAGTCTTTCCGCCAGCCAAGAGACGCTTCAGGCTACCTCGGCTTCCAGCAGACAGCAGAGACGCGAGCCCCCCTTTTTTCTTTCCACTATACTTTTTGGATAAGGCTTCCAAGAATCCTTGAAGATAAATAGCACTTCCTGGATCTCCCGCCACGCAACTCCCAAATAACTCAACCGCATAGTCATAATTGCCTTTCCGCAGGTTATCCGACCCTGTGGTGAAACATTTCGTGAGTCGGCTACGTTCTGCCGGTGATGGCGGCGACAAACTCCCGCCATTCATCTCCGTTCCAACTGCTTTTGTTTCTTCAGTTTTTCCTGACATGCTTCCTACAATTGAACAGAGAATATGACAAAGATCTTGCTGCTAAATCTTAACAAAACGTACTCATTGCCCTAAAAAAACACGATGCTTATTGATCAGCTTTTAATAAATATCCAACACAATTAAGTTCTATAAAGATACCTGATTACGGCGTATCTAATGACATAATTGTGACAATTTGCATACTCCCTTTGCTTGCTTCGTTATGCTGAAAGGGTATATCACAGGTATTTGATGAAAAGCCTCCTCACTTCAAACGGTCACCTTCCTTGCTCGCCTCTTGAAAAAGAGGCTGGCTGTACCGTGCGCAATGGGCATGTGCTCTTTGTCGGTGCTGGTCCCGGCCAAGCAGACCTTCTGACTGTGCGTGCTACTCGATCGCTCGAGTGCGCCGACGTTGTAGTCTATGACACGCTTGTCTCTCCTGCTGTCCTCAACCTCATTAAACCTGATGCACAGAAAATTTCACTTTCAGAAATTCTTGGAGGGTCCACTGGAAAGGATGTCGGCAGAATCATTGGGAACTGCCTGGCTACTTATGCAACGAATAACCGTAATGTTGTGCGTCTGAAAGGGGGCGACCCTACAATTTTTGCAAGGCTTCGAGAAGAAATCGAGCCACTCAACGAACAGTTTATCTCTTTTGAAATAATTCCTGGTATTACATCAGCCACAGCTGCAGCTGCAGCGGCAGGCACACCGCTGACGTCACGTAACATTTCGTCAAGCCTTACCATCGTCACTGGCCACGAAGCAAAAGAAAAGCAAGACACGATTGATTACGAAAAACTCTCAATCCAAGAAGGTACTGTTGTAATTTATATGGGAGTTGATCAAGTACGACACTGGTCAGATGCCCTTTTGAAAGCCGGAAGAGCATCTGATACACCAGTCACTTTTGTGAGCCGTTGTAGCTGGCCAGATCAACGTATTATTCAGACTACACTCGCCGCATGTGCTGCTGACATAGATTCCGCCCAGCTTCCCTCGCCAGCGGTTGCTGTGATTGGTGAGACACCGCTGCGCAACCCACACCATGACGACGTCAAATTACCACTCCAAGGATGCCGGGTTCTAGTCACCCGCCCGGCAGGTCAGGCTGATTCGGTTATTGCTGAAGTTACACAAAGGGGCGGCGAGGCAATGCACCTGCCATTGATTGAAATCGTTCCGGCTACAGATACGCAAGAGCTGAAAAGCGCGATTACCGAGGCATGGTCTTTTGACTGGATCGTCTTCACAAGTGTCAACGGTGTTGACCACTTTTGTAGGGAACTCCGACTTCTCGGGCGCGATCCTAGAGCATTGGGGACTGCACGAATCGCTGCTATTGGCCCTGCTACGGCAACCGCCCTTGAGAATTATGGTTTTGTCTGCGACTTGATTCCTGACAGATACCTCTCCGAGGGGTTTGTTGCAGCATTCAAGCAAGATCCTGACCAGAAGCGATTTCTTCTTATTCAGGCTGAGCGGGGACGCGATGTACTGCGCAAAGAACTCATAGCAGCGGGCCATGAAGTCCGGCAAGTAGCTGCTTACGCAACTCGGGCAACCACAGCAGATCAACATACAGCTATCCGAATGATCGAACAGTTTCCAGTCACGTGGATTCTGCTCACAAGTTCTTTTATTGCCGAAACTGCTGTGAAGATATTCGGAAGTCGCCTCCATTCTTGGAAAATCGCCAGTATTTCGCCCATCACGTCCTCAAAACTCACCCAACTTGGCTACCCTGTGACAACTGAGGCATCCGAGCCCACAATGACGTCACTTTTGGATTCAATAGAGTCTTGGCAGAGTCATCGTGCAAAAGACTCGAGATGTCAAGAAATTCCGGCAGGGACAACAATGCCGCCCGAATAAGCCGTAATAGTGCAAATCGCTGTAGGGATTTCATTTCAGCGTCGATACGAACTCACATCGGCAGGTCTTGTGTATAGAGAGTGGACGGCATGGCCCGTGGCCTGCGCGAACGTATCTGTTCCTGAATCCTTTTTCATTGTGTGTCGGAATCGCCTCGGAGAATCAGCGTGCATTACCAAAGTTCTTCAAACCTACACATCATCTGCGCACCCTTACCGCCTAGCAACATACCGATTGTTACCGCGTTTAATGGGCGTACACCGACACTACCGATCTCTTGGTATGGAACATTGAACCGTCTCGAGAAAATGACTCATGATATCGGCACTATGTGCCTCGAGTTAGATTCAGACGACCTCTGTGTGAAACATCGCCTTCGTATGAAATTACGTTCGGCACGACACAGTTTCCCAGACCTGAAAGTTGTGGTCATATCGAATCCTGGACGAGACCACCATTACGATCTTTTTGTCGATGAGGGAATCTCGGTAATCCTCACACATTCAACTAACGTAAGATCGTCTCCACGACGACCGACCCCAGCTGGATGGCCATGCCGTAATGTCCAGTGGGGGCTGTGGGAGGTATCACGTGACAATCCAAAACCGCGATTCACTAGAGGGCTTCTTTCTGCTCTCGCGCAGAAGCGACCTCATGGTGGAACTCTCCAGGTTCTTGACACTGGATCACAGAATGGAAATTATGACCACAAGAAATTCACAAAAGCTACACAGCGCCTTCGACATTTAATTTCTAAAAAAGCAACGACTGCTATAAGCCTCGATCAACTGCCAACAGTAATTACAAAAAGAAGCTCACGAGAGATGCCTACTTCAATACTTAAGGCTGCATAAATAACAGTGAGCGAGCGATGGCTACTCCTCTGTCCTACTCATTAATGCTGACCAGCTCAAATATGCAAGTATTGCGCTACTTAAAATAAAGCCGATATCGGCAAGCATGCTCACGCGACTAAAAGGAATTGCGACTGCCAAATCCGCTAAAAAGAGGATGCTTACTATCCCCGAAACAACCATGCCGGCAAACGAAACAGACTTCGACACGCCGTAAGGCCCTCCAAAAAGTAACCGAATAATTCAGGTGTTTGAAATCACTCTATTTGAGTTTTCTCTTTGAGATACCATACTTGGTAGTCCACAGAGATCCAACAGGATCTTATTGTTTACAAACGAGAAATTGGTTGGAGTCAGTCTTCGTGTCAACTCATAATGGGGAAATCGCCGTTTACACAGGATCATTCGACCCAATTACACTTGGTCACCTTGATGTAATCGACAGGGCCAGCCGTATATTTACCCATATCGTCGTCGGAGTGGGCATAAACCCAGACAAACAACCTCTTTTTGACCAGAAAGAGCGGGTTGATCTTGTGGAAGCAGCTGTTGCCCACCTGAACAATGTAACTGTTCGCCGATTTCAGGGTCTGTCCGTGACATTTGTCCGCGAACAACGAGCACGCGTGGTGTTACGCGGTGTTCGCTCTCTGACTGACATTGAGTCCGAATTCACAATGACTCTCGCAAATCGTATGCTTGATTCTGAAATCGAGACTGTCTTTCTTATGGCTGACGCTCAATATTCTCACATATCATCATCGCTACTGAAGCAAATCACGCCACTCGCGGACGATATTGCATTAGGAAAATTTGTTCCACCTGAGGTAGTCAAGGCTCTGCGGGCAAAATTAATGAAAAACTAAATTTTCAGGATACTTCCTCAGCAAAAGCATCCTCGAGACGTCCCAGCGACTCAAGTTTTTATCAACTCTAATTCTCACCCGACGAACCTGTTTCGAAATAAGATCTAAGGAAACGGGCTCTTTCGATATTTCGGTCTTTTGTATCCAGATCAATGCCTTTCATTTTCTGAAGATGTGCAGGCTGGGTGCGAACCAGCAATTTATTCACGTCGGATACGTGAAGATCATCTACAAGACCAAGCAAAACTCCCATACGGACACGTGAAAGTAATTGCATTGTCTCCTCAGCGCTAATCGTCTGGGCTGTTCTAAGAATCCCAAAGGCACGGCTAACTTGGTCATGCACATTCTGCTCAGTCTCTTCTAAAAGAAACTCTCGGGCACGCCGTTCGTAATCAATCAGCACAGGGACAACATCAGCTACCTGGCTGATTAATTCACTTTCCGTGCGACCGAGGGTTATCTGATTCGATATCTGATAAAAGTCGCCAAATGCCTGCGACCCCTCTCCGTAAAGACCCCGAACGGCTAATGAAATTTTGTGCAGACTTCGAAAAACCTTATCGATCTGACGAGTAATTACGAGTGCTGGGAGATGAAGCATGACACTCACTCGGATTCCAGTACCCACGTTTGTCGGACATGCCGTTAAATACCCCCATCGTTGATGGAATGCATAGGGAACCACGGCCTCGATTTCCTCATCTACACTTCGAATCTGTGCCCACACTGCCTCCAGATCCAAACCGCTGTGTAAGCACTGTATCCGAAGATGATCTTCTTCATTGATCATCAGACTTACTTGCTCCGCAGAGTCAATCGCCACACCACGCGCGCCTGTAGCATCTGCATGCTCCCGACTAATTAATTGGCGCTCAACTAAGAATTGACGATCCAAGTCCTCGAGACCACCCAAGTCCATATATTCGAGACGTGAACCGACGGATGTTTTTGTAAGCTGTGTACGGAGAAACTCCTCAACCTCACTTCTTTCCATCTCTGAAGCTCGACCAACAAAAGGATACTGTGCAAGATTACGGGCAAGCCGTACCCGGCTACTCATGACGATGTCAGATTCCGGTCCAGTTCCCTTCAACCACTCACCAACAGACGATTTCAATACTTCAAATTTCATAAAATTATTACTGAATTCTATATAATTGATAAATTTTATTTAGGGTTGAATGGCCTTGAGGCGAGAACATGCTCGCTCTATTCCCTAGGGAATATGCACAAACCAACACATGAACAAACGTAAGAACATCATTTCTAAGACTCCTCTGCATGCCATTGATGAAGAATCTTTTTAATATCATCTCGAAGCGTCCCAGCCACCTCATAATCCTCATTCTCGACCGCCTCACGAATTTCTTTCCTCATACCGATAACACTTGTCAACTCTTCTGTTGACTCCGGCAAAACGGATTGATCTTCAGCCGACTTCTCCCTATTGGGACGACAACCCGTGTGTTTTACTTCACCATGAATATTGGCTATCAGTGGCTCTAGTTCTTCTTCAAACTGAACATAATCGTGCGGGCACCCAAGTCTTCCTTGGTTACGAAACTCAAAAAATGTGATGCCACACATCTCACAGACTCTTTGGTCAATTTCCGACAGTTCTTGTGCTGTCTGCCCAACACCAAGGGTACCATCCGTATCATCAGAGTCGGGCTCCTGTGAATCTGCTTCGGCTTGATTTAAGTACACACGTGCATGATCCTCACACAAGTGAAGTTCCCGGACATCGCCTGTCTCTAACTCTGTAATGTGGAACATCGCCTGTTTTTCGCATTGCTGACATTGCATGTGATCATTCCTTGAATATCTCAGAATCAGATTTCCTGAGGATATCAGTTGCACTTTCTCAAAAGGTCACAATTTTACTATTTGCTTCTCAAATAATGGTACCTGTACTTACAACAAAGCACACTAACACTTCTTAAAATACCGCCAAGCACTCCCATTAATGGATTACTGACTGTGCTGAAAGGTTCTTCATTTCAACCAAATTTCATTGAAATAGCTCCGATAAGCGAATTGCCCTCAAATACATCTTTCCAACAAACACAGCCCGTAAACGGTGATTGGCATGTTTTCATCTCCGGCAGGCAGACGAAAGCCGGAAACAATTCCAGAATTTCAGTGCAAAAATGATCTACTTCGGCATCAATGCAGTCCCCATGAAGAGAAGATCTTCCCCATTGACTCCTGCTGAGCCATAGTTCCAAATAGCGAGAAAGACGCGACTAGACTTTTTAGCCGTAATCAGCGACCTGTTACCTGCAAGACCCATGAATTATTTCCCAAACTTCAAGCATTTCTCCGAGTTAGCACAAGGAGAAACTCTTGTTCCAGTCTGTCGCCGAATTTTTGCTGACGCCCTCACCCCACTATCAGCTTTTGCCCGCATTGATACTGGATCAGACGGATGCCTCTTCGAGAGCGTTATTGGGGGTGAAAAAGTTGGTCGGTATAGTTTTCTTGGATCTGAACCTTTCCTCCAGTTCGAAGCCTATGGCTCCAATGTAACCATCCGGCGACAAGGACAGCCCGCTGAAAATATTCATGCTGAGGACCCACTGGCTGAACTCGAAAAAAGAATGGCAGAATTCAAGCCTGCCTGCCTCAGTGAACTCCCACCGTTTACAAGTGGTGCTATAGGTTACGCAGCGTACGATGCAATTCGTTATGCCGAGCACCTCCCAAACATACCCGATGATGACCTCGGGTTACCTGACATTTACTTTGCACTTTACGATCGACTCGTAGTTTTTGACCATGTTTCGAAATCTATCGACATAGTTGCCTTAGCGAAAACAACTACAAAATCAGCTGAAGCAATTCTGACAGCTTACGAATCCGCAAAGCAGCGTGTTGATGAAACAATTGACAAACTCAACCACAACTGCGGCTGGCCACCACTCAATGACATCGGTTCTTTAAAACCGTCAACAAACCCGCATGTCACCGCGAACCGAAGTCGTCAAAATTTTCTAGAAGCTGTTGATAAGGCGATTGCCTACATTCACGCTGGTGATATTTTTCAAGTCGTACTCAGCCGGCGACTTTCGGTACCATTCGAGGCTTCGCCACTTGAACTCTATCGGACACTCCGCGTTGTGAACCCAAGTCCATTCATGTTCTGTCTCCGTACTCCTAATGCAACGCTTGTTGGAAGTTCGCCAGAGATCATGGTGCGAGTCATGGATCAAACGGTCACTGTAAGACCATTGGCAGGCACGCGTCCTCGTGGGAGCACCCCAGAAGAAGACGCAGAACTAGCCGCTGGCCTTCTAGCGGATCCAAAAGAACGCGCTGAGCATGTGATGCTTATTGACCTTGGCCGTAATGATGTTGGACGCGTATCAGAGATCGGCTCTGTTGAACTTTCCGATGTTATGGCCATTGAGCGATACAGCCATGTCATGCATATAACCAGCAATGTCTGTGGGAAGCTCAAGCCTCAGGCAACTGCTTTTGACGCGTTTCGAGCATGCTTGCCGGCTGGCACCGTATCTGGTGCGCCGAAGATTCGTGCAATGGAAATTATCGATGAACTCGAGCCAAACAAACGTGGCCCTTATGCAGGCGCTGTGGGCTATATTGATTTCAGTGGCACTATGGACACCTGTATTGCACTCCGCACTATTGTGCTAGCCCAAGGCAAGGCCTACGTCCAATCAGGAGCAGGAATTGTTGCTGACAGTCTGCCGGAAAAGGAATTTGAAGAAACACTGAACAAGGCAAAAGGATTGCTTGTTGCAATTGACATGACAACTGATCGGCTCAAAGATCATGGTTCGACGATGGCAGGAAAGTAATGATTTCGCTTGAACGAGTTTCCGTCCAACGGCGCGGCGTCATCGCATTGGACCAATTCACCCACACGGTTCACCCAGGCCAATCTGTAGCAGTCATTGGACCCTCAGGATCTGGTAAAACCACACTCCTTGAGACTCTTGCCACGCTTCTGCCTGTTCATTCTGGCAATTTTTCGCTACCCGGACTGGCATCGACGCCGGACTCACAATCAACTCAGCGACTTCTTGGATATGTGCCCGACATCATACCAATTTGGCCGATGATTCGTGTCGACGAATGCCTTGAATTATTTGCCACGAGTTTAGGTCTCCGAGGAAACGAAATAACTAATGCCGTAACTCAATCACTTAAGGAAGTTTCTCTCCACAACTTGCACGGACACCGAATTGATACTCTTTCAACTGGCCAGAGCAAGCGATTACTTATCGCGAGAGCATTACTTTGCGAGCCTTCTATCTTGTTATTCGACAATCCTTACAGTGGTCTTGATCCTGCTGGCTATCAGATAGTTGAGCAACTTGTAACAAATTCCCAGATTACAGGACGGATTATTGTCGCGGCATTTAACGATGCAAATGTTTCCGAGAACTTTACAGACCTAATCGTAATGAAGGATGGACGAAAAATCTTAGGGAATCGCTTTAATCCTGAGTTATTTGCCGAGGTCACTGAGTGGCGAATTCGTCTCAAATGTCCATCATCCGCTGCACATGCAGCCAAAATTCTCGGACATCTCACTGTTTCCAGTACGATCATCGACGAGGATTATTTACTATGCAATTTAGCTACTCGCCGTGGACCAATTGAAGAGGCGTTAGCCGCTCTCACAAGAGCAGGGTGCCCGATCGCAACGTGTGCATATGACCCGCCATGGCCCGCTCAAGTCTTGCGGGCACTTGTTCACGACTAAAAACCCTGATTCAGCAAACCTGGCACGCTTTGACGAGTTCCTGCACAAAACTGCCGGCAGCATTGGGCATCGATTCAGCGTCCTTGGCTTGTTCGAGACAACGGACAACCGCAGACCCAACAATGACACCGTCAGCCACCGCGGCAACCTCTCTGGCTTGATCGGCACTTGATATCCCAAACCCCACCAAGATAGGAACATCTGACTCTTGACGCAGCCACTTGATACGGTCGATAAGACCGTCTGGCAAGGCCGTACGCTCTCCTGTCACCCCAGCCACGGAAACGCAGTACAGAAATCCTGTCGAACGCCTGGCGATTTCTCGAGCTCGCTCCGGCGGTGTTGTTGGACTGACGAGTCTCACAAGGGCCAAGCCAGACTGCCGGCAATGGGCATCAAGGTCATCAGACTCTTCTAACGGCAAGTCCGGCACAACAAACCCTGCAAGACCACTGGCCTCACCACGCTTTACGAATGCCTCAATTCCGCTTCGAAATATAAGTGAATAGCTTACCATCGCCAGCAACGGCATCTCGCATGTTTCACGGAGTTTAGAAACAATACCAAACATTTTTTTTAAGTTCATTCCAGCATTCAAGGCACGTGTGTACGAGGACTGAATCACTGCACCATCCGCAATCGGATCACTGTACGGGACACCGAGTTCACAACACGTCGCTCCTGCTGCGAAAATTGATTTCAAAGTAGCAACTGTTGTTTCACTATCTGGATCACCGGCAGTGATAAAGGGAGATACCGCGCGCCGTCCTTCGGACTTACATTGCGCAAAAGCATCTTCAAGCCGTTCGATGCCTGTTTGTTTTTTACCGTCTTTGAGGATCATTCAACGTGTATCTTTTCTTATGGAAAGATGCCAACACAAATCGCATCAACACAACGTGGTCAACAAATCATTCCTGCCCACGTAATCTTGCTATCTCAGCGGCATCTTTATCGCCTCGACCCGACATGCAGACCACCAGGATTTCCTCAGGGCTCATTTCCGAAGCAGCCTCAACAGCCCATGCCAACGCGTGCGATGTTTCGAGTGCAGGAAGAACTCCCTCTTGCTGAGCCACCATATCAAATGCATCAAGCGCCGCGGCATCAGTCACGCTTGTATAGTCAACCCGACCAGAGTCCCGCCAGTAACTATGCTCCGGACCCACTCCAGGGTAATCCAGACC
Source organism: Planctomycetota bacterium (assembly GCA_014238855.1). GTDB lineage: Bacteria > Planctomycetota > Planctomycetia > Pirellulales > UBA1268 > UBA1268. The sequence goes on from JABAAH010000001.1 coordinate 139,076, forward strand.
TGCGGAGACTGAATGAACGTCAGCAGTTTGTCCATCGCGATCCTGTAACACGTAACTCAGGCTTCCGTGAAGGATGCCTGGTGTTCCATACGTCAGTGGCGCGGCATGCTCGCCTTCATCGCTCGACCGACCTCCTGCCTCAACTCCAACCAGACGAACATCCGGATAATCTACGAATGGATAGAACATTCCGGCGGCATTACTACCACCACCAACACATGCCACCACAGTATCGGGCAGCCTCCCAAATAGACTTTCACAACACTCTATTGTTTCGCGTCCAATAATTGACTGAAAATCACGGACAATACGTGGAAACGGATGAGGACCAACTACTGAACCAATGATGTAGTGCGTTGTTTCCACCGTGGCCATCCAATCTCGCATCGCCTCATTGATTGCATCTCGTAGCGTACGAGAACCACTTTCAACAGGACGAACCTCAGCACCCATCAATCTCATTGTTCGAACATTCGGAGACTGACGGCGAACATCCTCCGCCCCCATGTAAACGATACATTCAAGTCCGAATCGAGCGCATGCTGTTGCGGTTGCCACGCCGTGCTGGCCCGCTCCTGTCTCAGCGATAATTCGTTTCTTGCCCATCCGCATGGCTAGCAGTGCCTGACCAAGCGTGTTGTTAATCTTGTGGGCTCCCGTATGACTCAGATCTTCGCGCTTGAAATAAATCTGTGCGCCGCCTGCTTGCTCAGTCAGCCTTTTCGCAAAGAGCAGGGGTGTTGGTCGACCAACAAAAGCTCCAAATAGTCCTTCAAGTTCGCTCACGAATGCCGGGTCTACAATCGCAGCATCATACGCGGTCTCCAACTGATTGAGTGCTGCAGAAAGTGTTTCTGGTACATACCTACCACCAAACCGACCGAAGCGACCAAGTTTATCGGGCACAGCAGAAAGTTTGTGGTTGACTAATTCAGCATGAACACGAGGCATTACAAACTCCAAATCTTTGGGCAAAGCCTTTTAAACCATACCGCCTATTATTTACCATCTCTCAAAGAATACTCGAAGACATTTGAATTGTAGCGTTCTTCTGCGTTTTTCGACCTACGCGGAGCCCACTTCCACCATTCAAAAAGCTAAAACAATGCCAGAACTACCAGAAGTTGAAACGATGTGTCGTGGAATTGCCTGTTTCCGAGGTGAAATCATTGAGACAGCACTCTTTCCAAGACACACTCGGCGAGCGTCTCCAATTCAGCCAAGGCCAAAAATTCTCTCGTCCAAGCTTCAGGGTGCTCGTATTACTGGCATTACACGTCTCGGCAAAAGGGCGATACTGTCTGTCACACCGGCGAACGAGAACAACGAATTATTTCTAATTTTTGAGCCCAGAATGACCGGTTTACTTTTGAGGGTTCCACCTCCAACCGAAAAACATGTGCGACTTATAGCCCGTATAAAAAAATATAAACACCCACTCATCTTCTGGGATCGACGCGGCCTCGGAACGATAACCATGGTCGATAAATCTACCTTCATGTCCCGTTTCGGAAACAATGCGCTGGGGCCTGACGCACTTACAGCCAGCGGACCAGAACTGTATGACAAAATCCATCATTCAAAGCGGCACATCAAAGTTGCTCTTCTTGATCAGAAGATACTTGCGGGCATCGGTAACATTTACGCCTCAGAAATTCTATACGCGGCAAACATTGATCCACGGACAAGGTGTTATCGATTAAGTAAAGATGCGTGCGCCCGCATAGCAAGCGCATCCTCCAAAATCCTTCATCATGCGATCAAACACGAAGGATCCTCGATAGGTGACGAAACCTATAGAACAGCTGACAATCGCCTTGGTCGATATCAGCGCTTTCACAAAGTATACGGCCGTGACAAAAACAAGTGCAGACGATGTAAAAATGATATTCAGCGGATTATTCAGACTCAACGATCAACTTTCTTCTGCCCCAGCTGCCAAACACGTTATTGAAGAACATTGCCAGCTTTAATTAAGCTTGGGGTTTTTGAATAATACGTGATAAAATCCGAGGTGAGGCCCCGCAACAAAACAACAATCCGATCGTTAAATCTGAATTGCAAACATTCAGGCAACCAACAACAGAGGTCACAAGGAGCCGCTTAACATGCCATCTTCACAGAAAAACAAACAGACTTCTCGAAGGCGTTTCCTGACGAACACGTCAGCAGCGATCAGTGCGACCTCTCTGCTACAAGGTTCTGATTGGTGCAAAATTTATGCTACGGAGCCAACCTTACCTTCAACAGCCGAAACTCTCGCTGGAGAACTTCATGCCTCACTGACGGCAGACCAACGGAAACAGGTTTGCTTTCCATGGAATTACCAACACCCGAAGTATGGACTGCTACGGACGCGGGTTGCAAACAATTGGCAGGCGAGCAAACCTGAAATTGCGAGTGATTTTTTTACAAGCACACAACAAGGCATGATTCGTAAAATTTTTGAAGGCATTATCTCACCGAAATGGCAACCACAGTTTGATAAACAACTGGAAGACGACTGTGGTGGGTTTGGTTATTCGCAAAGCGTAGCGCTCCTTGGAGATCCCGGCAGTGGCAATTTCCAGTTCCTGCTCAGCGGTCGCCACATGACGTTGAGGTGTGATGGAGACTCCGCTGATCATGTTGCTTTTGGAGGACCGATTTTCTACGGCCATGACACGGGCAACTTTCATGAAGAGCCGACACACCCAGGAAATGTTTTTTGGCCACAAGCAGTCGCAGCAAATAAGGTGTACGCGTTGCTTGACAGGCACCAACAAGAGGCATCGATTGTTCGCCGCTCACCCAAAGAAAGTGCTATTCAATTTCACGGCAAAGCGGACCGGCCGGGGCTGTCTGTTGCTGACCTTACTGAAGAGCAGAAAAAAGAACTTGGAAATGTTCTCAGACTTCTTCTTGAACCATTCCGACCGAGTGATCAAAATGAAATTGACCACTGCCTAGCATCACAGGGCGGAATTGATGCGTGTCGTCTGGTTTATTACAAAGATAAAGACCTCGGAGATGATGGTGTGTGGGACAACTGGCGACTTGAAGGCCCAGCATTTGTCTGGCATTTCCGCGGAGCGCCTCACGTCCACGTATGGGTCAATATTGCAGATAGCCCCCAGGTCCCGACGAATGCCTGACTGCTGTATTGTTGGGGGTGGCGTCATTGGCCTGTCGATTGCCCGAGAAATCGCTGGACGAGGCCGTTCTGTAGCTGTTATCAGTCGTGATACGTTGCGAAAAAGTGCGAGTTGGGCGGCCGCCGGTATTTTCCCCGCCCAACCAAGAGACACTCTCACTGATCACAACGGAAGCCCCATAGAGCGACTAACGCAATATAGTGATCGGCTCCACGAACAGTGGACGAAATCACTTCTCGAAGAAACTGGGATCAACAACGGCTTCCGGCGCTGCGGTAGCCTTGCCATGGCCACAACGAAAGAAACAGTATCTCAGATACAGGCCAATGAAGAAAAATGGAAGCGATTGCGAGTGAAACACGAGAGTCTTTCACCAACAGATCTAAGTGACATTGAACCCGTCCTGCATGGTGCCGTAATCACTCGCCAAGTACGCAAAGCATTTTACTTACCGGATGAAACGCAGGTACGTCCTCCCCGACACCTTGCGGCATTACGATCTGCTTGCTTAAGCCGTGGTGTCGAAATACTCGACGGCCACCACGTGCTAGATTTTGAATTCGATTCAAACCGCATCGTTGCAATCAATACTGAAGACCAAAACTCGACACCACGATCAATTCGTGGTGATCAGTTCTGTATCGCAGCTGGAGCATGGTCTGAACAGTTGCTTCAAAAACTTGATATCAAATTGCCTACGAAGCCATGGCGAGGGCAAATCTTACTGCACAAGATGGAACCCGGAGTGCTCCGCCATATTATCAACTTTGGCTCAGGCCTTGACTACATGATCCCACGAGATGATGGACACCTTCTTATCGGATCAACTATAGAAGATGCGGGCTTTGATTCATCAACGACACCTGCATCACTTTGCCGGATGAAAAAAATTGCTTGTGAAGTTCTCCCTGACGTCATGGCTCAGGAGCCAACATCTTCTTGGGCTGGGCTGCGGCCTGGCTCGCCAGATGGACTACCAACCGTCGGCCGTATACCGTCAGCAGACAATGCATGGCTAGCAACAGGGCATTACCGTTCGGGCTTTCATCTTTCAACGGGAACAGCGCTTCTGATCTCTGATTCAATGTGTGGCATACCAACTGAATTGCCATTAGATTCATTCTCAACTGACCGAGAAGGACTAAGAAGACTTACTCGGTCAACCAAATGAATGACTCGATTTTGCTATAAAAAAGCATGCCTGTCGCCAGCATCAGGTGGGGACATAAAGTAACTTTCGCGTTCCACTTCCCGAACCTCCGTCGTAATATAGAACGATGCAAACAAATCAATATCAACACGCAGGTTACTATCAACGCACAGGATCAAAAAGAATCGTATGGAGGCTTGCCTGATCAACATCTCCTTCGAGACACTGGACAAACACCCGATATTTGCCGCTCTCTGGGAATTCGAGCCATCCAATCGGAAAAGTCTGATAATTATGCGAAGAGTTTTGTTGGTTTTGGATAGATTTACCACCGTGAATACCGACTTGCCAAACAAGCCTTCCTTCTCCTGCATAATCTAATGAAACCTGGTATTCGCCAGGCACAAGAACGTCAACTTCCCATGATAATTCAGCATCGGTATTAAACTCATGGCCGTGCACAATCCGTTTCCATTCGCCAAACTTTTCCATCCAACGCTTCTCCGACTTCTTCAATCCTTCGACATCAGCAAACTCAACAGGCAATCTTGTAGTCGCCTCTGGGTCAATCGTTAGAACTGGATCAATTATTGGAGTCTTTGAGAAGTTTAATTGGATTACTGATGCTAGTGGATCAGGAGCTTTCGCAGGGACTTTAATGACAATGTGCTTGCCGCGACGCTCACAAACAAGATCAACGGACTCACTGTCACACAACAATTTCACACGTTCAACGTCCTGTTGAACATTTGGAAGATAAAGCTCACCGGAACTTGGCCACTGAAAAACTGAGAGAAACATTGTCTTATTTTTACTGGTCACATCACCCCAAGGCAGGGCATGCTGCCAAGGCGAACCCCCGACGTCGTACACAACCTGTGGATAGCGAGCAATCCAATCACCAGCAGTACGTAGCGAGTTGGCGCATCGCATAGCAACACTTCCGTCACCGCGGGGGCCTATGTTCAACATATACGTGCCACCCCTGGCAACACATGCAATGAGACGCTCGAGTATTTGTTTTGGTGACTTCCAATTTTCGTCATACCACGCGTATGCCCAGGAATCGTTGGTGGTATCAACGCTTTCCCATAAGCCATCGATATTAACGATTGGCACTTCCATATCACCGAGCGTCTGATAGTCGCCAAGCTCATGACCGGCTCTCCCGGACACCATCGCTCGAGGCTGGTTTTGGTGCACCACTTCGACAAGCTTTTCGACATAGTGTTTTGGCATTGCTCCAGGTGTATCGAACCACACGATTTCTATCGGACCATACTGTGTTGTAATTTCCCTGACCTGAGGCAGGCATTTCTTCTCAAAATAATCATCAAATGTTGCAGTCTTACCATTCGCATCCACTTTTGGACCATTTCCACCTCCTGGAAAAGTCCAATCTTGATTATGCGAATAGTAAAATCCGAAACCAAGTCCTTGATTACGGCAAGCCGCTGCCAGATCTTTCATCGGATCTTTCCCCCAAGGAGTTGCATCCACAATATTGAAGTCGCACGCCTTTGATTCATACATGGCGAAGCCGTCATGGTGCTTCGCAGTAATAACTATATATTTCATCCCTGCATCACGGGCGAGCTTTGCAATGGCATCCGCATCAAAATCGATTGGATTGAATGTCTTTGCAAGTTCCTTGTACTCCGAAACAGGAATACCAGCCATGCGCTGATTCATAATCCACTCACCTATACCGTAATAGGTTTTTCCTTCTACTTTGTTGCCTAACTGGGAGTACAGCCCCCAATGAATAAACATTGCGTAATTGCCCTGATCAAAAAGCTGCCCCCTGCTTGCATTTTCAGCCCGGAGCTTTATGACACGCGCACCCCACAAACTATCCATAGACTGCTGGTCAATGACATTTTCAGCAGCTTTATTTTCATGAATAAAACGGACCGAACAGATTGTCACCAACACGAAAACAAGAACGCTAAATCTCATTCAGTAACCCTTACATAAAAACATAGAGATCGTATTCATGCCCCTAAGCTATCAAGCAAAACGGGGGTGAGTATCGACCAATAGAACCATGATTTCCGACGTATCATTCAACAGTCCGTATCTTACTGACCATCTGGTAATACAGTTTAGTTAGTCGAGTCTTTCTCTCAATCAGGAGAACACATGACAACTCGCGTATGGATCGCCATGTTCTCACCGAACTACCAACACCTACGCCATCTCACCTATAGCTTCAACGCTCGCTGTCGATAATGCTCATCGGTTCGATTTGAGATTCGGTCAACATCCTCAGCGCTCATAAAAGTAGGCCCTCCCAAAGCGGCTGCTCCCACAAAGATTTGTGCAGCCTTGTGAGCCATCAGCATCGCTGCTTTTACAGCCCCCGAGGTCTTGCCAAGAGTAATAAGGCCATGATTTTCGAGAAGAATCACACGAGGAGCACAGCCATAACTATCTAGATACGTATCGGTCGCAAGACGGATTGATTTCGACAGCGATAATCCAGGATCAGTGTAAGGAATAAGCACCGAGTGAGCCCCACAGCAGACTATTTCATCAGGAAAAAGCTTTCGCGTTGCAAATTGACTCGCACGTGGTGAACAGAGAATCTGATTCACTGCGATACTATGTGTATGCCCAACAAAATGGACACCCTCTAGTGACAACAGGTACGCATGGAACAGAGTCTCGACAGACGGTTTTTTTGCCGATGCGTCAACTCGACTCGCTAAGAGCGAGTCTTCGATTATCTGATCAGACATCGTATCTTGATCAAGCATCGGAAGAAGAGAATCAAACCTGCAGGCAACAAGGTCCTCGCTCGTGAGTGTCTGAAGGCAACTGCCACTCGCTTTAACAAGAAACGTATGCTCGTCAACCCGAGCCGATGTGTTTCCCTCACCAAGGATTGCCAACTGTCGCCTCTCTTCACCAAGAAAATGTGAGAGTTCTAACAGCGTATCTCGAGTTGCCGACATAATGCTTCCATGACTTTACAAAGTACAAACACTCATACCACTTCTACTTACACAACGCCTTCTCTACCCACGACCATAGAGGGGACCAAAGGCCTGGCAGGCTCTAAAGTCAGCTCCCTCAAGACCATCGGTGCCAAAAGCATTCCATGCACTTGGCCGAAACACTCTGTCAGCTGCCACATTATGCATGTAGACGGGAATTCTTAAGATAGATGCCAACGTTATGAACAGGTGCCCGACGTGGCCGGCAGTCATAACACAGTGATTTGCACCCCAATGATTCATGACCTCATATGTGGAAGTGAACGCGCCTCGCCCGGTAATCGTCGGAGCGAACCAAGTGGTTGGCCATGTTGGATTCGTTCGCTGATCAAGAACGTCGTGAACAGTACCGGGAAGTTCAACCGTATAGCCTTCTGCAATCTGAATTGCTGGCCCGAGACCTGCTACTAAATTGATACGAGTCATTGTTGCCGGCATGTCTCCGAGGGTCCGATACCGGGTGCTCAGACCACCTCCAGGAAAGTATTCAGTAATTGATGGATGCCACGTTGTTGCCTGAAGGCACTTAGCTGCTTCATCATCAGTTATCTCCCAGAACGGCTTCATCGTCGGCTTGCCGTCCTGATCCATTTGTTGTCCCGTACCATCAAGTGCCGCTGGCCCAGAATTAATGAGATGGAGCAAGCCATCAGCTGCTGCCCCCTCTAACTGATAGCCTTCACACGCTCCAGCAACTGCCTCAGGACTCCAATACGTACGCAAATCAGCAAAAATTTGCGCAGTGTTGGTAAGTAAGTGCCCACACAACATAGTGGCTGCATTGAGGGCATCATTCTCGGTGGCAACGATGTAGGGTGCCCGCTTACCATTCCAGTCGAAAGAGGTGTTCAAGATGGCTTCAAGAAAATCACCATTTGGAAAATGATCAGTCCATTGCCGCTGGCCCTGAAACCCAGCGGCAATTGCACCGTGTCCCTGCGCCTGTTCCTGGAGCCCCATCTCAGCAAGTCGCTTGTTGCCAACCATCAGGTCACGAGCAATCAAACACATTTTAACCGAGTCGGACCACTCCGAATCAAGGTGTTCGCGGGATCGTTTCGTCTCGTCGCTATTGTAGTCGTCACCCTCCGGGCAGTTCTCTTTCACCCAGGCAAGAGCCTGCTCGTACTCATCATGATCAAACTGCCCCTTGTTCATGCGCCCGACAAACTCAGTCATGTCGATGTCTTCAACTCGCATGCCAAACCATTTCTCCCAAAACGCATAATCAACCATTGAACCAGCAATACCCATTGAAGTACCGCCCATCGACAAATAGGACTTGCCCCGCATCAACGCAGCGGCAAGCCCACATCGGGCAAAATCAAGGATTTTACTCCGCACATCAGCGGGCATATTAGCGTCACCAGCATCTTGTACATCTCGACCATATATCCCGAATGCCGGAATACCTTTCTGGCTGTGTCCAGCAAGTACTGCAGCGAGGTACACAGCACCAGGACGTTCGGTACCATTAAATCCAAATACTGCCTTCGGCCGCAACGGATCCATGTCCATGGTTTCACTTCCATAGCACCAGCAGGGAGTAACTGTCAGTGAGACTCCTACGTTTTCCTTGCGAAACAAGTCATCGCACGCACTGGCCTCAGCAACTCCACCGATACATGTGTCCGCTATGACGCAGTCTACTGGTGCACCATTTGGATAACGCAATTCACTGGACACCAATTCCGCTACACGGCGGGCCAGATTCATCGTCTGGTCTTCCAACGATTCACGAACTCCACCAAGTCGGCCATCAATTGTTGGCCGAATACCAATTCTCGGGAGGACACCATTCCAAATTGTGGGGACTGTACTCATGAATATTCTCTCATCAAATGAAAAATTCTCGGACAATGAAAAATCTCATCAATCAGCTCTCTATGGCAGACTTCGGAGAAAACAAGGCAACCGCAAAGCCAAAAACTGCAACAACCACAAAGCAACTCAGTGGAAGAAAAAACGAGAGGCGTACTGGCTCAAGCATCTGACCAGCGATGGTCATGCCGTCGCCATCAATTATTGCGCCTTGCAAACGTGGCATAAACGCACCACCAACAATTGCAAAAATCAAACCCGCTGATCCTAATTTCGCATCATTTGGACTGAGTCCGTTCAGGGCAATTCCATAAATTGTTGGAAACATGAGCGACATACAAGCAGACACACCGACAAGACAGTAAAGACCCGTGAGCCCCTGCAGGAAGATCGCCCCGGCAGTCAGCAGACCACCTCCCACAGCTAGTACACCAAGCAACAAGCCGGGAGCCATGTATTTCAGTATGAACGTACAGATAAAACGACTCGCAAGAAAAATACCCATAGCAAGAATGTTGTAATTCTGTGCTTGGGCAGCACTTAATCCCAGAAGCGTCATTCCGTAGTGAATAACAAATGTCCAAGTCATTATCTGTGCACCAACATAAAAAGTTTGCGCAATAACACCCCCGACATACTGCCAATTTGTAAATAGATTCTGAGCAAGCGTCATAACATGAATTCCTTCATCTTCCTGCCCTGTGTCCGGCAGCCTCGAAATGACAAAAAGAAGCAGGACAGCGAGTACGACTAAAGCGATAACTACATAAGGGGTCCTGACAACTGCTAAATCATGGGAGACCATTGCCTCATACTTCTGCGGTTCCGCCGTTGCAGAATCTTCCATTGCTTTGGTTATGAGTTTATCGACATCACTGGGCAGCATCGTTGCATATTCTGGATGTCTCGCAATCTCGGCCTCTCGAAATTGTGAGACTTCAAGCCCTGGGAGAATGAACATGCTCGCCACCACCATGCCGGTAAGAGACCCAATTGGATTAAATGCTTGAGCCAGGTTTAGTCTTTGCGTTGCAGTACTTCGTGGCCCCATTGAGAGAATATACGGATTGGCCGTTGTCTCTAAGAAAGCAAGGCCAAACGTCAGAATGTAGAAACCCACAAGGAAGACATTAAATTCCATCATCAAGCTTGCTGGAATAGTCATCGCAGCACCTACTGCATATAGAAGCAGCCCAATAATAATCCCAGACTTGTACGAAACTTTCCGAATAAGCAGTGCTGCTGGAATCGCCATCGTGGCATATCCACCATAGAAGGCCCATTGCACTAAACTGCTTTGTGCATTGGAAATAAGAAATATTTCTTTAAAGGCACGAACGAGTGGATTGGTGATATCGTTCGCAAATCCCCATAACGCAAATAATGACGTTACAAGAATAAACGGTACAACGAAGTGTTTCGGAACTACCGCCTCTTGAGACGTCGTAGTCGCTGCTTTTGTTTTCTGCATGCCTAACCTCCTCAATAACCACCAATCGAATACACACGCTTCAACTGGACAGATCCCCGGACTTGCAACAGCCCTTAGTTGTAACAAACCAGACACTACCCGCGATAGGAGGGATGCAACTTTTCACAACTTATGGCAACTCATGCAAACACCTGATTCGTCAGCAAGCAACTCAAACACACACGCTGTATTATTATTTGTGTCTTACATTGAGTAAATGAATCCAGAACAGCTACCTGTGGGACACATTTCCCGAAGCACTTGCCCGCTGGTTTTCCAATAAGTACGGGATTTGATATTAGGGCGGTACTCAAACTAGATACCGACGATCCATAACATCGGCACGGCAGCACTGTAGACCACCATCACGAAAACCTATTGTTGCTGATTTTTTTGACAGTCGTCGTCTGCTGGGACCGAGCGGCCCACCTCGTCAACGGGATGTGTATACAGGTAACGCCACACTGATTCGTGCATGTACTTGCCACTCTTGCTTTGGAACGCCCGACTGCCCGGCTGCACACTGCCGTGTGCTTTTTTTTCGTTACCGCCTACATCGAAGTCAGTAATCAAGCGACGCGTGTTTTGATAAGGAGGCCGTGAGTTGTCGACATTGACAATCGGGCCATATTGATTCATTCCTAACATTTCCCAACTACGACAATAGTGATCGGCTTTCCATCCACTATCAAGAACGTGCGAGAATCCAAAATAGCGATTCGTGGGGGTTGCCGAGGGCAGGGCCTGCCACATCTGATATTGGTCACGGGGACCACACAACGCTACGACGCGACTGACTTTGACATACTTTGCGAACCGTGCAGCGGTGGTGGAGCCATGCGAACTGCCAGAAACAATGACTTTTCTCCAATCGATTCCCTTTCGATCTGCATTCAAAAATTGTCCCCAGTCCCCCTCGGGATTAGTGCGTTCCAACCACTTCACAAATTGATAGGCACGTTCCATCATGCCGTCGGATTTCGGAATACTGACCTCATCACTGAAATCTTTTCCTGTCGCTGCTTCCAACCGAATATTCCCGCGACAGTGTGGATCAACTGGTTTCTCTTGGCAGCAAACGGAAAACCATGACCTTGCATACTCCACTTGGATTGCGTGTAACCCGTAGTCAGCCAGACGATCAAAGAGAGCTTGATTGTGACCCATGAGCCAGATAACAAGTTTGCCACGCTGAGGAACCGACATATCAACAATCGCATTTTGAATATCAGCAGGCTTACCACTGGCGTTTTCGAGTACGAATTTGATATCTGGATGTGACCGAACTCGACGATCGATCACACTTGCCCTCACCTGTAATTCATAACGCTTTGATTTCGATGCAAGCTGTTCCGCAAACGCAAGCCGCCCACACGTTACAAATAAAATGACTCCGATGCACATGAACGCTGAGAAACCAATCTTTGTCCCCATCTCTTATCTTCTTCCGTACTAAATGAGATATACCTTGCCACCGAAGACCTATCGCATTTGAAGTGTAGCGACTGTACATAAAGGGTGCGCGTTTCGATGAATCACGTAACACATCATATTAAATTGAAATGCAGGTCAGCGAAAATCCGAACAACGTGTCACCAAATAATGATCAAGAACGATCATAGCTCTCAAGCATAACTTTTTCACAGACAATGTATGCCTCGAACTTGAACAGCAACCTTCAATTGACCGTGTGTCATGCTGCTGCTGCATGAAGTCGTTCATGAATCTGCTCGATATCGTCAGCCTGAATGGTCGTGCCAGGCTGGCTCCCTGCAACAACTCGAGCCATACCGACAAGGCGAAAGACATCTTCCAGGATCCCACCAGTTATTTGATGAATGACCAACCACGCGCTCTCCGAGCATGCGTGGCTATTTGCAGCCAGCTGTGTTTCCACAATGCTTCGTGTCTCGGAAAGCGATAGCGGATGAATTACTGAACGCAGCAAAACCTTGTCAAGCAAGCCACGATCTCGAGATAACAACGTCATCAAACGACCCCGTCCACCAAAAACAATTGAAGCTTTTGGCACCTGCAGCCATATCGCTTCAGAAACTGATCCCAACAGATCAACTGTTGCGAGATGACAATTATCGACAGCGACCACGACGTTACCAGTAGTCGCGCATGCTGCAAACTGTGAAAATACTTCGGCTTGCCTCACATCAATTTGCACAACATGCGATGCTCCATGAAGCCTCATTACAAGAGCACTCATCACCGTTGAAACACCGGAACCGCCGGGACCACAAAGAACTGCAAGGCTCGATTCCTGCAAGACGGCGTACTGCAAGCGTGCAACAGCAGCACGCTGAGAATGAAATAGTTGTATCGTGGAAGGCTGAGTTTTCCATCCACCATCCACCACTCCAGAACGTGACCCTAACCCAGGAGCCGAAGAATAACTTATATGCGAGCCCAAAGACATCAATGGCTTTGCTTGATTCATCATCGTACTCTCCAACATTAGGCAACACGGCAGGAATTTGCTGAATCTTGCGAACATGAACCACATTCCATCTCACCTGAGAAGGTTACAACCTCGCCAATTGGGAAGACGCCTAGCTCTCCAAGGAGTTGCTGCCGGTGAGGGCAGGGCGGCACGTCCGCGTGACGAACTAACAGCACCGCATCGCAGCCAAAAACTCGCAATGCCATCTCTCTCCTTCGGAACGGGCCACGAGTAAACCAAATACCTGCGTCTACCAAGACAATGCTTTGTCTGCTACCTGAGACACTAGTACCTGCTCGATCTCGATGCCACGCCACCGACTGAGAGTCATCAATTAATTCACACCAAAGCTCTTGCATCGAATTCAGGCATCGCACCTGCCAACCAGACGCACTGAGGATGGTGAAAAGACCTTGCGCGATCGTTGTTCGTCCCTCCTGAACCCGATGGCCAGCAATTGCAATGATACGATGACCACTTTCCTGAGCTTCAACAACGCGATCAGTGATTGCTTTCCACTGCGCTGGCAACGCTGCCAATAAACCTGCCAGCGTATCGCTGGAATTTTTATCACTACAACCTGCTTCGCCTTCCGATGCGGCTCGATTCTTACTTACCACTTCTGTTGTCCGAGGGCTCTTCTCACCGCTCTGTTCTGTAATTGAGACAGCAGTGACTTCTTCTGACTCCAGACCTGCCGCCTCTGACACACCCTGTCGTGTTATCAACACTTGTTGGTCTATAAAACTTTGATCGAGGCGGTCGAATTCCATTTACTTCCTGCTCTTCTGTTGGTGGTAAGACGTAACAGGGGTTTCCGCAAACCGAATAGAATTTATTTCTAATGATTCCATTTTCATGACAGGCTGCTGCTCAACAAAAAAGACACGCATCCAGATGACTGCTGCCACCAAAGACAGCACCCATAATGTCAGCGACGGCCTCGATGCGCCCGAAGGTTGCATTTTTTTCTTGGGCCTAGGCACGCTGGGTTGATTCGTGAGGAGACCTCCTCCATTCCTATTAGCCAAGCCCCGCTTCTTTGTCTGTCGCTGATTTGTCACAGGCTTTAATACGCCGTCATGCTGAGACTTCTGCTCATTACAAAAAGGTATGGTATCTGGAGGTTTTTTTTTCACAGGATTTGGCCCAATACTGTCACGAGGAGCGAATTCACAAGAAGCTCTCTGTGTACTCTGTGCCAGTTCCGCATCGTGTCCTTTAAGACACTCCGATGAACCCTTTCCGTCGTTCAGCATGTTCGACACGTACGTCGATTGTGCTCCCTCTACCGACCTGAACCTACGAACATATTTATCACATCCATTTTCTGGAAGTGGGTCGTGTTCCAATTGTCGTACATGCGGAAATACTGTGATTAAATCCATAACTCTCCTACAGAAAATTTTCGTCTAAAACAAGACAAAGCCTTTAGAGACTTCGCTTCACTTCGTCAGAGTTTGACCTAACGTCAAGCGGGAGCAGTTATTCAGTTTTTCCCGAACCACCACTACATCCAAGGCCACTCGCCCAAACCCTCAAGCCCAAACCCTCAAATTGACGACTACATCCGGACTGCGTCTCAAATAAAGGGGGGAATGCTAAGCGGTATCCGAACGTTAGAAACTTGCCTATACTACTATGAAAACAGTAGTTTCTTTGAGTTCAACAACGACCCCCACGACAAACCAGAAAGCCCGATGGAGATTACTAATAGCAGATCGACAGAATTTCTTGATCTTCTCAATGACCGAATTGCCATCCTTGATGGCGCTATGGGCACAATGGTTCATACTCTCGGCTTAGACGAGCAAGGCTTTCGAGGGAAACCTTTTCAGGATCATGGTCGAGATCTCAAGAATTGCATCGATGTCTTGACATTGTCTCAACCAGATGCCATCCGTCAAATTCACGCTTCGTTCCTTGAGGCTGGAGCTGATATTGTTGAGACAAATACATTCGGTGCTACATCGGTTGCGTTAGCAGACTTTGGGCTCTCGGACCAAACCCGAGAACTCAATCTGGCTGCCTGCAAAATTGCACGAGAAGCAGCTGACGCAGCGACGGCCAAATCGCCTCATAAACCTAGATTTATTGCCGGTTCTATGGGGCCAACAAATAAGCAACTTTCTATTGCTGGAAATGTGGCTGACCCTGGACATCGTGATGTCACTTTCGATGAGATGGTTGCCTGCTACAGGGAGCAAGTTGAGGCACTCCTTGAAGGCGGCGTCGACCTTCTCCTTGCAGAAACAGCATTCGATACGCTGGTTCTCAAAGCAGCACTATTTGCAATTGAAGAAGCATTTCAATCAACAGGTATTGCTGTACCAATTATGGCATCATTTACTGTTTTCGAAGGAGGCCGAACGCTCTCTGCCCAGACCGTTGAAGCATGCTTTCAAAGTATTTCACATGCCAATCTTATAAGCGCCGGGATCAACTGTGCCCTCGGGCCTGAGAAACTACGTCCATACCTGGCAGACCTTTCTCGCATCTGCCCCCAGATGGTGAGCTGCTACCCTAACGCCGGACTTCCAAATGCTTACGGTGGCTTTGATGAAACTCCCGAAATGATGGCCTCGGTCATAGGTGAGTTTGCGAAAGATGGTTTTCTGAACATTGTTGGTGGATGTTGTGGCACAACTCCTGACCACATTCGCGCAATTTCTGAAGCTGTTTCACCTCACCCCACCAGAAAACCAGCAAAGCCGCTGCGGTTGAGTCGTTACTCTGGCCTTGAGCTTCTTGAAGTGCGTCCTGAGAGTAGTTTCACAATAGTTGGTGAACGCACGAACGTAACCGGTTCAAAAGCATTTTCTCGACTCATTAAAGAAGAGAACTATGAAGCCGCTCTAAGCGTCGCTCGGCAGCAGGTAGAAAATGGCGCAAATTTAATCGATATAAATGTCGACGAAGGAATGATCGACGGGCCAGCAGTCATGACGAAATTCCTGACACTGATCTCAAGCGAACCAGACATTTCCCGCGTCCCCATCATGATCGACTCATCTCGCTGGGAAGTACTTGGAGCTGGACTGAAGTGCATCCAAGGCAAGGGTGTTGTTAACTCCATTAGCATGAAAGAGGGTGAGGAAACGTTCCTCAAGCAAGCCCGCATCGTCCGAAGTTATGGAGCAGCTGTAGTCGTCATGGCATTTGACGAAGAAGGCCAAGCCACAGACGTCGAAAACCGAGTGGCCATATGCGAGCGAGCCTACCGCCTCCTTACAGAAAAAGCTGACTTCCCTCCAGAAGATATCATTTTCGACCCCAACATTCTTACCGTTGCAACCGGTATGGAGGAACATAATCGCTATGCAATAAACTTTATTGAGGCAACGCGTCAAATTAAAGAGAAAATGCCCCTGGTGAAAATATCTGGTGGCGTAAGCAACATTTCGTTCTCATTTCGAGGCAATAATGCTGTTCGCGAGGCGATGCATGCGGCCTTTCTCTACCATGCCATTAAAGCCGGCATGGATATGGGCATTGTCAATGCAGGACAACTCGCGCTCTATGAAGAAATTACTCCTGAACTTCTTGAAAGAATTGAAGACGTTCTCTTTGATCGCCGAACAGATGCAACCGACAGATTGATTGAATTTGCAGAAACCGTGAAGGGTGAAGGAGGCATCAATTCTGAAAAAATTGATGAGTGGCGTGAATTTGATGTTGATGGTCGTCTAGCCCACGCATTATTGAAAGGCCTTACGGATCATATTGAAGACGATATTGAAGAGGCTCGAAAGCAATACGACACAGGCCTGAAAATCATTGAAGGCCCACTTATGAGCGGCATGCAAATCGTTGGCGACCTCTTCGGTGAAGGCAAGATGTTTCTTCCTCAAGTTGTGAAAAGTGCTCGTGTCATGAAGAAGGCTGTCGCGCGCCTCCTGCCCTACATGGAAGAGGAACGAAAATCACAAGGTGCCGCTGCGAAAAAGCGTGGTCGCATTTTATTAGCAACTGTCAAAGGTGATGTTCACGACATTGGAAAAAACATTGTTGGTGTCGTTTTAGGGTGTAACAACTATGAGATCATCGATATTGGCGTTATGGTCCCTTGTGCGACGATCATCGATAAAGCCCGGGAAGAAAATGTAGACATAGTAGGTCTTTCTGGCCTTATCACCCCGAGCCTTGATGAGATGGTACAGGTCGCAAAAGAGTTTGAACACGAGAAGTTCGAAGTCCCACTTCTGATCGGTGGTGCCACTACCTCGGCTCGGCACACTGCTGTTAAAATTGCGCCTAAATACTCAGGAAGCATCATTCATGTGACAGATGCATCACGTGCAGCCGGCGTGGTTGAAAAATTACTCAACCCGAATTCCCAAGAAGCATTCGCGATAGCGAATCGTGAAGCTCAGGCAAGAGATTTAGCGAATTTCCAAAAGCGTCAGCAAGTAAAACTTGTGCCATATAAAACCGCTATCGAAAAACGATGGACGACTGATTGGTCATCGGCTGAAATTGAAAAGCCTAGTTTTCTTGGCCTGCGACCACTTCCAGTGGTCTCACTTGAAGAACTTATTCCTTTTATCGACTGGTCTCCTTTTTTCATGGCGTGGGAATTAAAAGGTAAGTATCCAGGAATTTTTGATGACGCAATTGTGGGCAGTGAGGCCAAGAAACTTTTTGAAGATGCGCAAAGACTTCTTGATGAAATTGTTTCCAAACAAAAGCTAGAAGCCCGAGGAGTTTACGGATTCTTCCCGGCTAACAGTGACGGGGATGACATCATTCTTTTTGATGATGAATCTCGTAAAAATGAGACCGGGCGGATTTGTACCCTCAGGCAGCAATGGGAACGTCGTGGCCAAGACACTTTTTATGCCTTAGCCGACTTCATTGCTCCGATGTCGAGTGGTCGAGCCGACTACATTGGTGCCTTTGCATGTACAACTGGGCATGGATGTGAAGAACTCGCGAAAGAGTTCGACAAAGACCACGATGACTATAACTCCATTATGGTAAAGGCCCTCGCTGACCGGCTCGCTGAAGCATTCGCCGAATGGCTGCATCAGAAGGCTCGGCAGGAATGGGGATTCGGAAAACAAGAGCAACTCAACACGGATGAGCTTATTTCAGAAAAATATCGTGGAATTCGTCCGGCGCCCGGTTATCCGGCCTGTCCTGATCACACAGAAAAACCCGGTCTTTTCCAGTTACTCGATGCCAAAAATGTTGCTGGTATGAATCTCACTGAGAGTTTTGCAATGACTCCAGCGGCGAGTGTCTGTGGACTCTACTTTGGGCACCCAGAAAGCCGATACTTCGCCGTAGACAGAATAACACGTGAACAAGTTGAATCATATGCTGTCAGGAAAGGTATGCCAGAGCCAGAGGTCGAGCGATGGCTCGCCCCGAACCTTGGATACGATCCTTGATTCACGAACCTCATCCGGATTGTGGCTGACGAACTCGATACATCAAATTCATGGGCAAGAAACACACGCCAAGGAATCAGGAGCAGAAAGAAATTTCTGCCAAGCGTTCCCGAATTCGAAAGATTGCTTTCGAAGGCCCTCAACGTGAGCCACTCTCTTCGATCTGTATCGATGAACTTATTGAGCGATTTCTTCAGTTCACGCGACACGAACGGGGTCTTGCAGAAAATACCCAATCCGCCTACCAAAGAGATCTGCAGACATATGCCGTCTGGCTCAATGGGCGGTCACCCCTGACTGTCACCATTCAGAATCTTGGGGATTACCTCGGAACACTTTCTGACAAGGGTCAGTCTCGCGCAACAATTGCAAGAAAAGCAGCAACGCTTCGCTGCTTCTACTCCTTCCTGCAACTTGAAGGAGTTCTGGTTGATAACCCAGCTGAACAACTTGTCTTAGCTCGCCGTGATGACACAATTCCTGCAGTGCTTTCCCCTCGTCAGGTTAATCAGTTACTTGACAGCCCTTCACGCTTTACTAGTGCTGGAGTACGAGACCGGGCGCTCTTGGAATTACTCTACGCCACCGGATGTCGTGCATCAGAAGTGTCATCACTACAACTAAATGACCTTCGTCTTAAAGAACAATTCTGCACGTGCCGAGGGAAGGGGAATAAAGAACGAGTAGTACCTCTTGGACAGCGAGCTCATGCTGCAATCACGCGGTGGATGCAGGACCATCGACCTCAATTCCTATCGGGAACGAGCGAACAAAACCACGTCATTCTATCTAGCAGAGGAAATAGACTTTCGAGAATGCGAATATGGGAAATTGTTCGTGAGCATGCTACGGCAGCAGGACTCGCTAACGACATTTCACCTCACACACTTCGACATAGCTTTGCTACTCATCTTGTCGCCGGTGGTGTTGACCTGAGACACGTCCAAGAAATGCTCGGACATGCAAGCATCGCCACAACACAGCGATATACCCATGTCGATTCTGGACGACTGAGAACCGTCCATCAGCAATATCACCCAAGAAGCTAAACAACTTCTTGAACGCTACACTCAAGCTTTCGCCTGATGCCGACAAGCACACGAGCGATGCTTGACGCCGTTTCTCAAACAGTATTCTTGAGCATTGTTGAGCTCAATAAACTGAGCGTCTCTTTTGAACAAGTATAAGTAGTACTACGGTGTTTGTTTGAGTGGCACAAAACTTATTTTCTTTATCATTTCAATGAGCTGTCCGTCTTCTATTCTTCCCGACACCGCAGTAATCGTATCAATAATATTGATGTAATCGAGTTCGTAATCACAATCAATCTCAAGTTCTACGTCACCGGGAGAAGCTCCGCTCTCTATCGCTACGTCGAAAAATCTAGCAACCCTTTGTCGCAGATCAAGAAAATCTGCGACTGGCTCTCCGTTCATTGAAATCCCTGAGAGAACTCCGTCATCACCTGATGCCAAGCGAACTTGAATCGGCGGCAACTGCAATTCATCAAGTGGCTCTTTAGAAGACTTTCCTAATGGCATGCGGACATCAAAATCACCTTCGGGGGCAATAATATTAAATGTCAGCATAAAAAATATCATCAACTGAAAAACGACATCTATCATGGGAGTCATATTGACTGCCACTTTCTCAAGTCGTCGACGGGGAAGGGTAGGTCGCATCTTTCAGTCTGGCTTATAAAGGGCACGGAGAGCAAATTGCTGAAATCCCAGTTCTTGGCAGATTTGTATTACACGCTGAACATCACCAGAATTGGCACGACCATCTGCTCGAACTATGACGGTCGCTCGTTTGGGATCCTTGTCTGCCGCCAGAATAATATCTCGCTCTCTTTGCAATGAGCCGCCTATGTCATCAACAGGAACGATTTCACCTGCATAGAGAACACCACCATTGGCCATCAACTGCATCGTGATAGGCGCTTCAACCACTCCCTCCGCAGGCTTTGCCAACTGACTTGACGGAAGTTGTATCCGTTCATCTTGCTCCGCCTCACTGAAATTCAGCACAAACATAAAAAAGGTAATTAATTGAAATGTAACGTCGATCATGGGCGTCATGTCGTTCTCAGTTATAGCTGGACCGTTACTCTTTCGTATCACTGAAAAATTCCTGTAGTTGTACCTGTCCTACTTCTGCACTGTCCTACTTCTG
The DNA here is from genome assembly GCA_014238855.1 of Planctomycetota bacterium. GTDB lineage: Bacteria > Planctomycetota > Planctomycetia > Pirellulales > UBA1268 > UBA1268. The sequence goes on from JABAAH010000001.1 coordinate 159,671, forward strand.
CACTGTCCTACTTCTGCACTGTCCTACTTCTGCACTGTCCTACTTCTGTGCTGGATTACTTCTGCGATAATGGCACCTTTGAAATAAGCCGAACTGCTTCAGTATCCACGTCACTATTAAGCTGCTCAAGCCAGTTACGAAACAAGTTGAAACAGGCTACGGCAGGAATAGCTAGCCAAAGACCTATAAGCGTTGTCACAAGTGCCTGCGAAATCCCACTAGCCAACTCGTGATGTTTCGGCTGAGTTGCCGACTGAGCAATGACAGTAAACGCACTTACCATACCACTCACTGTTCCAAGCAACCCGAACATTGGCGATAAAGAGCCAATGAGTGACAGATAACTAATCTTGTGCTCAAGGTGCATTGCTTCTTCAGCTTCCATTTCACGCATTGCGTCAAATGCTTGCTGCCGACCTACTTGCAATTTAACGAGGCCGACAGAAAGCACGCGACCTAGATATGAGTCATCGGACTTTGCCAGTTCGTACGCCTGCTGGAATTCTTTTTTATCAAGATGCAGCTCGAACCCTTCAATAAGTTCAGGCGGCATGAGAACTGTGCGACGCAGTTGTAAAAAGCACATCACAAGTAATGCAACGAGCGCGAAAGAAAGAGCCACAAAAACTATTACGAACGTAGCACCGAGTGCTTTTATATAATAGACAAGTAGATTATCGGGTGCGTTTGAACGGACATCGCCCCCGTCTCTTCCTGAATCTAGTTCTGAAACCAATGGCTGTACTTGGCCAGGCTCACTCTCTACAACAATTTCAGGCCCAGCTCCCGGAACAGCAGGCTGACTTTCTTCGCCAACCTGAGCCATCACAATCGTTGACCACAGAAAGACACTACCAAAAACAACATTTCTAACCTGAATCCACATATGATTCCTCGCAAACTGCATCTTAAAACATCCCTGCTTTCTGGCACATCAGCCCGAGAATGATTGCTCCTGAAGACCTTTCTACGGAGCACAACGAGTACTACGTGTTGTACTCAATGATTATCAAACATGCTATGTGAATTTACTCTGAAGGCGAATTCAACTGCGTTGCTGCTACACTTTCCGGATAACTATTGACTAGCTTTTCTCTCGTCTCCATTGCGCGAAGAGGATAGCCTCCTTCCGCCCACAATTTAATCAGTTGCAACAGCGACTCGGCGTGAATATCCGGATTTGTGTTATAGACCAAATCGACCGTAAGGTATGCAATCAGTGCCTTTTGATTCTGCTGCATTTCGAGGAACGATTGACCAAGCAGGCTATAGGCCTTACCCACCAACTCTTCCGCCGAGGAGATCGGTACTTCCTCAGGAAAATCTCGTGAAAGCATTGCCTGAACGAGTGAAACCGCTTCATCAAAACGGCTCAATGCAATGAGGCTGGTCGCCTGACCGAGACACGCCGCCATCTTTTCCTGCTCAACACCATTGCTGTCAAGATTTTCCAACTGCAAATTTTCAAATTCAGCAATTGCCTCAAGATGACGGCCTTCAGCCGCTAAACAATTACCACCAAGCCTCCTTGCTCGAATCGCCATGAGCGGTGGCCCTTCTATCATTTTGTCATAAAAATTTTTTGCCTTATCAAACTCCCCCAGTGCAACCTCGAGATCTCCAGCCAATTCAAGTAGTTCGTAATAGTGAATTGAACGCGTAAACTGATCAATCACTCTCTTCACGCGTCTTAGAGCAAAAGGAATTTCTTCAGCTGTTTTGATCGCAATTCGACCAGATACAACCGCTTGCACGTACGCATATTCACCACGAATCGCGACCGAGCTACTTTTAAGCTGATTCTCATTTATCTCCTTTACTGCATGAAACGCACTAACAAACTCTTTTTTTACAAGCCGTCGCTTTGCCTCAATTAAACCCTGCGGTTCATCATCGAACTGAATCAACAAGACGTCCGCAACCCCGATTTCTCGGGGAGCGTCCGTTGAACCTCTTGGGAGCAGACGAACAACTTCTGGTGTCAAAGATTCTATCTTTCCGAATAGTGTTTCATCACGGGTAACGACCTGATCAGCTGCATAGACTGGCCTCATATTTAGAAACGCAATGCACCCAAGACAGACCACCATCAGCCGAAGACATTGACCAGTACACGTGAGAGCATAGCTTGACCCCATTTCCTGTACCTCGCATTGCATAGTCATTTTCTACTCTCTGAAATTTTCAGAAACTCTTGCTGTATACCTACACACAACATCTCAAATCTTTCTTTGAACACAACACCGCCAAGGCCTGGATGCAATTGAGACTCAATTTTTATATCAGCTTCCGCATCATGCATTAACTGGACTTTCGTAGCGACATTCGTTTCCTTCTGCGCCCATTCCAATCGGCATGCAGCAAGCCTGAAACGTGACTCGAAATACAGCGTTCGCATGGTTTCAGAGAGATCACTACGTTTTCCAAATGCGACTTTTGAAACACGATTTGCGAGCCCTCCCCAACCCCACACGACACTTTCACCAGTTGCTAACATGACGCGACCGCCAGCTACAGCTGTACGAAAATACTCTTGTGAATCTTCGAGGCTTGGGGAATCCCTTGCTGCCTTCTGGAATAAATCTGCCGCATCTTGCTGAAGAAATGGTGACTTCACATTCTTTTGATCACAAAGAATAACTCGCATTTGCTTGACAGCCTCACCCCACTGACCAAGACTCGATCTCACCGTGACGAGTTCTCGCCGCCACGAAGTCTGTGTATTGCCCTGCAGTTCATTGCTCACTAGAATCTGTTCGATTGTGGCCGCTGATTGCTCGAGAAAGAACTTTCGCTTGGCATCACGAACACCTGCAACGAGCACATCGTCTGTGCCGATCACGTCATAAGAAACCCCAAGCCGACCGAAACTAAGAGCCACCCACGACATAACCTCTATTTGATGCGTAGCATCTTTCACAAAGCCCAATAGCTCCCCGATTAATTCCGCCTCATCCCCCGATATCTCTTGTACTAGACGTGCCGAACTATCTGGCTCTTTACGCTCTTGCATCGCGTTGATGATCTTTTCCACAAGCGCAACGCATGTCCCAACAAGCCGAAGACGTGCTTCTTGACTCGAAGACACATTCGTCGAAAGGACATCGAATGACTGACGAGCCAAGTCATATCGCCCAACTTTTACAAAACCTTCAAGACACGCTCGCAAGCCGGGCTCGTAAACTGGTCTCGGGAGTTTTATAGAAGCATCTCGAAGCACATGCCATGGCCCATACTTCACCTGATTGAGGAGTAAGAATAAATCAAAAGAGTCCTCATCTATACTAGACACAGCAATCTCACAACGAGCGATTGCCGCAGCGACTGCAACTTCCAAGGCCGTACCCTGCAATACACTTCTTGTATCAATTCCTAGCAAACCTTCATCCAGAATACGGATTGCCTGTCGGGTGCATTCACTTCGTGACAGGCCTGTCGTTCCAGCCTGTTCGTCAGCCATTTTTTGGCAGAGATGCCACATCGACACCCCACCATGCAACAGCACTTCATCTCGTCGAGGGCCGCCTTCTGCGAGGCCCTGAACCACAGCGATGATACCTTCAAAACTTCCTTTCCTAACTGCAAGATCTATGCTCAAATCTGCAGCGTCTACAGAACATTGATCACGAGGCCAGCGATGCAAAATGTACGAGGCCATGTCACCCATTTGTGCAACAGCATCATTACCCCAGTTAGTGTTCTTTTGTTCTGACAACGCCTGCCACGTGGCTAATGTGAGAATAGCTGCTTGTTTGCTAATGGGATCAAACGACGAGTTCTTCGTAAGCCATTCACCTAACGACACCGCCTCGTGATACCGCTTATCCTCATAAAAAAGAAGTGCCAACTGATACCGTAAAAGTGAAAGTTGCTCAAGCTTTTGCCCTTCATCTTCAGCTGACTTGGCTGGTGCTATACTCAATATCTGTTGAAGTTCTGCAAGAGCTTCAGACCGTTTAGAATCTGTTGGATTCTTGCGATACTGTGCCAGAACTTCCTCTGCATGCTGATATAAAGCAATGAATCTCTGACTAAGTCGCCCAGCGATGGCTGCATCCTTCCGCCCTAATTTTTCCAGTAATCTGCGTGCCGATGGAGCATGGACACCTGCAGTTTTAGCAACGTCACGAGCAAGAATCCGTATGTCAGCCAGCAGGGTATCACGTGTTGATTTTGAAGTTGTTGGCGACGCCTCAAAGCGTCGCCATAGAAGTTCGGCGGTATGGCACTTCATTGACAACGCATCGGGATCAGAGAGAGAGGCTGCGCTATCACTGAGCACAAATTGCCGAAGACGCTCGTCAAAGCCTTCATCATCTCCATGATTTGGCGTACTTAACCAGATAGAAAGCAACGCATCAACTGCTTTAACTCGTAACTGATAGATCAGTCCTTTCGAACTAGGTAGCTTGGTAATCTCAAGAAGAACTTCCTGCCCTTCTTTTTCTCGTCCCAGTACAAGAAGTGTTTTTCCTTCCTCAAGCCTTGCCCAGAGTCCTGCAGAACGATTTGGTATGGCTTCATATACATCGCGATACCTTTGTAGAGCATGCTCAAGGCTCTGCTCCCATTCTTCCGAATGTTGTTCAAAACATGCAGCCATTTCTGAAAATGACTCAGCAGCAAGTAGCTGCACCTGCATTTGACGACCGCGTAATGACTCCCGGCTTTGCTCAAATTGAGTAAGTGCACGCCGGTCATCAGGTGTAATTAATCGCTGTTTTCGATATGTACGAATAATCTTTTCAACATCTTCAATTTCATTCTCTACAGCCTTGAGTGCCGTCTGACCTGGCCTCGGCCCAACGAATATATCGACTGCCAATACAAAGTATTCATGCGCCTTGCTGAAATCCTTGTACTCGGTGGATGCCGCGTTTTGATAGAGCCTTCCCATGTCGAGAAAGACCATGCCTAACTGGAACGTCGCATCTGTCAGAAGCGATTGTTCTTGCTGTTCCTCGAGGAGGTGTTCCAACTCTTTTCTTGCTTCCTCATAGGCTCGTATCCTTTGCAACCAGCCTGAAGATTCACGAACGCTGGCCACCCTTTCGATAGCCCGCAACAAAGGAATTTTTATTCGAAATGAATTTGAAATCCCCTTATCCTGCACCAGTTTGTCGAGCACGAAAACTGCAGTATCGTGATAGCCTTTTTCTCCAAGAGCTGTGATCAATTGTGAAGATGAGTACTCCACAATCGTTTCTGCCAAAACAATTTCAGTAAACGAGTAAATTGACAGCAGAAAGACCACTGACGAAAGCAAAAACCGTCCAGCACTGTGGCTGATTGAGCGGATCCGATACACAGTCTTCTCTGACACTTTCCTCATTGCATCTGGCACCATTTCGCCAACAGTCACTTTATTTTGAACAACTGCCGCAGCTACTAGATAAGAACCAGAACGTTTACATTATCTTCGTTCTGAACTATTTGAACCGGCAGATAACCAATAAGGAAGCTCTCCTGCCTTCGGCAATTTACATACTTTTGCAGAATGTATCCCTTCACAGGTACGTACTTTTGACAGCGAATCTTCCGATGGCTCCTGATCGAGACTTAGAACACCAATAGCATCGCCGCCAGGTGCTGCGCGTCCTACTGTCATCTGTGCAATATTAACCCCAGTCCCACCAAAAGCCGTACCAACATTTCCTATGATTCCAGGAACATCCTCATGCATGAAGATGAGAAGTGTTCCGTCGAGATATGCCTCCAGACGATGTCCTTCAAGCTGAACGAGTCTGGGCATTGATCGGCCAAAAAGAGTCCCTGCTGCACGATGAACATGATCACCAACAACAAGGTCAACAGCCACTACTGAACTAAATGCTCCTGGATCTGTTCTGCTCTGTTCCACAAGCTCGATCCCTCGCTCACGTAATAACATTTCTGCATTGATGATGTTGACATCTTCGAGCGCTGTTTCAAGCAAGCCTGCAGCAAACGCAGCTGTAATGAGACGTGTATTACGGGACGCAATTTCTCCTCTGTACGCAATCGAAACAGCTTTTGGCGGCTGATCGTCAAGCTGAGACAACAAAACACCAAGTCTCCAACCAAGATCAAGAAAACCACGGAGTGCTTCAAGATCTGCGGGGTCAATCGGGCTTGAGTTCACCGAGTGACGAATAGTACCTGTTCGTAAAAAATCCGTGAGCAGATTAACTCCCTCAATAGCCACCTGTGATTGCGCCTCCTCGGTGCTAGCGCCAAGATGTGGCGTTACGAGGACATCTGATCGACCAAAAAGAGGACTCTCTGTACATGGTTCTGTTTCAAAAACATCAAGTGCAACTCCGGCAAGCACACCACTTTCCAGACCCTCGAGCAATGCCTCTTCGTCATAAATTCCACCTCGCGCACAGTTGACCAGCCGAACTCCGGGTTTGAGCAAGGACAACTCCTCTTTACCAATTAAATGGCGAGTATCATCTGTAAGCGGGGTGTGAACGGTTAAGTAATCAAGTTCCGGCAGCATTTCCCGAACACTTCCAAACAATTCAACGCCAAGCTCACCAGCTCTCTCTGCTGCTAGAAATGGGTCATAGACAATCACTCGCATATCGAAAGCACGAGCACGACTAGCTACGGCTTGTCCGATACGTCCCATGCCAACAATACCGAGGGTCTTGCCTGCTAACTGAACCCCCATGTACTTGCTTCTATCCCAGCGATTTTCACGAAGGCTTGCATCGGCGGGAGCAACATTTCTTGAAAGCGCTAAAAGCAACGTAAACGCATGCTCAGCCGTACTTACAGTGTTTCCCGCCGGGGTATTCATGACAACAATTCCCTGGCGAGTCGCCGCATGCTTGTCAATGTTATCTGTACCAACTCCAGCACGGACAATGGCACGAAGGCGATGATTTCCTGCGAGCACGTCTGCCGTTATTTTAACCCCACTTCGACAAATAGCGCCGTCATGATTGGCCAGTGCTTCCTTTAATTCTTGACCAGACAGACCTGTCTTGACCTCATAAGAAATCCCTAATCGGCCAGCCGCATCAAGGAGAGAAAGCCCATCGGGGCTGAGTTTATCGAGCACAATTATCGATGGCATAGTTTGTTTGCACCTGGGCGAGACCAGCACTCCTTAAGTAGGTAGTAGGGACCACAACTAATTTTTAAAAGACGAGACAAAAGCCTTATTGACCTGTGTTATTAATAATTCATATCGACAGCACCAACGAACAATAACTACCCGTGCGAGCTTTTAAAATCGCTCATAAATTGGCATAACGCATCAACACCTTCTTCTGGCATAGCATTATAAATACTTGCACGAATACCACCCACCGAGCGATGCCCCTTGAGGTCGGAAAGACCCTCTGCTGCGGCGTTCTTGACAAAGGCAGCTTCAAGTTCCTCTGACGGAAGACGAAACGTCACGTTCATAATTGAGCGGCTTGCAGGGCTTGAATGTCCTCTGAAAAACCCTTCTGAGGAGTCAATGACGCCATACACTTTACTAGCCTTCGTCGCATTGCGTGCTGCAATATGCTCCAACCCACCAACGTCCTTGAGAATCCACTCACATACAAGCCCAAGGATATACACCGCGAAAACTGGAGGCGTATTCGGCCTTGACCCTTTCTCCACAAATGTCTGGTAGTTCAGCATAGATGGCAATTCTTCTTGTGATCGAGAGAGCAGATCACGACGAACGACTGCAACAGTGACTCCGGCAATCCCAGCATTTTTCTGGGCACAAGCGTACAGCATCCCATAGTTTGAAATATCTACTGGTCGAGAGAGAAAGTCGCTTGATGCATCACAAATCAGCGGAACATTTTGAAACGTTGGAAGTGCCTGCCACTGCACTCCTTGAATTGTCTCGTTACTCGTAACGTGGAGATACGCTGGGTTCTTCGAAAGTGTGATTTCTTCAGCAACAGGCAACCGGTCATAACCATTCTCGGCGCCATCCCAAGCAACATGCGAATTGCCAATTCGGCTGGCCTCTTTAAGACCACTTTTTCCCCATGTTCCTGTGACAATGTAGTTGGCTTCACCTGAATGACCGGCAAGGAAATTCATCGGCACCATAGAAAATTGAAGGCTCGCGCCTCCCTGTAGCAATACAACCTCATGATCTTCACCAACACCCAGAAGACTTTTAAGATTTGACAGGGTATTTTCAAGTATTTTATCGAAGGCCTTGCTTCGATGGCTAATCTCGAGCACCGATGCGCCTACACCCGGTAGGGATAGCAATTCGTCTTGGGCCTTTTCAAGCACTGGCAATGGTAACACTGCAGGCCCTGCTGAAAAGTTAAATACCCTATCAGCAACCCTCGCCATGAATTCCTCCGTCGCTGCCTGCTTGTAAATCGAACCAACACCCACCGGCATACCGTAGGCATGATTTCGCTCATAGTCTCACGAACACTCGCTCGAAAACACCTTCTTGGAGGAGTTCCGGTGAAGAGCGTAAGAAAACTCTTCTCTTTAGATTACGGCCCATCTACCCACATGGTCAACGGGCTGCTGTTTCTAAGCCGAATCATTGAGGAGAGTAAGAGGATCCACCAACTGGAGGCGCAATCGCGATAACTGCCGAGGGACCACTTGATGAAAGGGTTGCAACTTTCGCAGCAACGGTTGGCTGATTCCGGTCTAATTCGAGGGCCTTTGAATAGTTAACGAGGGCCTGCTGCGTATCGCCCGAAGACTCTCTAATTTGCCCGAGCGCAACAAGTGCCCTTGGGTTCTCTGGGTCAATCGAAACGGCATCAATCAAGTAGTTTTCAGCATCGAGGTCATCTCCTTGCTCGTGACAAAGACGAGCAAGTTCAATTCTGGGCTCAGGGTTCGCCGGCTGTCTTGCAGCCCATTGTTCAAGTTGCGTCGCTGCATCTCCGGTACGTCCGGTTTCGACGAGCAAGACAGCGAGACCTCGCTGACACGCTGCGTGATCTGGGTCTCTTGCTAAGCAAAGGTGATAATACTGCTCGGCGGTCTGAAGATCACCAGCCTGACCGAAAAGCTTTGACTGCTGATGGTATGTAGCACCAAGGTTATAAAAACAATCTGCATTCCCAGGCTGCTTTTCAAGAGCTCTCTGAAACGAATTCGCTGCACCGAGATAATTACCCTGCTCATAGAGGGCAACGCCTTGATTTGAATCAGAGTTTACAAATCGGCCACAGCCGCTATTCGGAACTAAGAGACATATGACCACAACAGATATGCTTGGCACTCCAGGAAAAAACAACCCGTCTCGCAAAGTACTGTGCTCCATGACTCTTTAACAACATGTATAGCTCATGGAGAGAGGATATCGGGTGCCACTTCCCTGGGGCAATATCGAATGTTTTCCCCTAAAAGCTGACAACCGAGCCGTTCACTCGGCTGCAGCACAAAGAGGCATTACCCGCACATACCCAAGAGAACGCAGCACCGTAAGTATCTCACTGCACGTAGGAAATCGTCGTCCACTTGTCATTTTATATTTTTCGAGGGCCTGCATAAATTCCACTTCTGCGCCGTCGTACTCTCGCTCACACGTGGCTGGATCAATGGCCCGTGTCTTGGAAGCTATTTCTTTTTCATCTAGCATCGAATCATTTCCCGAGGGTTATTCTCTTAAAACTTCTTACTATGCCTGGTGCTGCAAATGGTTCACCATCATTTGGACCTGATGCGATCAATCAAAAGGATCGTACCGGTCGGCTAAGAAGTATTGCTCATTCCGACAAGTGCGGGCAGGCAAAATAGAGATTTTTTTAAGAAAAGTCGGATTGTGTCGCTTGCAACAAAAAGAGCGATCGTGAATTGCGACTGCCGAACTACCGATTACCAAAGTATTTCCGGAGTGCATCTGCTGCCGCGTCCCGGCTTGAACCATCTGACTTGTTCGATTTTGGTAAATTTCCTGGTTTTGAACGAGATTCGAGGATTTCTTCAACCGCTTTCCCGTGGGAAGAGTCGTCTTTTTCGTCAACAACCTGAGTAGACGAAATCATAGTTGTTTCAGCCGCGTCCTTACCCTTCTGACCGCTTGACCCATGAACAACCGCAGAATCGTCATCTGCAGCTTCTAGCGAGCGAGTCGTATCATGCATACCGACGGGATCATCGCCTCCAAGCAGTAGTCTGGATATATCTTCCTCGGTTTCCAATTTCGGCTCAGCTGCAATCGCCACCTTGAGTTCCAAGGAGCCCACACGAACGAGGTCTCCATCGGCCAGTTGTTTTGGCTCGCTAAGTTGCAAGCCGTTCACAAAGGTACCGTTTCTACTACGGAGATCTTCCGCCCAGAGAACTTCATCTCTTTTGATGATCGCGCAATGTTTTCGACTGACCTCTTCGCTCAGAGGACGCAGATCACATTCTTCTGCACGACCGATAAGTAATTTGTCCCGTTTCATGGAAATCGCACGTCCGGCACGTTTGCCGGATGCAATTACTAATTTGGCAATCATACGACCTAACTCGATAATGACTCATGTTCCAAACCCCAAGTACGAACCAAAATGATCGGGACAATATATAAACCTTTGGTCCGACTGGTTAACGGTATCAATTAACATCCATAAAGTCCAGCCAGAACGAGAGCCACCCCCCAAAGCGGTGGCACGATAGCATCGACTTTTCTCATTTTTTTCAACGTCTGTTGAGCCACGCCGCGGTTTCGTACCGGTTCGTTCGCGTCATGATGTCTTTGTTATCTTTTATATAGGAAAGGCCCGTTTCCTGAATGAATTCGCCACCAAGTTGATCTGCCAGGCGTTGCAACCAACCCTCAATAACATCATTGACGGAGCCTGCTTCACTCTTGATCAAATCCCCAAGCCCCGGATGGCTACCCTCACCTTGTATTTGAGGATTCCTATTCAAAAGAAGTGTTCCGTGTTGCAAGACAACGCCAGATAACCGTCGCTGCGCACTTCCAAGAATCTTGCAATCACCAGATGCAGAGGAGGCTAATGGATGTTCTACAACAAGATCTCCGAAGGCCCGGCGATTGAAGCAATAGAAATTCTGCTCCTGCTCTTTTTTCGCAACCTCAACCATTCTCGCTTTAAGATCACGATTTTTTAATTCTTGGACAAGTGCACTATGAACCGCGGAATATAAATCCTCAGTTCGCGTGCTCCAGTTATGACTACTAGGGACCGCCAAACCATATGTAATATCAGTACCATGAATAATTGCACCACCCCCACTTGGACGGCGAACAACTGGCCAATGAGCCAAAACGTCAGCTTTGGAAAAGTCTGCTATTTTTTGAAAACAACCAAGCGACACCGTGTGCGGCTGCCATCCGTACAATCGCATAAGCACGCTATTCGTTTCTTCAGACCGTCTGGCAAGTGCTTCGTCAGCAGCCATATTCAATCCACCAGCTGCGGAAGGGTCTCGCCAGACACGAAGCCCACTTTTCTGGCTCTCATCTGAATACGGTGAACTGTGGCGTGACAAAGCCATTACCCCCCAATTAATTTATCGTATGCTTCCTGATCAAATAATGCATCAAGCTGCTCGACCTCAACAGGCTCAATACATACGATCCAACCACTGCCATAAGGGTCGTTATTAAGCGTCTCAAGCTGACTAGGCAGTTCTGTATTCACTGAAATTACTTTTCCTGAAATCGGAGCATAGAGATCACTTACAGCCTTCACACTTTCAATCTCACCGAAAGACTCGCCAGCTGTAACCGTCGAACCAACGTCAGGCAATTGCATGAAAACAAGGTCAGTCAAAGCTTCAACGGCATACGCTGAAATACCGATTGTCACCGAACCATCATCTTCTAATCGTGCCCATTCGTGTGACTTAGCGTAGCGACGAGACTTCTCCATAGTATTTCTCCAAAGGGTAATATGATTGGGAACAGATCAGAATTTAATACGTTTTGTGAATCATTGATGGGATCTACGATAAAACGGAAGAGTAACAACTTTCACCGGTAGCCGTGCTCCTCTCACCAATGCCTCAAGTTCTTGGCCTGGCTTGCCAACGGCTCGATCAACAACTGCCAAAGCAATTCCTCGTTCACTTGTTGGTGAGAAACTGCCACTCGTAATCTCTCCACAAACAGATTCAGTACCGTCCTGTGATAGCTGCACATGATCACCGGTTCGAGCTGCCCGACGTGAATCGAACACAAGACCAACCCGGCAGCGACCGCCTGTACCACGTCGAATTCGAATTCCATCAGCGCCAGGGAAATCTCGACTTTCAACATTCACAGCGAATCCGAGGCCAGCTGAAAAAGGGTCTGTTGTTTCACACAACTCGTGACCATACAAAGGCATGGCTGCCTCGAGCCGTAGGGTATCTCGACTACCCAAACCACATGGTCCAGTCGTGCTGTGCTCTAACAAACGCTCCCACAGCATAAGGGCGCTCAACGAACTCGAAATGATCTCTACTCCATCCTCACCGGTATAACCCGATCGGCTCACCTGAACTGGCTTTCCATCAAATTCAGTTTCTAAAACTCCATAGTTTTTCAAGGCAGCAACCTTTTCAAGAATTCCAGAGCTAAAAATGTTTCCTAATGGCCCCTCAAGGATGCCGTCCTGATTACGACCAAATACCCGTGGCCCCTGTACAGCAATCATCGCTGTTTCTTCTGTCGTGTCATGAAGCCTGACACCTTCTTGCGGCAGACATGCTTTGAGCCAGCGAACAACTCGCGGCCGATTACTGGCATTTACCACAATCGAGAATCGCTGACCGCCATCCTCAGAATTGCCGAGCCGGGCCACAATCGCATCATCGAGTATGACGGGCTCACCATCAAATTGAACCGTTTCTTGAGTACTGTCGACGCCGGTTATTAACGTATATCTAGATCGACCTACAGATAAATCACGAACCTGCCGGGTCAACATGGACTCCAGCCACTCAGCCGCCTGATCGCCTTCTACGGTAACTCTTCCCATATGCGATACATCAAACAGACCGACGCCTTCTCGAGTTCCAAGATGCTCAGACACAATCGATGAATATTGGACAGGCATCGACCAACCCGCAAAGTCCACCATGCGACCGTGATTCTGTTTGTGCCATTCAAAAAGTGGTGTTTGCTGCAACATTGTGTTTCTTGAATCCGTTTAAATGAGCTTCTGAACGATTGGGCAGACACTATGAAATCATTGGAACCTGATTGTACGAGTTCTTGCAGAAGCAACTAGCCTCGTCTATTTTTGTTCCGTTTTGATTTCTTGGCCTTTTTCACTTGTTTGCTTATTTTTTTTCGCTTGCCGACATTTGATTCATTCTCCACAGGACCTTTCTGCTTTTCCTCGTCCTGCCGGCTTTTTCCCTGACCTCTACGGGGATGGCTTCGACCCGGTGGTGTGCGCCGACGCCCCCCCACCTTCCGTTTATGCCCTGCTTTTTCCTGCGCTAAGCCGAAATGCAACTGCCGCTTTCCAAGATCAACATTACATACACGTACTTTTATTGGATCACCCAGTCGGAATACGTTTCCAGGCCGATGACCACTTAATGTATGAGACGACCGATCAAATCGGTAATTGTCAACTGGCAAGTCATCCGTCTCAATAAGCCCTTCAGCCGGCAACTCAATGCCTTGAACAAAAATGCCGAATCGTGCAACACCCGTCACAACACCCTCTAACTCCGTACCAACACGGGTACTCAGAAAATGTAGCAGCTTAAGCTTGACTAATTCACGCTCTGCCGCTTCCGCCCGACGCTCAAGTTCAGAACACTGTTCTCCAAGTTGCTCAAGGTGATCCTCGGGAGGTTTCTTACCTGTTTCTAAAAAGTCGAATGCCCGGTGAATCGTCAGATCAGGATATCGACGAATAGGCGATGTAAAATGACAATAACAATCGCTAGCGAGTGCGTAGTGTCCTTGTTCTTGCGGAGCATAAACTGCACGTGAGAGGCTTCTTAAAACTGCGTAGTGAACTGCGTGTTTCTCTGGCTCATCAGCAGACATTGTGAGCAAACGCTGTAATTCAAAGCGACTTTCAAGAGACTCGACCTCAAAACCTAACTCCGAAACAAATTCCGTGAGTAGTCGTAACTTGCGCAGATCTGGTGACGGGTGAATTCTTCGGAGAAACTTTGCCTTCGCCGCTGCAATTTTTTCTGCTACTGCCTCATTCGCTGCAAGCATAAATTCTTCTATAATCTGGTGGCTTTCTGTTTGCTCGACAACATGAGCACCAGTAACACGACCTGACTGATCAAGATCGATCTTCACTTCGGGCATATTGAGTTCAAGCGCCCCCCGCGTTAGCCGCCGATTTCGTAAAATAGCAGCGAGACGCTGCATTCTTCCAAGCAGTCCACGGACCGACTCCGTCATAGCTATCGCGGTGGTATCAGGATTTACTATGAAAGCATCTACTTCTTCATACGTAAACCGACGGCAACTCTTGATGGCCGTACGCTTGACCTCAGTATGCACCGGAATCCCATCTTCAGAAAATTCAATCCAACACGTACGAGCAAGCCGAAGATGGTCTGGTTGGAGACTTGCAAGATTGTTTGAAACGATTTCGGGCAACATCGGGATGACCCGATCGGGCAGGTACACACTTGTACCGCGGGCAAGTGCTTCTTGATCAAGGGCAGAGCCCTTAGGCACAAAATGTGCGACATCTGCAATGTGCACACCGAGCAACCAATGACCTCTTTCAATGCACGTAAGCGAAATTGCATCATCAAAATCACGAGCATCTTTAGGATCAATCGTGACAATTATCTCACCAGTAAGATCCTGCCGGCCAGCCGGAACAGAAGAGGAGGAAAACTTCTCCGCCTGTCGTCGAGCATCTTCTAGAACACTTTCGGGGAATGGGCCTGGCAAACCAAACTCGGCAATGACCGTCTGTGTATCAACTCCAGGTGCATCGGCTGCTCCAAGAATCTCAACGATAACTCCCTCACCATCCTGCAATGTACTTGGGAAACGAATAAGTTCAACAATCACCTTGTCGTCGTCTTGCACACTTTTTGCCCCTGGGTCACCAACCCAGATGGGCCTTGGGAACTGTGTGCCATCGACTTGCACCCAATGCTCTCCAGCTGACTGAAAGGCTACCCCAACAAAACGCGTGGTGCGTCTCTGAACAACCTCGACCACTTCCCCAGATAGACCCGGCCTTCCAACGTGAGACTCCTTGGTGATCCTGACACGCACGGTGTCTCCATCAGCTGCATCTGCCGAAGCTACAAATGGAATTCGAATATCTCCATCTCGTTCAGTCGATCGCGCATCCGAGGGCCGCACGAAGCCATACCCATGTTTACTGCGAGAAAAGCGACCAACCACTGACTTCCTGGCCATATATCATTTTCTTTATGTAGTGGAGGACAGCGAGACTACGCTCCGCGTCGTTACGAGTGACTACCGTCACGACCTCGGAAAAATTTTCGCCCATGATTTGGATGGTATTGCGTCCAGCCATCATCAATAGCTGCCTCCGACTGAAAGAGCTGCAACGTGCCTGCAAGCTTTGCATCAAGCCCGTCAATGAACTGTAAAGCGATGGCCTCCAATGTCATTGGGAGTTTGGGGGCCCCAAACGCATATTCGCCATGATGGCTCGCCACCATGTGTTTTATCCGATTTGAAACTTCTGTATCAAATGGTTCATTTGTTTTTTTCTCAACAGCTCGTATTTTCTCATCAACGATTTCTAACCCAAGGAGGACGTGTCCCAATAACTGCCCAGAGTCCGTGTAGGAAAAACCTTTTTCATTTTCAAGCTCGATGGTTTTGCCAATGTCATGAAGAAGAACTCCAACGAGAAGTAAATCTCGATCGATGTCAGGGTAGAGTGATGCAACGTGGTCGGCAAGCCGCATAAGCATCACAACATGCTGCAACAACCCGCCAGCATATGCATGATGATGTTTAATGCCAGCAGGACACCGCTCAAACGCCTCCATTAACACTACATCAGACAACACTTCTTCAAAGACAAGTTTCGGAAGGGGCGCTTTCAGAGTCGCAGAAAAACTACTGAGCTCCTCACGCAAACCAGCTACAGCATCCTGCGTCAAGACTCGAAAAGATGTTTCATCAACACTCGTTGGGTCAACTTGCTCGACACCAGTCAATATAATTTGGAGAGCACCAGAATAAAGCTGTGTTGTGCCGACAACTCGAACATAGTCTCCCTCAGCAAATGCCTCGAACTGATCATCAGAGGCGTTCCACATCCGACCAGTTATGGTTCCACTACGATCCGCCAACTCAACCTGCAGATACAATTGACCATGACGATTTGGTCGAAGTTGCTTCCTCGTAGCCAAAAACACTTGATCGACTGCTACCTGTGGTGCAAGTTCGGTCACACACTTGCGACGACTTCTCGGTGGTGGGAAAACATTCCGTAATGGCTGTGGTGTAGGCATGTGGTGAAAAGGCAGGGGGATGAAAGACCGATGCGTATCGGATGCTCTAGGTATTTAAGCCAGTAGTCTATTACCAAACTATCTCGACCGCCAATCGACCCGCTACAATAGGCACCAGAAGGAAAGCTTCGTTCCCTAAAGAGTGTCTTACACCCTCATCTTCAGAAAAAGTGACTCATGCCCAAACACGGAATTTCACCTACCCGGAATGAAGATTACCCAGAGTGGTACCAGCAGGTCATACGCGCAGCTGAACTCGCTGAGTCATCTCCTGTTCGTGGATGTATGGTTATCAAGCCACATGGCTTTGCTCTTTGGGAGCGAATGCAGACGATTCTCGACAGCATGTTCAAAGCAACAGGACATAAAAATGCATATTTCCCCTTATTCATTCCGCTGTCCTATTTAGAGCAGGAGGCAAAACATGTTGAAGGCTTCGCGAAGGAGTGTGCTGTTGTCACGCATCATCGGCTCGAGCTTGACGCTGACGGCCGATTAGTCCCGACAGGCAAACTCGAGGAGCCACTTGTTGTCCGTCCAACAAGTGAAACAATTATTGGAGCCATGTACGCAAAATGGGTTCAGTCATGGCGAGATCTGCCAATTCTCATTAATCAATGGGCGAATGTCGTTCGATGGGAGATGCGTCCACGAATGTTTCTGCGTACTGCTGAATTCCTTTGGCAAGAGGGACATACTGCTCATGCAACGGAAGCGGAGGCTTTGCACGAAACATTACAAATGCTTGACATATACGCAACGTTTGCAGAACGTGATCTGGCAATCCCTGTCTGGAAAGGCCCTAAGCCAGCCAGCGAGCGATTTCCAGGAGCTGTTGAAACATACTCCATTGAAGCCATGATGCAGGACGGAAAAGCTTTACAAGCTGGGACATCACACTTTCTTGGCCAAAATTTTGCAAAAGCACAAAATATCTCCTTCACAGATAAAACAAGTAAAGAGGAGTATTGCTGGACAACTTCTTGGGGCGTTTCAACTCGTCTGATCGGAGGGCTCATTATGACTCATGCCGATGATGATGGTCTCGTTCTGCCACCTCGAATAGCACCAGAACAAATTATTCTTCTTCCGATATATCGTACGGATGAAGACAAAACTGCTGTGATGAATTGCTGCCAAAAAATAAAAAATCTTATAGAAGAGAATCAGTGGCGAAACGAAAACATTCGGGTCACAATTGATGACCGTGAAATGCGAGGGGGTGACAAAGCCTGGCAACATATCAAACAAGGCGTTCCGATTCGCGTTGAAATTGGACCTCGTGATATAGCAAATGGAACAGTAAGCATTGCTCGTCGCGATGAACCACCAAAACAAAAGCACGCCATGTCGTTGAACGAATTCCCCAAAATGGTAGCTGAACTCCTCGACTCAATTCAGACAAATTTACTTAAGAAGGCAGTTGATTTTCGGGAAAACCACTCATCCAAAATCGATAATAAAGATGAAATACCAGTGTTCTTTGACGTTTCACAGCAAGACATCTCTGGCTTCGCATACGTTCATGTTGCTGATGATCCTGCTGTCGCGAAAGCACTCGACCCGCTCAAGGTAACGGTTCGCTGCACTCCAATGGACTGGGAGGAGGAGCCCGGGAAATGTCTTTTCACGGGGAAAACCGTAAGCCGCAGAAGCGTTATAAGCCGTTCATACTAATTTTTGACTCACGCGAGCCACTTGGTTCTACAATGTTTTTGTGGGTGTGACATCACTCTGTACGTTCCCGTTCAGCTAGATGGTCCTTATGAAAATTAGACTCCCTAACGCATTCGTTGTTGCCACAATTGCAGCACTTCTCGGTGGCTTGACTGGCTCTGGTACAGCTCTTTTACGGGCAACAACCACTCCACTACGAAACGGTTCGTTCACAACATCATCTATTGATACATCTGGCCCACGACCAGCAGCAGAAACTCCAGAGACCACTCACAGTTTCGGTCAGGTGAGCCTCGGTGGGACTGGAAGCCACGCGTTTATCATTCGTAATACTGGGGACGCCCCTCTCCTTATCACGAAAGGGGCAACGAGTTGCACATGCACCGTGAGTGACTTCGAGGGGGAGGACGAGGAGAAGGACAGTAGAAGGATTGCACCTGGTGATGAAATAATCGTACGAATTGAATGGACAGGTAAAGGGGAGGGCGGCCCTTTTCGGCAACAAGCAACAATTCTAACAAATGACCCACGCCGTTCAGAAATTGCTTTCTCGATAGAAGGCACTGTAATTCCAACCTGGAAAGCGGTACCTAATGGAATTGTGATTTCTGGTATTTCTACTAATTCGACTTCTCAGGCTCGGGGTAGAATTTACACTTTCAGTGACGAACTTCCTCATCTGGTCAAGTGTCAAATAGCCGATGATTCGCTCGCTGGTAGAATTACTGTGACGAATCGACCATTGACACAAGACGAAATCGATGAAGAGCCCGAAGCGAAAAATGGTCTTAATTTATCGATTGATATCTCTCAAGGACTGCCCTTAGGAAAGATACGAACCTTCATCGAAACATCTTTTTTTCTCGGTGAAGAGGAGATTACAGCAACCATTCCGTTTGAAGGTATTGTAAGCGGGGATCTAATGCTTGTTGGCAGCAAATGGGACCGTCGCTCCAACGCGCTGCGGCTTGGAACCATTTCACGTAAAGCAGGATTGAAGACCACTATCTACCTCACTGCGAAAGGTGAATTTCGAAATGAAGTATCACCTCGCGTTGTTGATGTTGCTCCATCAAGCCTCGACATAAAAATCGCCCCGCCTAGCCAAATAGGGGGGGGTGATGTCGTACGGATCAGTATTGAAATCCAAATCCCTCCCGGTGCTCCGCCTGCCAACAACTTATGCACGGAAACAGCAGACCGGGGGTTTATCCTTTTAGAAACGGGCCATCCCAATACGCCCACCTTGAAGATCCCAGTGTGCGTTGCCATTTCCGAATAGTAAACGATTTGCTTGGATGCAGTCGATAATAACTGGCAGAAAGGTCTTATTGTGTTCACTCACAAAAATCTTTTAATCTCTAATCGTTTCATCGCTGTTAGTACCTATTCATTCATGTATCGCAATTTCCAAAACATGCTACGCCGCATCACAGTCCTGCTTTCTTGCGGCTTACTGCTTTTGACTACGACAGGAGGCATGTGCTCATTTGACATATTTGCTGCTTTACCGGACAGAGGGAGTGGCATTACAGATGAGGTTGAAGAAGAATTTCGTCAGAGAAACGGCAGCATCTTTACCGATTGGTCGACTCCACAAGCAGTCCTCGTAATTACCGGTGAACTTGATGGTTACATTG
Organism: Planctomycetota bacterium; assembly: GCA_014238855.1. Taxonomy (GTDB): domain Bacteria; phylum Planctomycetota; class Planctomycetia; order Pirellulales; family UBA1268; genus UBA1268. The sequence goes on from JABAAH010000001.1 coordinate 179,344, forward strand.
AACCATGTGGCTGCACAGGAAAGGAAAACCAGAAGGGCGGACTCAGCAGACGACAGAATTTCCTAACGGCGATGAAATCAGCCGGCTGGCCAGTTGTTGCAGTCGATCTTGGTGGCCTTGTAAAAAGATTTGGCCGTCAGGCAGAAGTTAAATACCAATCTATTGCAGATGGCTTACGGCAGATGGGATACAGTGGTATCGGATTTAGTCCCGCCGACTTGCGACTCCCCGCAGAAGAACTCGTTGCAGCAGTTGCACCTGTTGGAAACGAGCCAACTCCTTTTCTTAGCGCGAACGTTGGCCTTCTTGGGCTTGATGCCAACATCACACCACGTTTTCGTGTTGTTGAGATTGGTGGACTTCGTGTTGGTATCACCTCAGTTCTTGCTGACAGTAAATCCGCAGACCTTCGGAATGATGCCATCGAAGTCACCGCTGCTGAGGCTGCACTCCAAGAAGTTGTCAAATTAATGCAACCCGGCCTTTGTGATCACTACGTACTTCTCTCATGGGGCAATCCTGAAGAAGCACGTGCATTAGCAAAATCTTTTCCGCAATTTGATGTCGTTGTCACATCTGGAGGCGCTGATGAACCACCGGCGAGTCTGCCTGTACTCGAAAATGGTGCGAGACTTGTTGAACTTGGCCACAAAGGGATGTTTGCTGTGACGATTGGTTTCTTCGATGCACCGGATTCTTCAATCAAGAGCCAGCGTGTGCCGCTTGATGCTCGATGGGGTGAAGCTGAAGACATGATTGATCTTCTTGCCACGTACCAGCGGCAACTTGAATCACTGGGGCTTAATGGCCTTGGCCTATCGCCGGTGCGACATCAAACTGGCCGCAGATTTGCTGGCAGTGATGCGTGCATTGACTGTCACGCATACGCTTACGAGGTTTGGGAAGACTCCTCTCACTCGTACGCACTCACTACCCTGGAAGATCAAGAGCCACGGCGAGATAGTGATCCAGAATGTCTTTCATGCCACGTCGTTGGGTGGGCGCCCCAGAGATTTGAACCTTTTGAGGGTGGCTTTCTCAGCATGCAGAAAACACCGCACCTCGCACACAATGGTTGTGAAAATTGCCACGGGCCTGCTGCCGCTCATACAGCTGTTGAACGAGGTGATGTTCGCGCAAGTATTACTGAAAGAGACCGGCTTCGAGAAGAACTCACGATGTCAATCGACACCCCAGAGAGCAAACAAAAAGTGATTGCCAATTGTCTTGAATGCCACGACTTAGACAACAGCCCAGAGTTTGAATTCGATGACTACTGGCCGTCGGTCGACCACACCGAAACTACCACTGCTACTTCTGCAGAGTAGCTACAAGCTTCGTGCCTCGCCCTCATAACGCTTATTCAAGCTGACCAACTGCTTCATCAGGGATGCTGAAGTTTGCTGAAACGCTCTGAACATCATCATGGTCATCGAGCCGCTCCATGAGATGAAGCACCTTACGTGCAACTGCAACATCTTCAATTCGAATGGTTGTGGCTGGAACACGAATAATTTCATTTGAGTCGACCAATAAATCAGCATCTTTAATTGCTGACACAACATCACTCATCATCTGAGGGTCGCATGTAACTTCCCAAATACTATCCATAGCTTGAACGTCATCAGCGCCGGCCTCTATGGCCACTTCAAATAAATTGTCTTCATTGCATGACTCGCCGGAAACTCTCACCAGACCTTTCCTTGTGAACAGATACGCAACACACCCCGTTGCGCCCAACTTGCCATCACAAAGTTCAAATATCTTGCGAATCTCTGGTGCTGTTCGATTCCGGTTATCTGTAAGAATTTCACACAGAACTGCCACACCACCTGCGGCATAACCCTCATACACAGACTCCTCGAGGCTTCCTCCTTTGAGCTCCCCGCAGCCAGTTTTTATGGCTCGCTGAATATTATCCTTCGGCATGCTCACCGCTTTCGCTGCATCAATGGCATAGCGTAGACGAAGATTCGCGTCAGAGTCAGGTCCACCATGCTTCGCGGCAACGATAATAGCTTTCGCCAGTTTGCTCCATAGCTTGCCTCGCTTTGCATCGATAAGCGATTTTTTTCTTGCAATATTTGCCCAATGAGAATGCCCTGCCACGGTGCCGCAACTCCCTCTATGTATCTCTCGATAGCATTCCTCAAAAAACACTACAACGAGAACGCAACAAATCTTCTATTCACCAATGCTTAACGCGGCTTCTTCTTCGCGAGCTTACGAGTATGGCCCGGAGTCTTCTTTTCAGCCTTGGCAGCTGTCCCGCTTTTTTTGCCTGCCTGCTTGCCATCATCTTTAGTCAACTTCTTTGCGTCTGACTTAGCTTTCAGGGCTTCTCGCTCTGCTGCTTCTCTTTGGGCAGCGAGTTCCGGCTTGATCGTAATTGACCGAGCCTTATTTGGTTTCACAACAAAGGGCTTTGGTCCGGAACGCGTACCGATTGGCGTGCCGTCTGCATCTCGTTTAGGTCCAGAGCCAGGAGGAGGCTGCGGCGTCTTGCCTGCAGGACGAGGAGCTGCCTGAGGGCCAGCCGGACGAAACTGCTCTGACATGTCACCATCACTCGTTGCAGCCACAGCTGAAATAAGCGGCTCAGGCAATTTCTCACCACGCTTCGGCATTCTTTCTTTCGTGTCTGTAGTGATCTCAGCAAGAATTTTTTTAGCCTTCACACCATGTAATGACAAAAGTAAATCAGCTCCGAATTGATGTAAGAGAGAGCTGAACTCTCGTCCAATTTTCTTTGTTACCATCCGATCAAGACCCGGAGCACTTACTTGCTGATACTCCTCAAAAGACACCAAGCCTGAGAGGTACAAAACTGCAACCGCCCCATGATCGAGAGGAACACCGTGACCACCAAGCGCAGTTGATATCACAAAAACTTTCGTGAATGGTGTTAACGATCGGAGGTTGTCCAGTGTTTTAACTCCATTCGATACAGAGTGTTTCTTTGCATGTTCCAAAGAAAACTCATACGTTGACTCAAAAACACTCTGAAGAGCTCGTCTTAGCGATAATGCCGCTCGTGATGGATCAGGCAAGCCTACAAGCAAGTCTGCCAACTCACCTACAGTAGTCACACGTACTTCATTGAGGTCAAATGCATGCTCAACTAAATTCGAAAATGCTTTTTCTGCATCATCATATTGAGCATTTTCGAGGCAGCACGCAAAGAGTACTTGATCTAACAAGGGGCGAGAAGTGTTCGGCAACTTCGGTGCGTAGTGCCCCTTCAGCACTTTGTGAATCTTTGCAATAAGTTTCTGCTTCTGAGCCCCTGTAAGTTCAGGCTTCTTTTTCTCTGGCTTTGCTTTCTTGTCTCCAGCTGAAGCAACCACTTTCTTAGCTTTTGTCGTGCTTTTTTTCAGCACAGCAGGGAGCGGCTTCTTGGACTTTGGGCTAGACGCTTTCTTAGCTTTTGTCATGCTTTTTTTACTAGATGCTTTTTTACTCGCAGAGCTACTCTTCGCAGCAGCAGTCGTGCTCTTCTTAGCCTTTGCTATCTTTTTACTTGCAGGCTTTTTCACAGCCTTGGCTTTTTTCAGCTTGACTGCTGGCTTCTTTTGAGCGTTCGACTTCGTTGTTTTTTTCTTAGCAGTCATACAGTTCTTTCAGCGTCATCCTGAGGGTCTTGTTTAGAAATATCTGAAGATTGAGCGGGATCTGATTCTTCAGCGAGCACTTCGTCTTGATCTGAAACGGGCAACACTTCACCAAGAACTCGAGCGATCTCTAAAGAATGCTTTACGCCCGCATCAATTTCAAACCGTAATTTTGGAATGTAACGAGTGTCTATTCGCTCAGCAATCTTCGCCTGCAGAAAACCAGCCGAGTTTGACAGACCACGCAGTGCCAATTCTTGTTTTGCCGGACTTCCCATAATCGACACTACAACTTTGGCTGAACGCATATCTGGAGCCATTTCGACACCGGTCACGGTGACGTCTTGGACTCGAGGATCACGGACTTGGGTGAGAATGGCCATGCTGACCACTCCCCGCACTGCTTCTGCCGCCTTGAGAAGTCTACGCGTACTCACGAAAGTGTTCGTGCGACTTCCTCGATTTTATAACACTCGAGAATGTCGCCCTCCTTTACGTCATTAAAGCCTGCAACTTTTATTCCACACTCGAGGCCGTCCCGAACCTCTTTTGCATCATCTTTTTCTCGTCGCAATGTATCAATTGGGTAGTCACCAAGAACCCTGCTGTCACGAATAATTCGCAACCGGCCGTTTCGAGAGATGATGCCTCCTACGACCCGACAACCAGCAATAACCCCAAGTCGACTGATCGAAAAAGTTCGCTGAACCATGGCCCGACCAAGCTCCACTTCTTGCTTCTCAGGAGCAAGCATTCCCTCGAGTGCATCTTTCAGATCGCCTGTTACCTGGTAGATAATTTCGTATCGACGCACCTGAACACCACGATCATTTGCAAGTGACTTGGCCCGATCATCGGGAACAACATTAAACCCGATGACTACAGCATCAGACGCATCTGCAAGCTGAATATCAGCTTCGCTAATCCCTCCAACCGACGCCTGAAGAATACGGATTCGCACCTCCGGATGCTCCAGTTTCTCTAATTCCTTCAGAATTGCTTCGATCGATCCACGAACGTCAGCTCTGATTATCAAATTTAGTGTTGGAGTCTTCTGAGCACCAAGGCGTTCAGTCAGGTTTTCGAATGTGACATGAACAGGAGAAGAAAGAAGATTCGTCTGCCTTCTAATATCTGTTCTTTTCGAGGCAACCTCTCGAGCAAGAGCAATCGCATCAACAACATGAAATCGCTCGCCCGCACCCGGTGGAATGTCAAACCCCGCAACCATGACCGCCCGCGATGGGCCTGCCTGTTTTACTCGTCGATCCTTCAGAGTATCCTGCATCGACTTAACGGTGCCAGTTGCCTCACCACAAACAACCGCATCTCCAACTTGAAGCGTGCCTTTCTGGACAAGTAGACAGGCGATGACACCCTGTCCGCCGTGCACGGAGGCGTCTAGGCAAACACCGGCAGCCGACCGATCTGGATTTGCTTGAATGTCATGCAACTCAGCAATGGTCAAAAGGGTGTCAAGTAGCTCATCCACACCCTCTCCTGTTGTAGCGCTTGTTTTGACAACTTCAGTATCGCCACCCCATTCTGTAGGCAACAACTCATTTGCAGCGAGTTGCTGGAAAACCTTATCAATATCTGCACCCGGAAGATCAATTTTATTGATCGCAACGACGATCGGCACATTGGCCGCTCGAACGTGACTGATTGCTTCCTCTGTCTGTGGCATGATGCCATCATCCGCTGCAACAACAAGCACAGCACAGTCAGTTACATTTGCTCCTCGAGCCCGCATTTGTGTAAATGCTTCATGACCGGGTGTATCGACGAATGAAATTGGCCGGCCACTATGATCGATGGTGTAGGCCCGCATGTGCTGAGTGATGCCACCACTTTCCCTCGCAGCAACGTCACTGCCAAGAATCTTATCTAGCAAAGATGTCTTACCGTGATCTACATGCCCAAGAAAAGTGATAACTGGTGCTCTGGATTGTTGCAGTTCAGGATCTTCATCAACAGCATCAAATCCAGCAAGTAATTCTTTTTCAAGATCTTCTGCAGTTTTTATGTCGAGCTGGACTCCTAAGTCAGCAGCGATTAACTCGACGGTATCTTTATCAAGTGTCGTACTCATATTTGGAATCACATCGAGACCAAAGCTGAGAAGTTTTCGTAAGACCTCACTTGCAGCAAGCCCAATTGACTCAGAGAACGCACGAACTGTGCAGGGCACCTGAACTGAGGCATTTGTTTTTCTTGGCGCTGCAGTCGAAACAGAAGGGCCGCGTCTTTGACGAGGACGACGACGCCTCATTGACCGATCATCATCATCTCCACGGCCGCGTCGATCGGGTCGCTTCCGATGCAACTGTCGCAGCTCACGGCCACCAAGAAGATCCTCTCGCTGACCACCACCTTTGCCAGACTTCCGCGGTCGACCGGCGGCACCCGACGGTGGAAGCGGTGGAGCCAGGCCACCACCTGTCATTCCGTCACGTAATAAACCACCACGCTGACCACCACGCTGGCCAACACGTTGACCAGGGCCCTGATCTTGCTGGCGTCCTTCGTGCTTCCGCATATGCTCTGCAAGAGGCTTTGTGCCACCCGCTTTTGCACTTCGAATGGCATCAAGTGGGAGCTTTACATCTGGCTTTTGCGCAACTGGCTCGTCGGATACTCTTGCCACAGGCTTCCGGCCAGCTGCTGGCATTGGCGGCAATTTAAAGGTGGGCCTTGGGGCTGGCTTGTTCCCTGAACGCGGTCCCCGATTGGCTCCTGGTCGCACCTGTATCGGTGGAGCTGTTTCGCCACCTTGATCTCCTGATTCCGGGCGTTCGCCCGTGGGTCTCGCAGCCCTTCCCAAGGGGGCAGGCTTTGGGGCAGGGGTCCTCGAACCCAATTCTTTCGGTCGACCTTGGCGGGCTGCACCAGTCGGCGCGACATAATCTTCTCTCGTGAGCACCGTAGGATTTTTCGGGGGTGCCGCGGCCTCAGTTGTCTTTGGCCGATCAGGCGTCTTAGTTTTCCCTGCAATGAATTCTTTAAGCCTGGAAACTTCAGTGTCATCAAGGCTAGCAAGGGCAGAACCCTTATCTTGAATACCCGCGCGAGAACACAGTTCGACGAGCTCTTTGCTGTCGAGTTTTAATTCCTTCGCAAGACTGTATATGCGAACCGCCACGAGTGTTACTCCGACCTTTATTGATCCTCTTTAGCCAGCAAACAAAACTTTGCCAGCACTGTAAAAATTCCTGAAACATCATGAACCAGATTGCGGAGGTGTTGATGCCTCACTTGCTTCCCCTGATGCAATCTCAGCATCCATGGGTTCGCCTTGTGAGGTCGACTCCTGCTCCTGCACTTCTTCACCAGCCTCTGAAGCATTCTCAACGCTACTGTCTGCATTCGCTTCTACCGAGACCGGCTCGACATGCTCCTGCTCACGCTGCTTCCGTCGTTCGTCTGCAGCCGCTACTTCAGCGACAGTTGCTCGATTTTCGGCTTCATTCACAATCATATCGACTGCTTCTGCCGATAACTCGCCCATCTCCATCAGATCATCAGGCTCAATAACAGAGAGGTCGTCGTACGATAGAAACCCTTCACCGACAAGTCGTTCCGCAACTGATTCTTCGAGGCCCTCAATTGAAGAGAACCCATCCACGGCGCGTTCGATCTGCTGATCGAGTTCTTCTCGCGTCATAATTTCGATATCCCAGCCACACAACTTGCTAGCAAGACGGACATTTTGACCTCGTCGTCCAATTGCAAGTGACAGTTGATCCTCACGCACAAGGACAATACCGCGACCAAGCATCTGGCAGAGAATCACTTCATCGACTTCTGCTGGCTGGAGAGCATTGGGAACAAGCACCTGAAGATCATCGTTCCAACGAACGATATCGATTCGCTCACCACCAAGTTCTTCAACAATATTCTTGATCCGATTACCTCGGACGCCAACGCAAGCCCCGACGCAGTCCACCCGATTATCAGAACTTATTACTGCAACCTTACTGCGGTACCCAGGCTCCCGAGAAATAGCACGAATTTCAATAATGCCGTCAATAATTTCAGGGATTTCCTGTTCAAAAAGTCTTTGGACCAACTGTGGCCGAATCCGCGACAGAATTATTTTAACACGACTACCTGATTTCCGAACTTCGAAAATCGTGGCTCGTACCCGCTCATTCACATGAAAACTCTCACCCGGGATCTGTTCACTTCGAGGCAATATCGCCTCGGTCGCCCCAAGAGATACGGTGGCGACGCCACCATCGAAACGTGTCACAAGCCCAGAGACCATCTGGCCGACTTGCTCTTCATACTCATCATGAATGGAATCTCGCTCAGCTTCGCGGATTTTTTGAATAATCACTTGCTTGGCTGTCTGTGCGCCAATTCGCCCAGTGATCTCTTCCGGGTCAATATTTGTGCCATCGCAAGTTCCAGCGATAGCACCCGATTCCCGATCGATTTGTATGATGACTTCGGCATCTTCGCCATAATGGCGTACTAATGCGGTGACCAACGCAGATTCAATCGCCTGAAAAACGATCTCCTTGTCGATGTTTTTATCGCGATGAATTGCGTCGACTATTCGGAGAATTTCTTCTGGCTTCATGCGTGTCTCGGAACTCACTAACCCAATCCAGATATATCGAAGACCGCCAACTCTACTTCCAAGTGCAGTGATCGGGGAGCCAGCACCTGTAAGTCGTGCCGGAAAAGTCGACGCTCCACAAAACCGTGGCCGTCAAAAAGCACCCGATAAAGGCGATCTCAGCGTTTCCTCAAACCAGCACGCCACAAACCAATACGAAGGTCCGACAAGGCACCTTCCTAGTATCAGAAGGTAAAACAGGCATCGGAAACTGTCAAGAAGCAGCTCCAATGGCCCCTTCTGGGCACCGCCCGAAAACAAGGGAACCGGCTTGACCCTGCGGAGTTGCTGCAAAGCTCAGAAAGCTATCACCCGCTGTATCTCCTCGGATTGCCGCACGAATCGGGCACTCAGCATCCTGTGTTTCATAATTTTTATGCAGAAAAAGCTCGTTTTTTTGAAGTGCCAGGAGGCTCGCAATGCATTCAATAAGTCCACTACCAGCTCCTAGATGGCCAAAATTGCTTTTTGCTGAGACCAGAGGCAGTTGGTCCATCGTTTCACCGAGTGATTCTCGTAGTCCGCCATATTCCTCCTTGTCACCCTCAGTCGTGCTTAACCCCTGTGCGTGAACATGTCCGAGAGCATCCGAACTGATACCAGCTGATGCAAGTGCTCGGGAAGTAACTGATCGCACGACAGACTTTCGTTGACCGACTGCCATCCCCGTAACATGTGACGCCGCTGCATGCCCAAGAATTTCACCGTAGATCTGTGCATTCCTATTCTGAGCGTGCTGAAGTTCTTCCAAGATGAGTACAGCAGCGCCCTCGCCAAGTACCATCCCCTTTCGATCACGATCAAATGGGCGACTCCAGGTCTCTGGCGAATCGTCACCCAAAGCCACCTGCTCATTCAAGATTGCATGAACCATCTTCATCGGGTGAATACGGGTGCCTGTCGCTCCCACTAGCATGACATCAGCGGCTCCGCGTTTGATAGTAATGGCCGCCTCTCCAGCAGCGATATGGCCACTCGCCTCTCGCACTGTAAGTGAATTACTCGGACCACGAAGGTCATTGAAGATAGCAATATGACTTGCTGGCATGTTCGGCAGATACTTCAATAACCACAGAGGTGTCATCGAAGGAAGCCCCTCTGCACCCCATCTGTTGAAATCAAACTGTCCATCGCTTCCCCGACAACGCTCAACTGCTGCCGTAAAATCTTCTGGCATTGTCAGCATATAGTCAGAACCGAATACACATCCAAATCGCTCTGGGATCACAGTCGGTGATGCTCCGGTCACAAGACCACTGTCGGAAAGGGCACGCTGTGCAGCTGCAACTGCCATTTGCGTCTCCCGACACATCACTTTCAAGCCCTTCCGAATTGACTTCTTCCGACTCGCATCGAGTTCACCAAACTCACTGATATGCCCAGTAAAACAATTTGCTTCAGCGGCATAACGCAACGGTAAGCCATCGACAGGAAAAGCAGACAGGGGACCAACAGCCGAACGCCCCTCGATCAACCCTGCCCAAAGATCTTCAACCGTAAGACCGAACGGTGAGATGGCGGCTACACCAGTCACTACAACTCGGCGATGATTCGTTGCATTCATAAAAGAAACCAGAGTCCATGTTCTCAAAAGGCTGGTACAAATATTATCAGGTCGACTATTAGCAGGACGACCATTAGTCAGAGTGCTGATGTCGACGGGAAAAGCTACAATACGAGATTGATTCCTTCCATCCTAGATCAGATGGAGGCAAAGCGGACTGCTGTGGCACCTTGTTACGAAGACGTGGTTCAATCACAACAATTGCATCACTTCGTTTGATTTCAGTAAAAAGACCTGCCGACGCCGCCTTATTTTGGCCGGGTACTGGCCAAGGCACTAACCCCAACCCAATAACAAGGGTTCGAGATACTGGCCAACGGAATCGCTCACCAATCCGAACTGCCGAAATTTGGGGCACTTCTAGTTTCACGTCAGGGCGATTGCCAACAGGTACAGCTACTGAGACAGATGCCATGCGTTCAATCTGATCAATCCGACAGCGAAGAACCATATCTACAAGTTCACCATCAAGAGAGACAAGCGGTTGCACGTCAACGCTCAAGCCCTCTCGACACGTGGCTGACAACGGTTGCCATCCATTCGGAAGTGACGAGTTGATGGTAATGTCTTGTATGTAAGAACGTTCACGAACCCCGGATAACGTTGCGGGCACACCGTTCGCTGCAAACACTGGCCCGACTGGTAATTCTTCAACATCATTTCGTGCCAAAAGTCGATTGACTAACTCCGCTGAATTCTCACGGGGCACAACCCACGCCTGCACACCTGCTGTAGCAGTCGGCATTGCCGTCATTGTCTCTGATGCCTGCTGACGCCACCGCACGGAACCGATTCCAATGACACGTATTTGAAACCGATGAGGTGATGCAACGTCTGCAGTAAATCGCTCAACAACATCAGCAACCTTGGACTGCATATCCGGGGTGTGATAGCAGGAAAGCTTTGCCTCAGAAGCCGACAGAGACGCCGCGTGCTTTCCGTGCCACTGTTCATACCCAGTCTGCTGGAGAATCCAGTGCACGACATGCTCTTCGCTTCCGACTCCAGCCACCTGTACAAAAGGTGCGATATCGTACGTCTTCCATACCTGTCCAGCGGTTGATGGAATCTGGCAGAACACATGGTGCGGAGCCCAAACTGCCAGCAAAACCCAAACGACACACGACACGACCACACGTCGATGCGATTCCCCTTGGTTGCGAGGTGCTCCAAAAATTTGCATAGAACCAACTTGCCGGCTTTGAGGCACAGAACTTTTTTCTGGGCACAGTTGGAAATTCATTCCCCGTAGAACAGACTCATTAAGTTGCGTTCTCAAGTTCACAATTACACACTATCCAGGAAAGCCAGCCGATATTCAGGAAAGCCTGCCGAGCACAAGGCTGGCGTTATGACCTCCAAAACCGAAACTATTACTCATCACCACTTGGACCTGTAACTCTCTCGGCTGATTTGGTGCGTAATCAAGATCACACTCAGGGTCTGGCGTTTCAAGATTAATTGTTGGTGGAACCACATTATGCTGGAGTGCCATCGCGCAGGCCACGAGTTCAATACCGCCGCTCGCACCGAGCGTGTGCCCAAGATGGCTCTTGATACTCGAAACAACAAGACTTTTTGAATGTTCGCCGAATACTTTTTTAATCGCTAACGTCTCCGCCTTGTCGCCGAGCGGAGTGCTTGTCCCATGAGCATTAATGTAATCAATCGAGTCCGGAGAGACGCCCGCGTCATTGAGCGCCATCGACATAGCTCTTGCAGCGCCACGGCCCTCTTCATCAGGCTGGGTAATATGCCCTGCATCACCGCTTGAACCATACCCCATGAGCTCACCATATATTTTCGCCCCACGCTGGCGAGCGTGTTCGAATTCCTCAAGAACAACAACGCCAGCCCCTTCTGCCAGCACAAAACCGTCTCGGTCACTATCAAATGGCCGGCTCGCCTGCTGTGGGGCATCACTTCGAAAAGAGAGCGCTCGCATGTTTTGAAAACCGGCAAGACCCATGGGAGTAAGAGCCGCTTCACTTCCTCCAGCCACCATGACATCGGCATCACCATACCGAATTGCTCGCAACGCCTCACCGATAGAATTAGCAGCGCTTGCACACGCCGTAGCAACGGCAAAATTTGGCCCTTTAATACCATGAATTGCAGAGACATGACCACTCGCAGCATTCACAATCAACTTCGGTATCGTGAACGGCGAAACCTTATCGATGCCCTTTTTGATTAGTCTCTCGTGCTGTGCCTCAAACTCAGCTAACCCGCCTATACCTGAACCAACAACGACACCACACCGGTACGGATCTTCTTTTTGAAAATCAATACCTGAATCTCGCACCGCATCAGCAGCGGCAGCAATCGCAAACTGCGTAAAGCGATCGATTCGCCGAAGTTCTTTTACGCCAGCGACACCCTCTGCTAAACCATCCCATGGGACCTGTCCGGCAAACTGGACTCGATACCCTGAAACATCAAAAAGAGAGATTGGTCCGACGCCGCTGTCACCAGCAAGCAGTCGACTCCATAGCGTTTCAACAGGCCTGCCAAGAGACGTAACTACTCCGAGACCAGTAAGCACAATCCGTCGCTTCATGTCGTCCTTGATCAAACCTGAGCAAAACATGTGATCTTTGCAAAAACTGGATCAGCCTTGATTGTTTTCAATGAACTCAACCGCTTGGCCAACAGTCTGAATTTTCTCGGCAGCATCGTCGGGAATATTGATCTCGAATTCTTCCTCGAGTTCCATAACGAGTTCCACGGTATCGAGAGAGTCTGCACCGAGGTCGTTAATGAACGATGTCTCGGAAGTGATCTGTTCCTTGCTTACGCCTAACTGAGAAGCAACGATGTCGATCACTCGATCCTGGACTGATGCCACGTCTGATCCTCCAAATATTGTGAATCGCGATCCTGTCTCGCGAAACGTATGAAATGTTTTAAATAACAAATCCGCCGCAAACTAATCATGAAACAGTTTGAAAGCGACGAAACTGTACCGCAAGATATACCGGGTCACACCATACCCTGTCCAGTTCGTACCAAAAAAAACGGCAAGCAGGGCGTCTTAACCGATCAAACCACCATCTACAACAAGAGTCTGAGCCGTAATGTAGCCAGCAGACGGAGAAGCAAGAAACGCGACTGCTTCGGCAATTTCCGTTGCCAGACCAAGCCTCTTCGCCGGAACTCGTTTTTTCACCACATCCATAAGGGCCGGCCCCATGGCATCGGTCATTTCACTGGCAATAAACCCCGGAGCAACCGCATTCACGGTAATTTTCCTGCCAGCGAGCTCTTTCGCCACCGTCTGAGTAAGACCAATAAGACCTGCCTTCGAGGCTGAATAGTTGGCCTGCCCAGGATTCCCGATTATCCCTGACACGCTTGAAATATTCACAATTCTTCCGTAACGCTGCTGCATCATGGGCCGACTCACTGCCCGCATAAACAGGAACGGTGCTCGGAGATTCGTCGCCAAGACTTCATCCCACTCATCATTACTCATTCGGGGTATGAGCGTGTCTCGAGTCACACCAGCATTGTTAACGAGGATATCGAGCCGTCCATGTTTTTGAACAACCGTCTCCACCACTTTTTCAATCGCATCGGATTGAGAAACGTCACAAGGCATCGGGTCAGATTTGCCTCCCGCACTGGTAATTAGTTCGGCGACAAATGCGAGCTTTTCTTTGTTCCTCGCCAAAAGACATACTGTTGCTCCATTGGCTGCCAGCGTCACTGCAATAGCTTGGCCTATGCCTTGACTCGCGCCAGTCACAAGGGCTACTTGGCCGGATAAATCGACCCGCAATGACTTTTCTTGATTTGTTTCGGCCATAACGTGTATCCATTTCTCTTTCTAAAATCTGTTTTTGTATTTTGTCACGTTCGTGCCATCGAGATCAGAAGAACGAACTAGTTTACGTATCAATCACACCATTGCATGGTTTTTTTCGATCGATTCGCTTGAGTAGCCCTCGCAAAACTCTACCCGGCCCAACCTCCCACAAGCAGCCCACTCCCGTCGATAGCAAATGCTCCATTGACGCATGCCATTCGACGACACCACAGACCTGCCGTGCGAGCAGACTACGAATTTCGTCAGGGGCAGTATGAGGCTTTGCATCAACATTGCTGATCACAGGAATCCTCGGCTCACAAAAATCTATTTTTTCGAGGACTTCTGTGAGTTTGTCCCGGGCCGGCTCCATGAGTTGCGTATGGAACGCACCAGCAACCTCAAGCGGCACACATTTCATTGCACCAGCTTTCATGGCTATCTCAGATACTCTGTCGCACGCAGACCGACTCCCAGAAACAACAATATTCCCCGGACAAAGAACGTTCGCAATCGAGAGAACATCGCTGCCACGGGATGTTTCACATACCTCGCCAATTTGATCTCGATCGAGCCCTAGTATCGCAACCATTCCACCTGGCTCCGCATCAGCACAGGCCTGCATGGCCCGGCCTCGCACGTCAACAACCCGTACTGCTGACTCCACATCTAAGGCACCGGCATGCACGAGAGCAGAATATTCTCCAAGAGAAAGACCCGCTGTCAAAAATTCTCTATGACTTCCGGCAAACGGCGTATCGCCGCGCAGTCGCAAAACCTCAAGCATTGCAAGACTCGTCACGAGCAGCGCTGGTTGACTGACAGCAGTCTTATTGAGTTGCTCAGACGGCCCGTTCGTACAAACCTCAAGAAGGTCGTACCCCAAGACTTCCGATGCGTCTTGGAAAATCTGCAGGGCAGGGGGGCATTCGAGGCACCATGCCCCAGCCATGCCGACGTATTGTGCGCCTTGGCCCGGAAAGAGCAGCGCGAACGATTCGTCCGCCAAGAGACTAATCCTCAGTCTTTACTACTAGTCGGCCCATATAATGACCACAGTTACTGCACACCCGATGCGTTGGCACGGCTTTTCCACATGTCGGGCAATATGTTAACTGCCGAGGTTTGAGGAAATCATGTGCTCTTCGGGTACCAGTTCTATGATTTGAATGCCTGCGTTTTGGGACGGCCATAATTTCTTACCTGTAAAAAAAACCAGATCATAAAAAAAGCCGGATCTGGCATCTCGGAACCCTTAAATCTACGTTCCAGTGCAGTGGCCGTCAAGAACCGTTCTCTTCAGCCACGAGCGGGATACTTTCAGAACAATTTATGCTGCGGACCAGAACGTGGAGCATGGCCTAGATGTGCCTCCCCTCGCTCTGTAAGACGGCGACCTCGCGGGGTTCGAATAATGAGTTCGTACCGTAAAAGAAATGGCTCGACATCATCTTCAAGTGTATCGACAGCTATACTCATCGTATGTGCAATGGCTTCAATTCCTGCTGGTCCGCCTCCAAAAACACGCTGAAGCGTCTCAAGATATCGGCGATCAAAACCATCCAAACCAAGCTCATCAATACCCTGCATCTCAAGTGCTGTCCTCGCGATCTCCAGATCAACGACTCGATTAGCTCGACTTGTTGAGTAATCCCGTATCCAGCGTAGTCGATTATTCGCCAGACGAGGTGTGCCCCGACTCCTCCCTGCAATCTCTGTCGCTGTCTCAGCATCCATGGGCATGTCGAGCTTTCCAGCAGATCGAAAAATAATTTTTGCGAGTTCAGGAACGCTGTAATAGTCAAGATGCTCCCGGACAACGAACCGATCTCGAAGCGGCGCGGAAATCAATCCGGCTCGAGTGGTTGCACCAACAAGAGTAAACGGTTGAAGTGGCATATTAATTGTTCGTGCGCTCATTCCGTCACCAAGAGTTATATCGATCCGGAAATCCTCCATGGCCGGATACATAAACTCTTCCACAGCAATTGGAAGACGATGGATCTCATCAATAAACAAAACCGAACCTTCACCAGCATTTGTAAGATAAGGGAGCAGATCTTTTGGAGCAGCGAGCGCGGCACCACTAGCAATTTGTAACGTCGCCCCGAGCTCTCTTGGTATGCATGTTGCAAATGTAGTTTTCCCCAATCCCGGTGGTCCATCAAGCAGGATGTGCCCCAACGGCTCTGATCTTTTTCGAGCGGCATCGATTGCAATTGCGAGTCGTTCATGAACATCTTGCTGCCCGACCATTTCCTCAAGACGCTGTGGGCGCAGAACACGATCCTCAGGCTGCGCATCATCCGTCGCCTCAACCGATGGTTCTCGAAATTCACTCACAAAAGCCTCCTCAGACTGAATCCCCTTCGCGCCGTGGGCGAAGGCTTTCTACACAGTTACTTCTTCGCATGCGTCTGCCTATAAATCAATTCAAGAGCGGCTTGGACATCATTTATTTTCTTACTGTTGTCCCGCAACCCATCAACGAGCCTGCGTGCATCTGCCTCAGAATGGCCAAGACTCCGTAAAACATCAGCTGTTTCCGTGAGTACATCACTACCGGCTGTTTCGCCGGCAGGTGAATCCTTGGCGACAAGAAGGGCAAACTTCGGCATCTTTCTTCGAAGCTTCGCAATGATGCGCTCAGCTGTTGCGGCACCAACGCCAGGCAACTTTGACAACGCACTCGTGTCCTGCTCCTCAATGGCGGTGGCCACCTCACCAACGGGACGGACCATGGCTCGCAATGCTTTGCGAACCCCAACCCCGTCAACTTCGCAGAACAGCTCAAAAAATTCTCGCTCTACTTCTGAAAGAAACCCCACTATACGAGGCACGAGATTACCCCGTGTCGGATTACCCTCGAGGTACTCAAGCGTGTACAACGAAATATCTTTACCCAGCTTGGGCTGAAGCTGCCTTCTCACCATTTCTGGAACGAGCACTTCATGCACAATATTACCTACTGCCAATTCAATAGCTGTTGGCTCTACGCGATCAAGACAGCCTGAAATTTTACGAATCATTCTTTCATTCCCCAAGCAACAACGAGGCATTCTACGACACTCATACGATATCGGCCTTTCTGAGTATTACCCAATGCTTATGTATTGTCTCGAAACTGGGCCTGCGTTCCTGGTAACGCACGAAGCCTCAGGTAAAAGTCTGCAAGTGCTATTGCGAGTGCATCAGCAGCATCGGCTGGTTCAGGACGAGTCTTTAATCGCAACTCCCGCTGCACAGCCAATTGCATCTGTTCCTTTCCCGCATGGCCACTTCCTGTCAGCATGCTTTTTACTCGATTCGGCAAATAATGGTGGAGTTCAATTCCCGCTTGTGCAGCAGCAAGACAGATTACACCCCGAGCGTGCCCCATAAGAATCGCAGTTTTGGGAAAACGGACGTGCACGAAAAGCTGCTCAATTGCCATTGATTGTGGAGCGAATGTCTCGAGAATTTCCCGAACACCCGAGTGAATGACGTGGAGGCGATCTTGAATATCATCTTTGCTTTTCGGCCGGATCGTACCGGCTTCAACAAGCTGAACCTGCTGATTCGGGAGCACCTCAATTACACCATAGCCAGTAATATTGAGTCCTGGGTCAAACCCAACGATTCGAGTCGACTGACCATCCTTCACCGAACGTGTGTGCGACTGACTCTCGTCAGGAAGACTTGGTTTCCCTTGCTGGCTCTTCTTCATCTCAGAAGACTAACAGACCGCTCAAACGTAGCACCAGCCTCATCAGCACAGAGATTATAATTCCGTGTGATCCGTTCGTAATTCTTTCCTTGTCACCGCTGGACAAAATGCACGAAAACCTGCAACTGCAGAACCGGAGTCCCTCTTGTTTTTAAAAAAACACTTTCCGTCTTATCCGCCTGAATTCGGTAGACTACAGATACAATTTCAAGTATTCGTTTCTGCCGAGAGAACCGGGCTATCATCTAGAAAGCAACAGGAGCCATAAAAATGAGTGACGCCTTAGTCAAGGGAACTATTCACCTTATTGAAGAAACGAAAACATTCGGACAAAAAGGATTCCGAAAGCGACTTGTTGTTCTTGAGCAGAACAAAGGCAGTGGATTTACAAATTACATACCAGTTGAGTTTCTAAAAGACGCATGTGATTCAGTTGATGACTTACATCTTGGTGATGAAATTGAGGTGTCGTATCGCCTGAGCGGACGAAAGTGGCAGCGCGATGAATCAAGCGATCCAAAATATTTCCTTTCTGCCGAAGCGATGTCATTTCGGGTCATTACAGGCAACTCGTCCGACTCATCCGGGGCAACGCCTGACATCGATAATGTGCTCGCAGAGGCCGCCGACGATGACGTACCATTTTAAGGACGTACCATTTTAAGACTGCGCGTTTGAATTCAAGCCTGCTCGTTTCAAGCCTGCTTGTCTATGACCAGTACAACAGTATGGTTCCATCATCACTCAGCGTGATGCACAAATGCCCAGCACTATTAATACAGCCCAATGCAGGCTTCTGTGCAGGCTTCTGTGCAGGCTTCTGTGCAGGCTTCTGTGCAGGCTTCTGGTGAGCTTCTGGTGAGCACTCGTTCTGCTGACTGAGGGCATATTCGGATGAATCCGTCGTCGCCACAGAGGCGGTATCAACGCAACCTAAAAGCAGCCGTAGTACCCAGACAGCGCATGGATAGTAACCACCCCGGCCGCCCGCCTGAGGCTCCCGAATTAATACCCGTACTCACTGCAGCAACGAGCACAATCCACAGCGACGCCCCACCATGTGTAAGTAGTACAAGCGTACACCCAGCAATCAACTGACATATCGCGTGCGCGTACAACATGACTTCAAACGGTCGCCCAGATTCACGTGCCGGCCGATAGCAAATGCTCTTGCCTAAAAAAATATCGAAGAGCGGACCAATGCCAAGCATGTAAATCACTCCGACTGCCACAAACGGACCTCCAGGACGATTTTTAGCAATCACCACGAGGGGATTGATCGGCCCAAGTAAATGCCAGCCCCATGCCTCCGGTCGTGTTGCCGTTGCCTGTAATGCCATGACTCTCGCACCTCCTGTGAATAATCTCCTCAAGACCTTGCTTCAGTTTCAACTGGAAAGGTTTTAGGCATCGAGACGAAGAGACAAAGAAAAAAACACAATTCCCTCGACTTTTAATGACCAGAAGAACACCCCCCCCCAGCGTTGGTAATGCGTTTGAGGCTGGCGACGTGGATTTACCAGGCCGTGTGATCGCAGAAGCGTTAGGATGTGACTATAACATTTGGGTGCACCTTTCATGGTCTTTTCGTTCGTATGGTGATTCCTGATATGCGTCTATCCTTAACCCTGTTTCTGATTCACGGCTTCTTGTGTGCCGCAGGCACCTCGACTCAAGCTAAAGAGCAATCGTCCTTGGTCAAGCACCTTGAGTTTTTCGAGCGAGATGTCCGACCATTATTGGTGACACATTGTTATGAGTGCCACAGCACTCATGCGAAGCGTGTCGAAGCAAACCTTCTCCTTGACAGCCGAGCGTCTCACTTACGTGGTGGCGATTCGGGAGCAGCTATTGTTCCGGGTGACGCAAGCAGCAGCCTACTCATCGAAGCTCTACATTACGATTCATATGAAATGCCACCGAAGGGCAAACTCAGCGACGAGGACATCCAAACACTCGTTCACTGGATTGAGATAGGTGCTCCCTGGCCAGATGAACCAGCACCTGTCGCACATTCAACTCAAGACGACTTCGACCTTGAAAAGCGAAAAACAGATTTCTGGGTATGGCAGCCTATGGCCGCATCAGATCTGCCGACAGTTCAAAATATTGAATGGCTGAATAATGACATTGATCTTTTTACTCTTTCACAACTTGAACAGGCTCATATCAAACCATCTCGGGACGCTGAACGAACAGCAGTCCTTCGACGTCTGTATTTCGATTTGATTGGTCTGCCTCCAACAGCAGATGAAGTCAAAGCATTTATCCAAAACAAAAACCCGCAGGCGACTGAACGCGTCGTTGATCAACTCCTTGAGTCCCCACACTTCGGAGAGCGATGGGGGCGACACTGGCTAGACGTTGTGCGCTATGCAGAATCTCGAGGACATGAATTCGACAATGACACGCCCAATGCATTTCAATACCGCGACTACGTCATTCGAGCACTCAATGCTGACATTCCATACGACCAATTCGTCCGCGAACACATTGCCGGTGACCTCCTGCCGAATCCCCGACTGCACCCAAAGGACAAATTCAATGAATCTATTCTTGGAACGGGATTCTGGTTTTTAGGCGAATGGGTGCACTCTCCCGTCGACATCCGAAAAGATGAGGCAGATCGTTTTGACAACATGATCGACGTGTTTTCGAAGACATTCCTTGGTGTCACCGTTGCATGCGCGCGTTGCCACGACCACAAATACGATGCCATTTCAACGGCTGACTACTATTCACTCAGCGGTTTTTTACAAAGCAGTGATTATCGACAGATTCGCTTTGAATCAATGGAGCACAATCGCCAGGTTGCGATACAACTTGCTGACATTGACAGCACGTACAAACAGCAGATTGATGGCCTGCTTGAAAAACGTGGCATTCTGGCTCCCGCGACGGCACCAAAACTGACTGATGATTGCATACTGTTTAATTACTCCGACCTTCCTCAAGACAGTTTCCTTCAGGATGGATTTATTTTTGGTTTATCTCCGCAAAGAGCAGGGGAGCCATACCTGGATAGCGCTACTGGCCATCTGAAAATCAGCACGTTCGGTGCTGCAGTCAATGATCCACTCTGGAATGGTCTTGAATCGATCACAGAAGGCGCTTTCCAAAACCAGAGCGTGCTCACAAAAATTCCCAAGAGTGGCAGAACGCTTCGCTCACCAACCTTTGAATTAATAAATGGTGAGGTTCATTGTCTTGTTGATGGCACAGGACATATTATTGCCTGTGTCGACTCACATCGTCTGGTTGCCGGACCACTCCACAAACAAACCGTTGTTCGTTTTAAAGACGGCCAGCGATGGGTACGCCTCAACCTCGACCGATACGTCGGTCATCGCCTCCATCTAGAATTTATACCCGAGTCAAATCAAGAAATAGCCGTTCGCATGGCCGTTCAGGGGCTTTCCGAAAGCGCCTTGGCCACATTCGAAAAACGCATAAACGAGAACGACCACCAATACGAAGAGTATGCAAAGATAGCCGAAGCCATACTGAATAACGACACCCAGAATAACAGCACCCAGACTGAAACCGACCTCTCGACCCGTGACATAATTTCATCATGGAAAGGCGAGCGAGAACAGCTCGCTTCTCACATTGTCCGTACATCACGACTTGCTCTGTCGATGATGGACGGAACCGGAGAAGACGATCGCATTCTGATTCGTGGCGACTCAGCAAAACCGGGACAGATTGAGCCCCGACACTTCCTCACTGCAATCTCGGGCGACAAACCACTTCCGATCAAAAAAGGTAGTGGCCGACTTCAACTGGCAGAACTCGTGAATGATCCAACCAACCCACTGACTTCGCGGGTCATCGTCAATCGCATCTGGCACCATCTCATGGGCCGTGGCATCGTGCCAACCACTGACGACTTTGGCTTTCTCGGAAAACGTCCAACGCACCCTCGTCTCTTGGACCATCTTGCGACCAGATTCCTGCAAGAAGGCCGTAGCATCAAAAGCATGATCAAGTACATCGTCCTATCCCGGACATACCAGATGTCGAGCCATGCCAACCAGAGGGAAAAAGAATTAGATCCAAGCAATCTGCTGTGGCACCACTACCCCCCGAGACGACTACAGGGCGAAGCAATCAGAGACTCTCTCCTCACACTTTCCGGCCACCTCGATACAACCGCGTTCGGTCCTCCGGTTCCAATCCATCTGACATCATTTATGAACGGCAGGGGGCGGCCCAAAAAAAGTGGCTCACTTGATGGTGATGGTCGTCGCTCTATTTACATATCCGTGCGGCGTAATTTTCTTTCACCTTTCATGCTGGCATTCGATACGCCAACTCCATTCAGCTCCATGGGCCGGCGTAATGTCTCAAACGTTCCGGCTCAACCCCTGATTCTTTTGAACGACCCCCTCGTCGTTGAATTAGCAGACGACTGGAGCAAGCAAGCAGCGAAAAACATTACCGGCACTGGCTTCGACGCCGCCTCCAAGCGGATCGAATGGATGTACCTCTCGGCATTCAGCCGTTATCCAACCAAACAAGAAACGGCGACATCCCTTGCGTTCCTGTCTTCAAAGGCAGCCGACAGCAAGTCATTCGACTTTGATGACACCTACTGGTCAGAACTGGCTCATGCTCTTGTGAACACGAAGGAGTTCATATTCCTACGATGATTCACCACGACCCATTTCCTTGCCACCAACACAGGCCCAGCCCGATGAGTCGCCGCGGGATGCTCTCGCAATGTGCAAATGGGTTTGGTGCAGTGGCACTTGCAGCTCTTCACGCTGACCCAGCATTTTCATCTGACTCAGTACCAAGAACTACACCCGTACAGGCTGGTCATGGGCCGCATCATAAGGTTCGAGCAAAAAACATTATCTTCCTGTATATGGATGGCGGCCCCTCACAGGTTGACACGTTTGATCCGAAACCACTGCTCGACAAATACAACGGTAAAGATCCTGGCGACCTCTTTAAAGTCGAACCGACTCAGTTCAATAACAATGGAAATCTGCTTGCGAGTCCCTGGAAATTTAAACAGCACGGTGACTCTGGCATTCCCGTCAGTGAACTCTTTCCGCACGTATCCCAGTGCGTTGATGAACTTGCTGTTATTCGATCAATGACGTCGGGATTTCCAGAGCACACATTTGCCAACTACTTTCTCCACACCGGAAGTGCACTCCAAGGCCGCCCAAGCATGGGGGCGTGGGTCAACTATGGACTGGGAAGTGAGTGCCAGAACCTGCCTGGATTTGTTGTGCTCAATGGCGGCCTCATTCCTCCAGGTGGCCTCGATTGCTTTGGTAGTGGTTTTCTTCCGGCCAGTTATCAGGGCTCCATTTTCAAGCCCTCAGGGACGGGCGTTGCAAACATTAAGCCTCACAAGACAACGCCAGAAGACCAACGAGCAAAACTTGACCTTATTAACGAACTGGACGGCTTCGCTGAAGCTCAATTTGGAAAGCACGACAGCATTGAATCTGCAATTAAAAATTATGAATTGGCGTATTCCATGCAAATAGCGGTTCCGCAGGTCATGTCAATCAGCGATGAGCCTCAACACATACAAAAACTCTATGGCCTAGAGTCAGAATATGAACCAACTCGCATCTATGCGGCACAATGCCTGATCGCGCGGCGGATGGTAGAGCAGGGGGTTCGCTTCATTGAACTGACCTGTCCAAATGTTGGCCATGACCGTTGGGATCAGCACAAAAACCTGAAGCAGGGGCATGAAGACAATGCACGAGCTGTCGACCAGCCAATTGCTGCCTTGTTACAAGACCTTCGCCAACGTGGCATGCTTGATGAAACTCTCGTTGTCTGGGCAGGCGAATTCGGCCGCACTCCATTTGCCCAAGGAGCCAACGGCCGAGATCACAACCAGTATGGTTTTACTGTGTGGATGGCAGGCGGTGGTGTCAAACCAGGAATCGTGTACGGCGCAACCGATGAGTTTGGGTATCGCGCCATTAAAAATCGTCTTGAAATGCATGACCTGCACGCCACAATGCTTCATCTATTAGGCGTCGACCACACCCGAAGCACGTTTCGTTTCAGTGGCAGAGACATGCGATTGACTGATGTCCATGGGCATGTAGTTGAAGATATCGTTTCCTAGCACGCCACAAGAACCAAAACTTTGGCTCATGACATTTCCGCTGCCGACATCACCAGTGTTAGGATACCGCCGGCCGGCGTCATTGCTCTCTAAGCTCACGGGTACCCGCGCGGCAAGCATCGCGAGGCAAGTGCACAAGAAGTGCTCTCGGTGTCCTGGCGAAATATCAGGATCAAAGAGATGAAGTAATGAGGCATATCGTTATGAAACGACCATTGAAACTGTTCTGCATCCTGTTGCTCACCATCGTGGGGATTCATTCAGCATATGCAGCAGACGACGTCACCCCATTAGATATTGTATTCAAGAGACAGGCGGTCGGCAGGCTTTCATTTGATGAGGGTTCTGCAATCCCTTTATCAGGCTTCAAACCAAACCAGGTGGTAAACCTTAAAACCGAATACCCACAGATTCCTATAACGAGGGAGTCTTGTCGCTACACAATTGACGACTCACTGCTTCACGTGACATCTGAAAAAGCTGCCGAGTCAGCCTTGTGGATGGGAGGATTTAATCCATTTGCCACGTTTGATGTCTCGTTTGCTGAGAGCCAAAAACAATCTGGTAAGGCAGGTGTGGAGTTCGCAACGCCAGACAATCAAAATCGGGTGTCGGTAGTAGCCTGCTTCGACTCCGGCCAATGCCGTTCTCTGCGATGGAGCGTCATGGTCAAAGGAGAACAGCTGGAAGAAAAAAACACGAACCTCAAGAAATCTGTGAGAGGGCCATTCACGTTACGAGTTCAGCTCCTCGGAAGTGGCTTGAACGTGTTCATCGTTCGGGACGGCCGTAACGAAGTTGCGAGCACGCATGATTTCTCACAACTCATCGATTTGCGTCAAAAAAAACATATCCAGTCGTTCGAGTTTCGCTTACTCACTCAATTGAACGCTGGGCAGGAGATCGTCATCAGTCAAGTGAATGCCGCGCTCACAACAGGAGTCGGCCAAGCAGACATCTGCGCTCTCACCTATGAAGATGGCTCCCCACTACTCGATAACGGTCGTTTGTGGTTCACCATGTCTGTACGAGGACGACATCTGCCGCACCCGCTGCAGGGCGTGTTCAGCCTCAATCCCTCAGTTTTTGATGTTCGCCTTGAAAGCATCATCGTATTCGACAGGGGGGACGGTTTACTCCGCAATGAAATTGCTTCTCATATTTTTTATGACCGGAACGCAGAACAATGGCGAGGGCTTACGGTTGGATTTTCCGCCGAGGGTGATCCACAGAAAATAGAACCAAAGCAATTGTGGGCGGTATCATCAAAACGTGATCCGCGTTGTGGTTTCACCATCATGAAGGCCGCGAAGGTCGACATGCCTGGGGCCTCAGAAGACCCACACATTGTTTATGATGCCGATGTTCAAAAGTGGAGAGTTCTGGTCTGTGCGAAAGGTGGCCCGGGCTATCCAGCCACACTGTATGAAGCAGATCAGTGGAACGGACCATTTAAGCAGATCGCTGGACCGGTTGATATCAACAGCACGGGGTGCCTGCTTCAGAAATTCGGAGGTCAATACTACGCGTTGTTCGGTGGGAAAGGCGGACAGTTCCATGTCTATTCCTATCCGGAACTCGATGCTTTAGGTGCTCTTGATATGGATCGCCCCCCATGGAGCGAGGGAGAAAATTCTCGCTGCTGGCCGAATGTCATACCTCTTCCTGAAGGCTACCCCGCTCCATATATCGCACTCAGCATGGACCGCGCGAACTATCCTGGGCTGAAGGGCTGGACCTACGGCGCCCTGTACCTCTATCACGGCAATGTCAGACAGCAAACAGAAATTGATCAAAGTGGCCAAGAAAGTAGCAAAGACAGTATCCAGAACAAAACACTTCAGAGGCGAGTCCTCGCTCAGTATGTCAGTCAACCAAAAAACCCTGCTGAGTCTGTATTTACCAAAGCCGACCTGAATAGTGACGGCAGACTCGGGCCTGATGAAGTCAAAAACAAAATACTATTCAAACGGATGGATGCAAATTCTAACGGATTTGTATCGATCAAAGAGGCTCAGTCATTCGCGAAACAACGTCGTGCTCGAGAGAATGCTACGACCGAATCCTCAAGCACGCCCGTCTTTCCTGCTGACCCCGATGGCGAATTCAGAAAACAACAACTGCTATCAACCATTCCAGCACTCAACACCAGCGAAAACCGTCCACCGAATATCGTGTTGCTGTTCGCAGACGACCTTGGGTATGGCGACACTTCGCTGTACGGATCCGAAAAAATCCCTACGCCAAACATAGATTCTCTTGGTAAACAAGGCGTTCGTTTTTCGAATGCCTATGTCACTGCAGCATCATGCAGCCCGTCTCGTGCCGGGCTGATGTCGGGACAATACCAACAACGATTTGGGTTTGAATTCAATACAGCCGGTGGCGCAATCACGCATCGCTTGCACCGCGGCCTTGATCCATCAGTTGTCACGATGGCTGATGTCCTGAAACAGGCCGGCTACGCCACAGGAATGTTTGGCAAGTGGCACCTGGGCACGCAGCCTCAGTTCCACCCACAAGCCCGCGGCTTTGATGAGTTTTACGGTTTTCTGGCTGGGGCTCATTCGTTTTTTGCCGCCCGAGCATCCGAACCGTTTCACAGCACAATCATGAGAGACACAGCGCCTCTGATTGAACCCGAGTATCTGACTGACGCAATTGCCAGAGAGACCGTTGCGTTTATTGAGGATAATCATGAGCAACCATTTTTTGCATACGTCCCGTTTAACGCCGTGCATACGCCGATCGAAGCAACAAAAAAATATCAGGACCGGTTCCCAAATGAATCCAACCAAACCAAACGTGACTATTACGCAATGACCAGTGCTCTTGATGATGCGGTAGGCTCGATTGTTGCTGCGATCGACAAACACGGAATCACAGACAACACGCTGGTGATTTTCGTCAATGACAATGGTGGGCCGACCTACACCGGAGTGCAAAGCAATGGGCCGCTTAAGTTAGGCAAACTCTTTCTTTTTGAAGGGGGCATTCGAGTACCGATGGTTTTTAAATTACCGGGCACATTTGAACCAAACACTGAGTACGATAAACCAACAAGTACGCTGGATCTATTTCCAACAATGTGCGGCGTAGTGGGAATCGAACTGCCGGCCGAAATCAAACTGGACGGCGTAGACCTCACGCCCTTCATAAAAGGAAAGATATCC